>NZ_JBXWRY010000001.1:0-308189 GCF_059613135.1 Ruegeria sp. BHSB196
CTTCACCGGCTCGGTCATCGCCTATGGCAAGCTGGCGGGCAAGGTCACGTCTGCGGCCACCAAGCTGCCGGGCGGGCACATGCTGAATGCCGGCGCGGCGGCGCTGTCGCTGATCTGCCTGATCTGGTACTTCAACACCGGCGGCTTCTTTCCGCTGTTCCTGATGACGCTGGCGGCGCTGTTCATCGGCTATCACCTGATCATGGGCATCGGCGGCGCCGACATGCCGGTGGTGGTGTCGATGCTCAACTCCTACTCGGGCTGGGCGGCGGCGGCCATCGGCTTCAGCCTCGGCAACGACCTGCTGATCGTGGTGGGGGCGCTGGTGGGCTCATCCGGTGCCATCCTCAGCTACATCATGTGCAAGGCGATGAACCGGCATTTCGTCAGCGTGATCCTCGGCGGCTTCGGCAACACATCCGGCCCCGCGATGGAGGTCGAGGGCGAGCAGATCGCCATCGAGGCCGATGGCGTGGCCGCGGCATTGAACGATGCCGACAGCGTGATCATCGTGCCCGGATACGGCATGGCGGTGGCGCAGGCGCAGCAGTCGGTCAGCGAACTGGTCCGCAAGCTGCGGGCCAAGGGCAAGACCGTCCGCTTCGCCATCCACCCCGTCGCGGGCCGTCTGCCGGGCCACATGAACGTGCTGTTGGCCGAGGCCAAGGTTCCCTACGACATCGTGCTGGAGATGGACGAGATCAACGACGATTTCCCCGATACGGATGTGGCCATCGTCATCGGTTCGAACGACATCGTGAACCCGGCGGCGCAGGAGGATCCCAACAGCCCCATCGCCGGGATGCCGGTTCTGGAAGTGTGGAAGGCCAAGCAGGTCTTCGTCAGCAAGCGCGGCCAGGGCACCGGGTATTCGGGCATCGAAAACCCGCTATTCTTCAAGGAAAACACCCGGATGTTCTATGGCGACGCCAAGCAGTCGCTGGACAAGCTGTTGCCGATGATCGACTGAGGCCGGCTCCGACGCAATCGGAAGAGGCGCTCGGCTCGGGCGCCTTTTCTTTTGCGAACCCGGCCCTGACCAAGCTACCGTCGCCCTTGCGGAGGTGGCCCATGGAACAGGTGAACGGAATTGGCGGTGTCTTCTTTCGCGCCCGCGATCCCGAGAGGCTGGCGGAATGGTACGAAACCCATCTGGGCGTGACACGGTTCACCGCCGGTCCCTGGCGGCAGCGTGCGGGGCAGACGATGTTTGCGCCTTTTGCCGAAGACACGGAATATTTCGGCGATACCCGGCGGCAGTGGATGTTCAATTTTCGGGTGAACGACCTGGAGGCGATGATCGCACAGTTGCAGGCCGCTGGCATTGCCGTCGAAACCCGCACCGAGTGGGACGGCGACATCGGCCGGTTCGCCCGGCTTCACGATCCCGAGGGCAACCCGATCGAACTGTGGGAGCCGAAAGGCTGAAAAGGTCGCTTTTGTATACGGCGGTATTCCGCTAAACATCTGAAATAAAACGGAATTGATGTCTTTCCGGGATCGCGTATAGTGGCCCGCATCCGCAGGAGCTTGTCATGACGCCGATCCAGGACCATCCGTTGCGCTACGCGCTGGCCAATGAGCTGCACGCTCGGCCCTTTCCGGCGGCATCGGCACCCTGCACCGTGGTCTTTCTGGCCATCAAGCAGCCTGTGGAGGCCGCGGCGCGGGACAAGGCCCGCGATCTCGCGCATCTGATCGATCTGCTCGACCGGCACGGCGTTCCGCACCCGCAGCCCGACGCCACGCATTATGCCGGGCAGATCGGACGGCACTGGCTCAAATGGGAGCAGCATACCGAATTCGTCACCTACACGGCGATTTCCCAAACCGTCAGCGAGCGGGCCTTCAACCCTGCGGATTTCGAGATCTTTCCGCAGGACTGGCTGATGCAAAGTCCGGGCCAAAGGGTCACGTCGGCGATGGTGCGGGTCGTGGACCATCCGGGCGAAGATCGGATCGACGAGGCTTTGGGGGAATGGTTCGAGGCCGAAAGCCTTGCCGTGGCGCGGGTGCTGGACGATGCCGCGGTGGCCGCCAGCGATTTCCGCATCGATCCGGCCGGGCACATGCGCTTTGCCCTCTTCGTGGCCCGCGAAACCGGACGCCGCCGCACGGGCAGGATCATCCAGCGCCTGTGCGAGATCGAAACCTACAAGGCGATGTCGATGCTTGGCTTTGCGCGGGTCAAGGCGCTGACGCCGCGCATCGGGGAACTCGACGGCCGGCTGACGGCCCTGATGACCGAGATGACTGGCGGAGGGGCGCAGGCCGACGAGTTGCTGCCGCAGCTCCTTTCGACCTCGGCCGAGCTCGAAACCCTGTCGGCGCGCTGCGCCTTTCGCTTCGGCGCCACCGGGGCCTATGAGGCCATCGTGAACCAGCGGATCGAAGTCCTGCGCGAAGAACGGTACCAGGGCCGCCAGACTTTTGCGGATTTCATGATGCGCCGCTACGAACCGGCGATGCGCACCGTCAAATCGACCGAAAAGCGGCTGGAGGCGCTGTCCGACCGCGCCATTCGGGCGGGCGAACTGCTTCGGACCCGCGTGGACGTTGAGCGCAGCGCGCAGAACCAGGCGCTGCTGGAGAGCATGGATCGGCGTGCCGATCTTGCCCTGAGGCTTCAGCACACGGTCGAAGGGCTGTCCGTGGTGGCGATCAGCTATTACGCGGTGTCGCTCGCGGGATACCTGCTCTACCCGTTGACCGGGGCCGGGATCAGCAAGGGGACGCTGACGGCGGCGATCACGGTGCCGGTCGTCGCCGCGGTCTGGTGGTCGGTCCGCCGGATCCGCAGAAAACTGGAAACCAAACCGTCCTGATCGGACAGCCGGTCGGGGCCGGTCAGCGGCCCCGAATCCTCGGGTCGAGCGCGTCGCGCAGGCCGTCACCCAGATAGTTGACGCTGAGCACGGTCAGCGAGATCGCCAGCCCCGGCCAGAACACCCGCTCGGGGTATTGCTGCAGGTAATCGACGCCATCGAACAGCAGGCGGCCCCAGGTCGGGAAATCGGGCGGGAAGCCCAGCCCCAGGAAGGACAGCGCACTTTCGGTGATGATTGCCGTGGCGATGCCCAGCGTGGCCGACACCATGATAGGCGACAGCACGTTGGGCAGGATGTGCCGGGTGATGATCTGGGTGTTGCTGGTGCCGATCGAGCGGGCGGCCAGAACGAACTCGCGTTCCTTGATGGCCAGCACGTCGCCGCGCACGATCCGCGCCGTCGGCATCCACGAGGTGATTCCGATGGCGCAGACGATCAGGATGAAGATCCCGCGTTCCAGCCCGAAGGCGGCCGAAAGCGGCTCGCGGAACAGCAGCATCATCACCAGCAGCAGCGGCAGCAGGGGTAGTGCCAGGAACAGGTCGGTCAGGCGCATCAACGGTCCGTCGAGCCGCCGGAAGAACCCGGCCAGCACCCCGATCAGCGAACCGAGGAGCAGCGCCAGCAGCATCGCGGTGATCCCGACCGAAACCGAGGTCTGGCCCCCCGCCATCATGCGCGCCAGTATGTCGCGACCGAGCTGATCGGTTCCGAAGGGATGTGCCCAGCTCGGGCCCTGGTTCCGTTCGCGGATCGCGGTCTGGGTCGGGTCGATGTCCCAGAAGAACGGGCCGAGATAGACCGAAGCGACGATCAGGATGAACAGGATCGCGCCGATCATGGCGCCGCGGTGGGTCTTGAACTGATCCCAGACATCCCGCCACTGGCTGCGCGGCGGGCTGACCAGTTCATCCATGACGCCGGCCGTGGGCAGCGCGGTCGAGGCCGGTACGAGTCCTTCGTCAGGGACCAGCGTGTCTGTGCGATCCTTCTCAGTCATAGCGGATCCTCGGGTCCAGAATGCCGTAAAGGACGTCGGCGACCAGATTGAACAAAACGATCAGCACGGCAAAGATGAATGTGAGGGTTTGTACCATCGGCAGGTCGTTGGCCTGGATCGCGCCGATCAGCAGCTGGCCGATCCCGTTCACCTTGAACACCTGTTCGGTGATGATGGCGCCGCCGAAGATCGCCGGAATCCCGAGGGCGATAACGGTGACGACCGGGATCATCGAGTTGCGCAGCACGTGGACCATGACCACCGTGTATTCGCTCAGGCCCTTGGCGCGGGCGGTGCGCACGTAATCCTGGTTCAGGTTGTCCAGCATCGATGCGCGCATGAACCGGCTCAGCTGCGCGGTGATCTGCAGGGCCAGCACCATCACCGGCATGATCATCTGCTGAAGCTGGATCACGAAGCTGTCCCAGTCCGTGACCTTGTGGGTGGTGTCGTAGATCGACGGGAACCAGCCCAATTGCACCGAGAAGATCACGATGACCAGAACCCCCGAGAAGAACGGCGGCACCGAGAACCCTACCATCGACACGAAGGTGCCCATCTGATCGAACCAGGAATACTGCCGATAGGCGGAATAGATGCCGATCGGCAGGGCGATGATGATGGCCACGACATAGGCCGTACCGACGACCCAGAGGGTCTGCGGGATGCGCTGAACGACAATGTCCATGACCGGCGAGCGGGTCTGCCACGAGATCACCCGCAGGTCGCCTTGCGAAAACGTCGTTCCGAAAATGTGGTCGATGAGAACCTGCGGCTCGATCCAGAAGAACTGCACGATCCATTTCCAGAACCGGATGTGCATGGGTTGGCCCAGCCCCAGCGCCTCGCGCATCTTTTCCTTCACTTCCGGCGGCACCGTCAGCGGCACCTGCGCCATCGGATCTCCGGGCGCGAGTTCGAGAAGCAGGAAGATGACAAGACTGATGAACAAAAGCGTCGGGACAGCCAGGACCAGACGTCGGATGGTGAAGGTCAGCATTCAGGTGCGCCTTGGTTTACGAGTCTTTTTCTTGCGGCCGCTTGTCAGAGGCCGCGCCCCGATACGAGTCGGAGCGCGGCATTGCAAGTGCAGTGATCAGGAACCGGTCTTGCGGAACCAGTCGGCAGCGTTCCAAAGCTCGCTGTCCCACACGTTCAGCACGACGCCGCCCAACGTGGTCGAATGCGCGGACAGACGGCCACGGTGCACCAGCGGGATCATCGCGCCGCCTTCGATCGCCATGTCGTTCAGCTGTTTGGCGATTTCGGCGCGTGCCTCGGCACCGGCGGTCTCGGCCAGCTTGGCATGCAGCGCGTCATACTCCGGGTTGCACCAGCGCGAGATGTTCTCGCCCTGCCACTGGGTTTCGGGGCGAGGCGCCTTGTCGCAAAGCAGGTTGCCCAGATAGGACTGCGGGTCGGTACCGTTGAAGGTGTTGGCGTACATCTGCACGTCGGCGTAGAACTTCTGGAAGGTGTCGGGCGAGCCCGGATCACCGCCGAAGAAGACCGAAGCGTTGATGTTGCGCAGTTCGGTCTCGATGCCGATCTGGGCCCACCACTCCTTGATCAGCGCCTGGAAGTCCTGACGCACGGCGTTGGTCGAGGTCTGGTAGACGACCTTCATCGGAACACCGTCGGGCGTTTCGCGCACGCCGTCGCCGTTGGTGTCCTTGTAGCCTGCGTCTTCCAGCAGCTGGTTGGCCGCATCCAGATCCTGTGTGTCGCAGGTGAAGGTGTCGGAATTGACCGCGGCAGGTGCGGGCACCCAGTTGCAGGTCACCTGACCGGCCTTGCCGTATCCGATTTCGACCAGCAGCGGACGGTCGATGGCCAGGGACATCGCCTTGTAGACCGCCGGGTCGGTTAGGAACGGATGCGGATGCGCGGCCGTCGAACGCTCGCCTTCCGGCAGGTCCGGCGACGGGTTCGTCTGGTTCAGCATGATGCGTTCGACCAGCGGACCGAAACCAGCCACCGGAATGCCTTTGCCGCCCGCTTCCATCTGCGCGATCACTTCCGGCGCCAGCTGCAGGTTCCAGGCATAGTCGAACTCGCCTGTTTCCATCACCGCGCGACCGGCCGCGGTGGCATCGCCGCCGCCCTTGAAGGTCAGCGTGGCAAAGGCCGGCTTGTTCGGATCACGATAGTTCGGGTTGGCCGACATGGTGATCACGTCGTTCGGCTTGAATTCGTCCACCACGAAGGGGCCGGTGCCGATCGGGCCGAAATTCTGCTCGGTGCATTCCGGGGCCTTGGCGCCGATGCAGTTCTCGAACTGGGCCTTCTGGATG
Organism: Ruegeria sp. BHSB196; assembly: GCF_059613135.1. Taxonomy (NCBI): domain Bacteria; kingdom Pseudomonadati; phylum Pseudomonadota; class Alphaproteobacteria; order Rhodobacterales; family Roseobacteraceae; genus Ruegeria; species Ruegeria sp. BHSB196. Next base: position 6,123 of record NZ_JBXWRY010000001.1, read on the forward strand.
ATCGGGCTTTCGCCGCCGACGAACGGGCCGTAGGGGAAGGGCGTCGGGGCCTCGAACGTCACCTTGACGGTCATGTCGTCAACCGCCTCGACCGAGGTCACGCCTTCGAACTTGGTCAACTGCGCGCAGCCGCCTTCGGGGTGCATGCAGTAATCGGCCGTGAACTTCACGTCATGCGCGGTGAAAGGCGTGCCGTCCGACCAGACGATTCCCGGTGCGATCTTCCAGGTGATCGAGGTCAGGTCTTCGCTGACGCCGCCGTTCTCGACGGTCGGAATCTCGGCGGCCAGATAGGGCACCATGTTGCCGTCCTGGTCGTACCGGGCCAGCGGTTCGATGATCAGGGACGAGGATTCCACGTCCTTGGTGCCGCCCGACAGGAACGGGTTCAGGATCGACGGGGCCTGCCAGTAGATGATGCTGACATTGCCGTCCGATCCACGCTCGGCAAAGGCCGCCGGGGCCAGCGCCGTGCTTGCGATCGCACCAAGTAAAAGGGCTTTGGTTTTCATTCTACACTCCATGTTGGACACGAATGTGCCGCGTCTATCTCCGCATTGCCTGCGGATTTGGCGTTGCCGGTCGTAAGGTAAAGTATTGAAAACAAACGGTGCGCAAGCTGCGCGTCGTGGTTTTCGTTCTCTCCCCAGGAACGGTTACGAAGCGTATCGAAACAGAGTTTCCGAAAATTGCAAGCCTTGCCGTGGGGAAAATCTGCAATGGGTTTGACTTTCCCCTCCGAGCGGTCATAGCGTTTGTCGCACGACAGATAAGGGCGACCGAGGGGAGCGCGCGCGTGCTGGATCAGCCTATTGCACAGATCAGAAAACTCCGGGTCGAGTTCCAGACCAAGGATGGCCCCGTGGTGGGGGTCGAGGATGTCTCGTTCGAGGTCAGACCAGGCGAAACCGTTTGTATCGTTGGAGAATCCGGGTCTGGCAAGTCGGTGTCGTCGCTGTCGCTGATGCGGCTGGTCGAATTCGGCGGCGGCGAAATCGCCGGCGGCCAGCTGCTGTTCGACCGCCGCGACGGCGAGGAACTGGATCTGTCGAAGGTCGATCAGGATCTGATGAAGCAGATTCGCGGCAACGAGATCGGAATGATCTTTCAGGAGCCGATGACGGCGCTCAATCCCGTCTTCACGGTGGGCCGGCAGCTGACCGAGGGTCTGCGCATCCACAAGGACATGTCCAAGGCCGCGGCCGAAGCGCGGGCGCTCGAACTGCTGAGGCAGGTCCGCATTCCCGAACCGGAACGCAGGCTGCGGCAGTATCCACATGAACTGTCGGGCGGGATGCGCCAGCGGGTGGTGATCGCGATGGCGATGGCTTGCGAGCCGCGCCTGCTGATCGCCGACGAACCGACGACGGCGCTGGACGTGACCATCCAGGCCGAGATCCTGGCCTTGATGGACCGGCTCAAGCGTGAAACCGGAACAGCGGTGATGTTCATCACGCATGACATGGCGGTTGTGGCCCAGATGGCCGACCGCGTGGTGGTCATGTATCGCGGCAACAAGGTCGAAGAGGGGACCGTCACCGAAATCTTCGAGAACCCGCAGCACGACTACACCAAGGCGCTGCTGGCTGCCGTGCCGAAACTCGGGGAGATGCGGGGCAAGGCGGCGCCCGAGCCGATGAAGCTGTTGGGGGCCGAAAACCAGACCATCGCGCCGATCCCGGGCACGAACGAAGTGCTTTTGACCGTCAGGAACCTGACGACGCGGTTCCCGGTCAAGGGCGGCCTGTTGCGGCGCACGGTCGCGAACGTGCATGCGGTCGAGGATGTCTCGTTCACGCTCAACCGCGGCCAGACCCTCAGCCTCGTGGGCGAATCCGGCTGCGGAAAGTCCTCGGCGGGGCGCTCCATCCTGCGGCTGGTCGAGCCGATGGCGGGTGAGATCAACCTTGACGGCGTCGACATCATGAAGCTGGATCAGGCCGGCCTGCGCAGGGCGCGCCTGGACATGCAGATGATCTTTCAGGATCCCTTCGCGTCGCTCAACCCGCAGATGCAGCTTGTCGACCAGGTGGCCGAGCCGCTCAAGAACTACAACGTCGCCAGCGGCTCCGAACTGCAGGACCGCGTCGCGCATCTGTTCGACCGCGTGCAGCTGCCGCGCAGCTTCATGCGCCGGTTTCCGCACGAAATGTCAGGCGGACAGCGGCAGCGCATCGCCATCGCCCGCGCGCTGGCGTTGAACCCCAAGCTGATCATCGCGGACGAGGCGGTGTCGGCGCTCGACGTGTCGGTGCAGGCGCAGGTTCTGAACCTGATGATGGAGCTTCAGGCCGAGCTGGGGCTGAGCTATCTGTTCATCAGCCATGACATGGCGGTTGTGGAGCGGGTCAGCCATTACGTGGGGGTCATGTATCTGGGCCGGATCGTTGAACTCGGGCCGCGTGCGCGGGTTTTCGAGAACCCGCAGCACCCCTATACCCAAGCCTTGATGAAGGCGGTTCCGATCGCGGATCCGCACAAGCGCAAGTCGGAAAAGGATTTGAATTTCAAGCCGATACCGTCACCAATTCATCCTCTGAACTACCAGCCCGAACCTTCGGAGTACCGCGAGGTCGAACCGGGGCACCTGATCCTGACGACCGACAGCGGGTACTGATGGCATGACCCCGCGCCTCACGCCCCTTGAGATCATGACCAGGTTGATCTCGTTTCCGACCGTGAGCCGTGAAACCAACCTGCCGCTGGTCGATTGGGTCGAGGACTATCTTCGGGGTCACGGCATCGAGACCCATCGCTGGCCCGACCCGGACCAGCCGCACAAGGCGGCCTTGGTGGCGCATGTGGGACCAAGGGAGGAGGGGGCCATCGTACTGTCGGGGCATACCGATGTGGTGCCGGTCGATGGCCAGCCCTGGGAGACCGATCCATTCGAAGTCGTCGAGCGTGACGGAAAGTATTTCGGGCGCGGCACCTGCGACATGAAGGGGTTCGACGCGCTGGCGATCTGGGCGATGGTCGAGGCGCAGAACCGCAACATCTCCCGCCCGCTGCAACTGGCGCTCAGCTTCGATGAGGAAGTCGGGTGCACCGGAGCCCCGCCGATGATCCGGGCCATGCAGGACATGGTGCCGAAAGGCTCGGCCGTGATCGTCGGTGAGCCGTCGATGATGCAGGCGGTGACGGGGCACAAGGGCGGCTTCGGATACGATACCCACGTCGTGGGGTTCGAAGTCCACAGTTCGATCATGCATACGGGCGTCAATGCGGTGATGTCCGCGGCCCCGCTGATTGACTGGGCCAACCACCGAAACGCCGCGAACAGGGCGACAGAGCCGTCGGGAATGGCGGCGCTGTTCGATCCGCCCTGGACAACCTGTCATGTCGGGCAGATCAGCGGCGGCACGGCGCACAACATCACCGCCAAGGATTGCCGGTTCATGATGGATTTCCGCGTCGTGCCGGGCGAGGATCCTGCAAGCTGGCGGAACGCCTACCTGACCGAGGTGCGCGCGGTCGAGGCCGAGATGCGGGCGGTTCACCCGGAGGCGCGGATCGACGTGTCCGAGCATTTCGCCGTGCCGGCCCTGGAACCGGAGCAGGATGGCGAGGCCGAGACGCTGGTGCGCGCCATTACCGGCGACAATGCGCGCCACGTGGTCAGCTATGGGACCGAGGCGGGCCACTTTCAGCAGGCGGGCTATTCGGCGGTCATTTGCGGACCCGGCGACATTGCGCAGGCGCACCAGCCCAACGAATTCATCACCGTGGCCCAGTTCCAGGCGGGCCAGGGCTTCATGGAGCGGCTGTTGGACCGGCTGACCGGCTAGCGCCGCAAGACGCGTCAATCAGGGGAGGACTGGACATGCCGATCAAGAACCGGCTGGCCGAGATGCATGACGAAATCACCGGATGGCGCCGCCATCTGCACGCCCATCCCGAACTCATGTACGACGTGCACGAGACCGCCGCTTTCGTCGTCGCGCGTCTGAAGGAATTCGGAATCGAGGACATCACCACCGGTGTCGGCAAGACCGGGGTCGTGGCGGTGATCAAAGGCAGGACCGATACCAAAGGCCGCGTCGTGGGCCTGCGCGCCGACATGGATGCCCTGCCGATCGAGGAGGCGACGGGTGCCGACTATGCCTCGACCGTGCCGGGCAAGATGCATGCCTGCGGCCATGACGGGCACACCTCGATGTTGCTGGGGGCCGCGAAATACCTTGCGGAGACACGGAATTTCGACGGCACGGCGGTGCTGATCTTCCAGCCCGCCGAAGAGGGCGGCGCAGGCGGTCTTGCCATGTGCCAGGACGGGCTGATGGAGCGTTGGGGCATTCAGGAGGTCTATGGCATGCACAACATGCCCGGCCTGCCGGTGGGCGAATTCGCGATCCGGCCCGGCGCGTTGCTGGCCTCGTCCGACGAATTCGAGATCGTCGTGACGGGCAAGGGCGGCCATGCCGCCGCGCCGCACGAGGCGGTGGACACCACACTGGTTGCGTCGCATATCGTCGTCGCCCTGCAATCGGTGGTGTCGCGCACGGTGGACCCGATCAAGCGCGTGGTGCTGACGGTGGGGACATTCGAAACCGACAGCGTCGCCTCGAACGTGATCGCGCATACCGTGACCCTCAAGGGGACGGTCCGGACGCTGGACCCGGAATACCGGAGCATCGCCGAGGAGCGGGTGCGCCGGATCGCCGAGGATACGGCCTCGGCCTTTGGCGCCAGGGCCGAGGTGACATGGACGCCTGGCTATCCCGTCACGGTCAATTCCGAAGCCGAGACCGCCCATGCGGCAGAGGCGGCCGAAGCGGTGGCAGGCAAGGTGAATTCGGACACCGATCCCATCATGCCGTCCGAAGATTTCGCCTACATGCTTGAACAGCGGCCCGGAGCCTACATCTTTGTCGGCAACGGCGACACGGCGATGTGCCATCATCCCGCGTATGATTTCGACGACGATGCCATTCCGGCCGGGTGCAGCTGGTTCGCCGAATTGGTCGAACGCCGCATGCCGGCGGCGTGACGGGGAGAAAAAAGATGCCGATCAAGAATCGCCTTGCGGAAATGCATGCAGAGATCACGGCCTGGCGGCGTGACATCCACGAAAACCCCGAAATCCTGTATGACACGCACCGCACCAGCGCGCTGGTGGCCGAAAAACTGCGGGAATTCGGTTGCGACGAGGTGGTGACGGGCATCGGACGTACCGGAGTGGTTGGTGTGATCAAGGGCAAATCCGACACCCAGGGACGGGTGATCGGGCTGCGGGCCGACATGGACGCTTTGCCGATGCAGGAGCAGACCGGGCTCGACCACGCTTCGAAAACGCCGGGCGCGATGCATGCCTGCGGCCATGACGGGCACACGGCCATGGTGCTTGGGGCGGCGAAGTATCTGGCTGAGACGCGGAATTTCGACGGCACCGCCGTGGTGATCTTTCAGCCGGCCGAAGAGGGCGGTAACGGTGCCGAGGCGATGTGCCAGGACGGGCTGATGGACCGGTTCGGGATTCAGGAGGTCTATGCCATGCACAACGTGCCCGGCCTGCCGACCGGACAGTTCGCGATCCGTTCGGGGCCGTTGCTGGCGGCGGCGGACGAATTCGACATCCGGCTGGAAGGGCGGGGCGGGCATGCGGCCAAACCCCAGGAAACGGTGGATACGACGGTGATGCTGTCTCAGGTGATCGTTGCCTTGCAGACGATCGTGTCGCGCAACGTGGATCCGACCCTGCAGGCGGTCGTGTCCGTTACGTCGGTGGAAACCTCTTCGACGGCCTTCAACGTGATCCCGCAATCCGCACGGCTGCGCGGCACGGTCCGGACCCATTCCAACGAGGCTCGGTCGCTGATAGAAACGCGGCTGAAAGAGGTTGTCGAGGGTATCGCGGCTTCGTTGGGAGGCCGCGCCGAGATCCGCTACAGCCACGGCGTGCCGGTGACGATCAATGCCGAGGCGCAGACGCAATTCGCTGCCGAGGCGGCCATTGCCGTGGGCGGCAGCTGTACCGAGGCGCCGATGGTGATGGGGGGCGAGGATTTTTCCTTCATGCTGCAGGAGCGCCCGGGCGCCTTCATCGTTCTGGGCAACGGGGACACTGCCGGGCTGCACCACCCTGAATACGATTTCAACGACGAGATCATCCCGCTGGGATGCTCGTGGTTCGCCGAAATGGTCGAGCGCCGGATGCCGGCGGCCTGACCCATCCAAGGAGAGTTGAGACACATGCCAGTCAAGAACCGGTTCGCCGAATTGCACGATGAGATCACCGCATGGCGACGCGACATTCACGAAAACCCCGAGATCCTGTTCGATACCCATCGCACCAGCGCGCTCGTGGCCGAGAAACTTCAGGAATTCGGCTGCGACGAGGTGGTGACGGGCATCGGACGCACCGGCGTGGTGGGCGTGATCAAGGGCAAATCCGATACCAGGGGCCGGGTGATCGGCCTGCGCGCGGACATGGATGCGCTGCCGATTCACGAGGCGACGGGGGTGGACCATGCCTCGAAAACGCCGGGCGCGATGCATGCCTGCGGCCATGACGGACACACCGCCATGCTGCTCGGCGCGGCCAAGTACCTCGCCGAGACCCGCAATTTCGATGGCACCGTCGTGGTCATCTTCCAGCCCGCCGAGGAAGGCGGCGGCGGCGGCCGCGAAATGTGCGAAGACGGGATGATGGAGCGCTGGAACATCCAGGAAGTCTATGGAATGCACAACTGGCCCGGGAAACCCGTCGGCAGCTTCGCGATCCGGCCGGGCGCATTCTTTGCGGCGACGGATCAGTTCGACATCACCTTCGAGGGCCGTGGGGGTCACGCCGCGAAGCCACAGGAAACCGTGGACACCACGGTAATGACCGCGCAGGCGGTTCTGGCGCTGCAGACCATTGCATCGCGCAACGCCGATCCGATCGATCAGGTCGTTGTTTCGGTGACCTCCTTCGAGACCTCGTCCAAGGCGTTCAACGTGATCCCGCAAAAGGTCCAGATCAAGGGCACGGTTCGGACCATGAGCAAGGAGATGCGGGAACTTGCGGAAACCCGCATCAAGGAAATCTGTCAGGGGGTCGCCACGACGTTCGGCGGCACGGTGGATGTGAATTACATCCGCGGCTATCCGGTGATGGTCAACCACGACGAACATACCGAGTTCGCCGCCGAGGTGGCGCGGGCGGTGTCAGGCGATTGCGAAGAGGCGCCATTGGTGATGGGCGGCGAGGATTTCGCGTTCATGCTGGAAGAGCGGCCCGGGGCCTATATTCTGGTCGGCAATGGCGACACGGCGATGGTGCACCACCCCGAATACGACTTCAACGACGAGGCCATCCCGGCCGGGTGCAGCTGGTGGGCGGAAATCGTGGAACGGCGCATGCCGGCCGCGTGACGCAACGCGAAGGAACACTTGGGATACGTGAACGGCTCAGCCGAGTCGGAGCCGTTCGCAGAGCGCGTCCATGACGCCGTCCAGTGCGTGTTTCTGATCCGAGACGCATTCCCGCGCCGCGGTGCGGGCGGCTTCAAGGGCCGCATCGTCCTCCAGCCAGTGCGCGACCGCCTGGGCCAGATCCTCGGCGGTGTGCACCTCGACCGCGCCGCCGCTTTCGACGAGCGGCTTGTAGGTTTCCGCAAAGTTGAAATAGCCCGGTCCGGTGATCACCGCCGCCCCGGCCTGGGCCGGTTCGAACGGGTTGTGCCCGCCGATCTCCCTGAGCGAACCGCCCAGAAAGACAAGCGGGCAGAGCGCGTACCAGGTGCCCGTTTCGCCGAGCGTGTCTGCCAGGTAGACCTGCGTTTCGGACTCGATCCCCTGGCGCAAAGTGCGCCGGGCCATGCTCAGGCCGGCCTTGGAGATCAGTGCAGACACGTCGTCGCCCCGTTCGGGATGGCGCGGGATCAGCAACAGCAGAAGGTCGGGCCGGCGCGCCAGCAGCGCGGAATGCGCGGCCAGCACGATATCCTCTTCGCCTGCGTGGGTGGAACTGGCGACCCAGACGGGGCGTGCGCCGATCTGGTCGCGAACCTGCGCCAGCGTGTCCGCATCGACGGGCAGCGGATCGGACATCGCCTTGAGATTGGTGCCCGGCCTGACGCGCGCCGGATCCGCCCCCATCGCAACAAGGTTGGCGGCGGTCTTGTCGTTCTGGGTCAGAAACAATTGAAAGTGGTCAAGTACGAAGCGCGCGGTGTCGGGCCGGCGTTTCCACTGTTGCACCGACTTCTCCGAAAGGCGCGCGTTCAGCAGCGCCAGCGGCACGGCGCGCCGCGCGCTTTCCACGACCAGCCTGGGCCAGATCTCGCTTTCGACGAATATCCCGGCATCCGGCCGCCAGTGATCCAGAAACCGGCTCACCGGGGCCGGGGTGTCCAGGGGCGGATACTGGTGACGGGTCCGAGGCGGCAGGCGCTTGGCAATCAGCGCGGCCGACGTGGGGGTGCCGGAGGTGATCAGGAACTCGGCCTGCGGCAGACGTTCGCCGATGCGCCGGATCAGGCTCAGGACCGACAGGCTTTCACCGACGCTGGCGGCGTGAAACCAGATCACCTTCGCGTCGGGGCGCGGCATGCTGGGCTGGCCCAGCCGTTCCCGTTGACGGTCACGCGAAACACCGGCCCGCTCCAGCTTGCGTCGCACGACGGACCATGCAAGCGGCGCCAGAAGCGCGGTGGCGCCCCGATAGACCGAATAGAGCAGCGGTTCCTTGCTGCGCGGGTCTGGCACCCTAGCCGCCCGTGTGGCTCATGTGGCGGGGCATCTGCCCGGCGATCTGCTGGCGGGAATAGTCGAAATCGTGCCCCTTGGGCTTGCGGTCGATGGCGGCGCGAATGGCGTCTTGCAACGGCGCGTCGGTGTCCGGGTGATCGCGCAGGGGCTTGCGCAGATCGGCCATGTCTTCCTGCCCGAGGCACATGTAGAGCTCGCCCGTGCAGGTCAGGCGCACCCGATTGCAACTTTCGCAGAAATTGTGGCTGAGCGGGGTGATGAAGCCGATTTTCTGGCCCGTTTCTTCCAGCCGGACATAGCGCGCGGGGCCACCGCTCCGTTCGGCCAGATCCGAAACGCGGTAGTGCTTTTCATATTCGGCGCGCACATCCTTGAGCGACCAGTACTGATCCAGCCGGTTTTCGTTGCCGATATCGCCCATCGGCATGACCTCGATCCAGGTCAGGTCCATGTCCCGTTCGGCGCACCATTCGGTGAGGCGCGGAAGCTCGGCCTCGTTGAAGCCCTTCAGCGCCACCGCATTGATCTTGACGCGCATTCCTGCCTTTTGCGCCGCGTCGATGCCGCCCAGCACCTGCTTCAGGCGGCCCCAGCGGGTAACTTCGGCGAATTTCGCCTCGTCCAGGGTGTCCAGCGAAACGTTCACGCGCCGCACGCCTGAGTCGTAGAGCTGATCGGCAAAGCGGGACAGTTGCGAGCCGTTGGTCGTCAGGGTCAGCTCCTTCAGCGCCCCGCTGTCCAGATGACGGGTCATCGAGCGGAAGAAGGTCATGATGTCCCGGCGCACCAGCGGTTCGCCCCCGGTGATCCGCAGTTTCTGAACGCCCATGCGGACAAAGGTCGAACACATGCGGTCCAGTTCTTCCAGGGTCAGCAGATCCTTCTTGGGCAGAAAGGTCATGTTCTCAGACATGCAATAGACGCAGCGAAAATCGCAGCGATCCGTGACGGAAACACGGAGATAGGTGATGGCGCGCGCAAACGGGTCGATCAACGGAGCAGTCATGCGATATAGGTAAAGCGGAGAGCGGCCTGCGGCAAGAGCCAACCGTCTTTCGGCTGGCATGTCCCAAGCCTGAGAGATAGGGTCGCGGCCATGAAACATGTCCTTCTGATCCTGCTGATGCTGGGGGCCGGGTGTTCGGCCGTTCGCACGACGACGGACCGGTGGTTCGGCGAAGCGCAGGATCCCGCGATCTCGGCCGATGAACAGGCATTGCCCGAAGCGGAGCGGGCGGAACCCGCGCCGGAGGAAGACGCGGTGCCGGTGGCCGACAATCCGGGTTGGGAAGGCGCCAGACGGACGGTCGCCGGCCTTGGCGATCCGACACGCCCCGGACGCTGGATGGAAACGCCGCTGGTGTCGTCCGAGGTCAATGGCCGGGTGGTCACGCGGAGGACCGGGGCGCAGGCCTTCGTGCTGCTGATCCCGGCGCCGGGCCCGCAAGGCGGCGGCAGCCTTCTGTCGCTGGAAGCGATGCAGGCCATGCTGGTGCCGCTGGACGAGCTGGTGGAACTGGACGTTTATTCCGACTGATCGGCCAGGTATTTCGCCGCTTCCCTGCGGGCAAACGGTTTCATGTCCTCGCCATGGTCGTCCAGAAACGCGATGACGCGCTGCGCGTCGTGTTTCGACAGTTCGCGCAGCCACCAGGCGACGGCCTTCTGAATGAACCAGTCCCGATCCCGCACATATCCGGCGGCCCAGCCCAGAATGCGGTCGCGCCGGGCCAGATCGTCCGGCTTGGGGTGGTTCTGCTTGGTCCAGGGCAGGGTGGCGACCAGCACGGCGCGGCGCGTCCACATGTGGTCTGAGCGCGTCCAGTCCTGAACCTGATCCAGCCGCGCGGGATCGGCGACCAGCCGTTTCTGCATCGCCATGCAGGCGTGATCGGCCACCGCCCAGGCGTCGAAATCCGGCAACCAGCTCGTCAGCAGGGTCCAGACCTCCGGGTCGGGCCGGATCCGCGCCTGGGTCAGCAGTTTCGCGGCGGCCAGGCGTGCTTCGTGGATGTTCGTCCGCCACAGGGAATCGGCCAGTTCGACTCGTTCACCGACGGTTAGTTGCCGCCGCCACGCCTTGGTCAGGTCGTTCAGAACCGGATTGCCGACGCCCAGATACGGTCGGTCGGCCTTGTGATAGGAGGCCATCTGGGCGGCGCGCTCCGGATCGGCATGGGCCTTGATCTGGTCGAGATAGGGCGCAAGCATCGTGGATCAGTCCGGAACGCCGGTGGGCTTTCCGTCGATCGTCGAACGGTTCCTTTCGACCCAGTAGGCACGGATCTCGTCATCGGACTTTCCGTCCACCCATTTCTGCATCGTATCGCGCTCGGACCTGTAGTCCATGAACGGTACAGCGTAGCCGCAGGAGGTCTGCACCAGGTCCACCGCCATGTCGAAGATCTGCCGGGCGCTGCGATGGGCCGGAAACTGCGCGCCAAGCTCCGCCCAGTCGGCATCACCCGGCTGAACGGTTCGGGCGGTACCATAGGCGCGCAGGATCAGCGGGCGCGTCGTGAACGAACACCACATCAGGGTCATCCGATCGCTTTCGAGCAGATGACCCGCGGTTTCGTTGCCGCTGCCGGTCAGGTTCATCCACAGGATGCGGTTCGGGCCAAGGACGCGCAGCGAGTCCATCCCTTTGGGCGAGATATTCACCCGGCCCTCCGGTGCGGCCGTGCCGGTGAAGAACAGATGCTGCTCTTCGATGAATTTCCGATGGGCCGCGTCAAGCGCGGGAAACTGTTTGGCCATGCGTCACTCCACCGTCACGGATTTTGCCAGGTTGCGCGGCTGATCGACATCCGTCCCCTTGGCCACCGCCGTGTGATAGGCGAGAAGCTGGGCCGGTATGGCATATAGGATCGGCGTCAGGCTGTCATGGATGTGCGGCATCCGGATCGTGGTCCAGACGCCATCCTCGGCCTTCGCGATGCCGTCGTCGTCGGAGACAAGGATCACCTTGCCCTTGCGCGCCATGACCTCCTGCATGTTGGATACGGTCTTGTCGAACAGCGCATCGTGCGGGGCCATCACGACCACGGGCATATGCTTGTCGATCAGCGCGATGGGCCCATGCTTGAGTTCGCCCGAGGCATATCCTTCGGCATGGATGTAGCTTATTTCCTTGAGCTTCAGCGCACCTTCCAATGCCAGCGGATACATCACGCCCCGACCCAGGAACAGCACGTCGCGCGCCTCGCTCAGTCGCTGCGCGGCTTTGCGTATCGGCTCGTTCTGGTCGAGCGCGGCGTTCAGGGCTGAGGGCAGGCCCCGCAGCGCCGCCGCGTGATCCGCCATGTCCTCGGCCGACAGCGTGCCCCGGTCGGCCGCCGCCTTGAGCGCCAGCAGCAAGAGCACGGTCAGCTGACAGGTGAACGCCTTGGTGGAGGCCACGCCGATCTCGACACCGGCATGGATCGGCAGGGCGAGGTCGCTTTCGCGCGCGATCGAGCTTTCCGGTACGTTGACGACCGACACGATCCTGTCCGCCTTGCCGTCGCAATAACGCAACGCCGCCAGCGTGTCGGCGGTCTCGCCGGACTGGCTGACGAACAGCGCCAGCGTTTTGTCGGCCAAGGGCGGTTCGCGATAGCGAAACTCCGAAGCGATGTCGACTTCGACCGGGATCCGGGCCAGGGTCTCGAACCAGTATTTGGCGGTGAGGCAAGCATAGAAGGCGGTTCCGCACGCGACCATGACCAGCCGATCCAGCTTGGAGAAATCCAGCTCCGCCGGCAGGTTCACCCGGTCGCTGCCCGTGGGCAGGTAGGACCGGACCGCATCGGCCACGACAACCGGCTGCTCGGCGATTTCCTTGGCCATGTAATGTTTGTAGCCGTCCTTGCCGGACCGGGCCCGGTCCAACTTGATCTTGCGGATTTCGCGGTTGGCGAGTTCCCCGGATTCGGTCCGTATCTCCAACGACTCGCGTGTCACGACCGCGCGGTCGCCTTCCTCGAGATAGGTGATGCGATTCGTCAACGGCGCCAGCGCGATGGCGTCCGATCCGATGAACATTTCGCCGTCGCCATGGCCAACCGCCAGAGGCGATCCCTTGCGCGCCGCAACGATCAGGTCATCCTCACCGTCGAACAGAAAGGCAAGCGCGAACGCTCCTTCCAACCGGTCGATCGTCTTGAACGCCGCCTCGACCGGTTCCAACCCGCCCTGGATGTAGCGTTCGGTCATCAGCGCGACCGTTTCGGTGTCGGTTTGTGTCTGGAACGCGATGCCGGCTTCGGCCAGTTCGGCCCGCAGTTCGCGATAGTTCTCGACGATACCGTTGTGCACCACGGCGACCGACCCGGCCCGGTGCGGGTGGGCATTGGTCACGGACGGAGCACCATGCGTGGCCCATCTGGTATGACCGATGCCGGATTTTCCGGGCAGCGGATCGTGAACCAGCAGATCGCTCAGGTTCACGAGTTTTCCGACCGCGCGCCGACGGTCGAGGACACCGTTGTTGACCGTGGCGATGCCGGCGCTGTCATACCCGCGGTATTCCAGCCGCTTCAAGGCTTCGACGAGAATGGGCGCAACTTCGTGGTTGCCCAGCACACCAACTATGCCGCACATCCGTCAGACCCCCTCGCCTTGGCGGGTCTTTCGTGCCCTCAGCATCTCGAACAATCTGCGCGCGTGTCCCGGCTTGTTTTCCTGCCGCGCGCGGGCGACCGCCAGCGCGTCGGCCTCGACATCTCGCGTCACCACCGTCCCGGTCGCCGTCATGGCGCCGGCGCCCACGGCGACGGGTGCCACTAGCATCGTGTTCGAGCCGATGAACGCGTCCCTGCCGATGACGGTACGGTGCTTCATGACCCCATCGTAGTTGCAGGTGATGGTACCCGCACCGATGTTCGCGCCCGCGCCGATCGAGGCATCTCCCACATAGCTCAGGTGGTTGACCTTGGCGCCTTCGCCGATTTCGGCATTCTTGATCTCGACGAAATTCCCGATCCGCGCGGCTTCGGCAATCTCTGCGCCGGGCCGCAACCGCGCATAGGGTCCGACGACCGCGCCGCGGCTGACATGGCAACCTTCGAGGTGGGAAAACGCGCGGATCGTCGCGCCGCTTTCCACTGTTACGCCGGGGCCGAACACGACATTGGGCTCGATCACCGTATCGCGGCCGATCACCGTATCCGCGGCCAGAAAGACGGTTTCCGGAGCCATCAATGTCACGCCAAGCTCCAGCAGCTCCGCCCGGGCCCGCGCCTGAAATACCGCGTCGGCCGCGGCGAGTTCGGCCCTTGAGTTGACCCCGAGCGTTTCCTCTTCGGCGCATGTCACGGCCGTCACCTTCAACCCGCGCCGCCCCGCGATCTCGACGATGTCGGTCAGATAGTATTCGCCGGCCGCATTTTCGTTGCGGACTTCTTCGACGAGGGACAGAATGTTCGCGGCGTCACAGGCCATCAGCCCTGAATTGCAGAAGGTTATGGCGCGTTCCTGATCCGTTGCGTCCTTGAACTCGACGATCCTCTCCAAACGGTCGCCGCTCATGACCAGTCGGCCATAGCGGGCGGGATTCGCCGCTTCGAACCCGAGAATGACCAGATCGTGGGTCTTTCGGGCCGCCAGCATCCGTTCGAGCGTATCCGGCCGCAGAAACGGCGTGTCTCCGTAGAGCACGACAACGTCGCCCCGAAACCCCGCCAGCGCCTCGCTTGCGCAGCCGACCGCATGAGCCGTGCCAAGCTGTTCGTCCTGATGCACGACAATTGCGGTTTCGTCTTCGGCCGCTGCAGCCGCTTTGACCAGATCCGCACCGTGCCCGGCCACGATGATGGTGCGCTCGGGCTCGAGAGCCGCGCCGGCGCGCATCGTGTGGATCAGCATGGGAACCTGGGCGATGGGATGCAGTACCTTCGGCAAGTCCGAATTCATCCTGGTGCCTTGTCCGGCCGCAAGGATGACAAGTGCGATGCTCATGAATGCGTTTTCTCTTTTGTTTTGTCGGCAACCGTTTTATCCGCTGGTTTCCAAGGCGCAAGCGGTTCATCCATCAAACAACATTGCCGTTTGCAACACGCAAAGGCGGAAACTCGCCGAAGCCGGAGGCAGGATGCGCACGGTCATTTTCGATCTCGACGGCACGCTGGCGGACACGTCCGGCGATCTTCTGGCGGCCGCAAACCACTGTTTCCGGCTGATGGGGCACGGCGACGTATTGGTTGAGGATGGGGATGCCGCGATCGCCCTGCGCGGCGGCCGGATGATGTTGACCCGCGGGCTGGAACGCCTGGGCGTCTACGATGCCGCGACGGTGGATCAATACTATCCGGTGCTGCTGTCGGCCTATGGCGAGGCCATCGATCGCCACACCTTTTTCTATCCCGGTGCGCTGGATGCGGTCGAGGCGCTCAGGTCGGCCGGCTACGGGGTGGGAATCTGCACGAACAAGCCCGAAGGGCTGGCCGATCTGCTGTTGCGGCGCCTCGGCGTGCGCGAGGTGTTCGGCTCGCTGGTCGGGGCCGACACGCTGCCGGTGCGCAAACCGGATCCGGAACCGTTGCGCGAGGCGGCGCGGCGCGCCGGCGGCGATCCCGCAAGGTGCGTGCTGATCGGGGATTCCGATACTGACCGGCATACGGCGCGCGCCGCCGGCGTGCCTTCGGTTCTGGTGACGTTCGGGCCGTCCGGCGAAGACATGGCGGCGCTGGAGCCCGACGCGCTGCTGCATCATTTCGACGATTTGCCGGATCTGGTCGCGGAACTGATCGGCGACGCGGCGTAGATTGCGCCTCCGGCGCGATGCCCCTTGACCGGGCGAGGCCAGCGCCCCACAAGACGGTATGACCGAACGTTTCACCGGCAGTTTCACGCAGCAGGAACCGATCCCAGACGATGCGATCGAGGCCGCCGTGGCCGTACTGCGCCACGGTCGCCTGCACCGCTACAATGTCGCGTCCGGGGAGTTGAGCGAAACCGCGCTGCTGGAACGGGAGTTCGCGGATTTGATGGGTGCCCGGTACTGTCTGGCGGTGGCTTCGGGCGGCTATGCGCTGGCCACCGCGCTGCGTGCCGCCGGCGTCGGGCCGGGCGATCCCGTGCTGACCAACGCCTTCACGCTGGCCCCGGTGCCCGGTTCCATCGCATCGGTCGGCGCGCATCCGGTCTTCGTGGACGTGACCGAAGCCCTGACCATCGATCTCGACGACCTGGCGGCCAAGGCGGATCAGGCCAGGGTTCTGATGCTCAGCCACATGCGCGGCCATCTGTGCGACATGGATCGGCTGATGGAGATCTGTGACGGCGCGGGTGTTCTGGTGATCGAAGACTGCGCCCACACGATGGGTGCGCGCTGGAACGGCGTCTTGTCGGGGCGTCATGGCGCCATCGCCTGCTATTCCTGCCAGACCTACAAACACGTGAATTCGGGCGAGGGCGGGTTGCTGATCACCGATGACGAGGATCTCGCCGCCAGGGCGGTGATGTTGTCCGGATCCTACATGCTGTACGAGCGGCATCTGGCCGCGCCGCGCCCCGAGGTGTTCGAGCGGATCAAATACGACACGCCCAACATCTCCGGCCGGATGGACAACCTGCGGGCGGCGATCCTCAGACCGCAACTCCGGAACCTCGATACTCAGGTGGCGCGGTGGAACGAGCGCTATTTCGAAATCGAGTCCGGGCTGCGCGGCACGCCCGGCCTGACAATCGTCGAGCGGCCCGAGGCCGAGGCAATTGTCGGATCCTCCATCCAGTTTCTTCTGCTCGACTGGGCCGCCGAACGGGTGAGTGAGGTCATCCGTCGCTGCGCGGCGCGCGGGGTCGAGCTGAAATGGTTCGGCGGGGCGGAGCCCACGGGCTTCACCTCCCGCTATGACAGCTGGCGCTATGCCAAAAGCGCGCCATTGCCCAGAAGCGACCGGATTCTGGCAGGCATCATCGACATGCGCGTGCCCTTGACCTTTTCGCTGGAGGATTGCCGCCTGATCGCGCGCATCATCCGCGCCGAGGTTGGCGCGGTGTACCAGTCGTGAGGCGGCCGGCCGCCTAGGTTTCTTGCGGCACGCCGATCGGGCGCCATCCGGAACGGATCGGCGCCCTTTTTTCCTGTATGGCTGGCGGTGCGCGACGCAACCGTTGACCGGCGGGAGATTCGCTGGTATCTGATTATTGAACAGTTGTTCATTAACGCGGGAGGAAAGCGCAGATGTTCACTGCCACCATGCAATTCGACCTGGGCGAAGACGTGAATGCCCTGCGCGAGATGGTGCATCGCTGGGCCCAGGAGCGCATCAAGCCGATGGCCGCCGAAATCGACAAGTCCAACGCGTTTCCGAACGAGTTGTGGAAAGAGATGGGTGAGTTGGGACTGCTGGGCATCACCGTGCCCGAGGAGTATGGCGGCGCGGGAATGTCCTATCTGGCGCATACGGTTGCGGTCGAAGAGATCGCACGGGCGTCCGCCTCGGTCTCGCTGTCCTATGGCGCGCATTCAAATCTTTGCGTGAACCAGATCAAGCTGAACGGCACCGCAGAACAGAAGCAGAAATACCTGCCACGCCTGATTTCCGGCGAACATGTCGGCGCACTGGCCATGTCCGAGCCTTCGGCCGGGTCCGATGTGGTGTCGATGAAGCTGCGCGCCGAGAAGCGCAATGACCATTACCGGCTGAACGGCAACAAGTACTGGATCACCAACGGGCCGGATGCCGATACGCTTGTCGTATATGCCAAGACGGATCCGGATGCGGGGTCCAAGGGGATCACGGCCTTTCTGATCGAAAAGGAGATGAAGGGATTCTCCACCTCGCCCCATTTTGACAAGCTTGGGATGCGCGGGTCGAATACAGCGGAATTGATCTTCGATGATGTCGAAGTGCCGTTCGAGAACGTTTTGGGTGAAGAAGGCAAGGGCGTCGCGGTGCTGATGTCCGGCCTGGACTATGAACGGGTGGTTCTGGCCGGGATCGGAACGGGCATCATGGCAGCCTGTCTGGACGAGATCATGCCCTATCTGGCCGAGCGCAAGCAGTTCGGCAAACCCATCGGCACCTTCCAGTTGATGCAGGGCAAGATCGCCGACATGTACACCGCGATGAACTCGGCGCGGGCCTACATCTACGAGGTCGCCAAGGCCTGCGACCGTGGCGACGTGACCCGTCAGGACGCGGCTGCATGTTGTCTCTATGCCTCCGAACAGGCGATGTCGCAGGCGCATCAGGCGGTGCAGGCCATGGGGGGCGCAGGGTTTCTGTCCGATGCACCCGTCAGCCGCATCTTCCGCGATGCCAAGCTGATGGAGATCGGCGCGGGCACCAGCGAGATCCGCAGGATGCTGATCGGTCGCGAACTGATGAGCGAGATGCTCTGAAAACGGACGCCCCGCGACCGGGAGGGGCGCGGGGCGCGATGATCGGCGGCGAGGCCGGCCGATACCGGGAGATCAGAAACGGTGCACGTAGGAGAAGCCAACCAGAATCGGGTCGATCTCGGCGGTGCCGATCGGTGCGCCGTTGAGCGTTGCGTCGGAATCGATGTCGAACCAGCGCACATTGAGCCTGACGGCGCCTGCGGCACTGAGTTGGTAATCCACGCCGGCCTGAACTGCCACGCCAAAGGAATCGTCAAGTTCCAGCGTTCCCAGCGACGATTGCTCGTCGAAGAACGTGGTATAGTTCAGACCCACGCCGACATAGGGCGTCCATGCGCTGTTGTTCGCGAAGTGATAGTTCAGCGACAGGGTGGGCGGCAGGTGCTTGACCGAGCCGATATCCCCCAATCCGGCCAGAGAGATGTCGTGCTCGAACGGCGTCGCGGCCAACAGCTCGATCCCCAGATTGTC
The DNA here is from genome assembly GCF_059613135.1 of Ruegeria sp. BHSB196. Lineage (NCBI taxonomy): Bacteria > Pseudomonadati > Pseudomonadota > Alphaproteobacteria > Rhodobacterales > Roseobacteraceae > Ruegeria > Ruegeria sp. BHSB196. Next base: position 24,619 of record NZ_JBXWRY010000001.1, read on the forward strand.
GCGGATGAAATATTCCACGGTGAAGATGGGGCGGGTATCGGCGTCGATCGTGGCGCTCAGCCCGGCCAGCGTTCCGTTGTCGGATTTCGGGTCGAGATAGCCAACGCCGACACCAACCGTCCAGTCGCCTTGCGACTGCGCAAGGGCCGGAACGGCGAGGGCGGTCAATGCAGTGGTCAGCACCAGGGCGGCGGCTGTCGTTTTCATGGTGACTCCTGTTCTTGTTCAGTGGTTTCACGCGTCGAAGTCAATTCTTTCAGTCGGCGGCAGCCGCACTCTGATCTGGATCAAAACGCCCATCTGGAACAGCGCGTCAGGGTGGCAAGAAGGTTCAGGAAACAGGCACAAGTACATGATAATAGTCAAAATTTAAAAACATCCCGCGGGGCCTATTCATGAGGCGCATACCGGGTTTGCAGGAAACGGGAGGCTGGGACATTCCCGCGCGGCTCAACATGGCGCGGCAATGCCTGTCTCGGCCGGACCAGGAAACGGCGATCATCGATCTTGCAGGTGCCACGCGCACCGAAGTGACCTACGGCGCGTTGCGGCACAAGGTGGATGCGCTGGCCCGCCGCCTTCTGCGCGACGTTGCGCCCGGCGACCAGGTGGGCGTGCTGCTCAGCCAGTCTCCCTGGTGTGCCGCCGCGCACCTGGCGATCTGGAAGATCGGCGCGATCTCGGTGCCTCTGTTCAAGCTCTTCAAGCGGGATGCCCTGCATTCACGCATCGACGATGCCGGGGTCCGGCTAGTCCTTACGGATCCCGAGGGCGCGGCCCAGCTGGGCGATCTGGCCAATGCCCTGATCGCCGCCGAAGCCGGCGAAGCGGGCCAGCAGGTGGCCTTTGCCGATACCGGCCCCGAGGATCCGGCGGTATTGATCTATACCTCGGGCACCACCGGCCGCCCCAAAGGTGCAGTGCACGGCCATCGGGTTTTGACCGGGCATTTGCCGGGCGTTTCGATCAGCCACAACCACCTGCGCGGCGGCGATTGCCTCTGGACGCCGGCCGACTGGGCCTGGATCGGCGGGCTGTTCGACGTGCTGATGCCGGGGCTTGCCCTGGGCATCCCGGTCGTGGCGGCGCGCCTGGACAAGTTTTTGCCGGAGGCTTGCGCCGACGTGATTGCCCGCGGCGGCGTGCGCAACGTGTTCTTCCCGCCGACCGCGTTGCGGATGCTCAAGGCCGCGGATCAGGCGATTCCCGGTCTGCGCTCGGTCGCCTCGGGCGGAGAGCCGCTGGGGGCCGAGATGCTGGCCTGGGGAGAGAAGGCGTTCGGCCTGACCATCAACGAATTCTACGGTCAGACCGAGTGCAACATGGTGGTCTCCTCCTGCGCCGAGGATTTCCCGGTGCGCCCGGGGTGCATCGGCAAGCCGGTGCCCGGTCACGACGTGGCGGTGATCGACCAGGACGGCAACCCCACCGGGGAAGAGGGCGATGTGGCCATCCGGCGCGGTTCGGCCTCGATGCTGCTGGAGTATTGGAACAATCCGCAGGCCACGGCCGAAAAGTTTCGCGGAGACTGGCTGGTCACCGGTGATCGCGGCATCTGGGAGGGCGACTATCTGCGTTTCGTCGGGCGCGAGGATGACGTGATCACCTCGGCCGGGTATCGCATCGGCCCCTCCGAGATCGAGGATTGCCTGCTGACCCACCCGGCGGTGGCGACGGTGGGCGTGGTGGGCAAACCCGACCCGCTGCGGACCGAGATCGTCAAGGCCTACGTGGTGCTGAAACCGGGGGCTGTGGCGTCAGAGACCGAGTTGCAGAGCTGGGTCAAGGACCGGCTGGCGCATTATTCCTACCCGCGCGAAGTGGCTTTCGTGCAAGGATTGCCGATGACCGTAACCGGAAAAGTCATTCGCAAGGACTTGAAACGCCTCGCGTCCGAGGAGGAAAGCCATGGCTGAAAAATCCAGCTTCAGAACGGGTATCGAATTCAGCGCAGCCGTTATTGCCGTGGTCGGCGCCGTCTGGGCAGGCGTGACCTATCTTGAATCGTGGATGCGGCGAACGATTGACGAGGCGGTGGAAGAAAAAGTCGTCGTTATCGAACAACTGCAATTGTCGGATCTGCTCGTCTACTACGACTATCCGGACGATGCCATTGTCGAACTGCGAAAGATCGTCGACAGAATGGCCGGAGTACCTGGGGAGGACAGACGGAAGATCGCGTTTTACGACAACTACCTGGAAGCGATTTCGCAATCCGAGAACACCCTCAAATACGAGCCCGAAATCCGGATGCTCAGAGATGTCTTCAGCACAGAGATGCAGACACACGGGTGGCACGACGAGAAACTGGCCTATGTTTCGATGTTTCTGCCCGAGGCGCGCGCGGAGAAGACCTTTTTTGATGGTCAGGTCATCGGCCGGCTGAACTCTGCGGTGCACCAATATGAGGTTGATGGCGATCTGGAGGGATTGGAAAGCGCATTTCACACCCTTGCACTGGCCTACCTGTGCCGGGGCGATCAGACGAGTGCGCAGGAGTCCATCGACCGCGCAGCCGAGTTTCTGCCGTTCGATTATTTCCTGATAAACCCGTTGATTGGCAGCGAAGAACTCGCTGACGATCCGGCGATCAAGAAGCTGAACGCAGTCTGCCCGAACGATGTTTCCCGCGGTTACGGTGTTCTGCTGCAGAACCTTGCCGGCGGCGAAAACCCAATTCGCGACTTGATAAGAGAGTATTCTGAATGAAGCTGCAATCTTCTGCTCTGCCCTCGTCCCAAGGGTTTCAACAAAACCGCGCCGCCCATCTGGAGGCGCTGGCCCAGGTCGCGGCCGCCGCCGAAGCCGCCCGGATGGGCGGGGGCGAGAAGTCCCGCGCGCGCCACGAGGCCCGCGGCAAGATGCTGCCGCGGCGCCGGGTGGCGAACCTGCTCGATCCCGGTTCGCCGTTCCTCGAAATCGGCGCGACGGCGGCGCATGGCATGTATGACGGTGCCGCCCCCTGCGCCGGCGTCATCGCCGGCATCGGCCGGGTCGAGGGGCAGGAGGTCATGGTGGTCTGCAACGACGCCACGGTGAAGGGCGGCACCTACTACCCGATGACGGTCAAGAAACACCTGCGCGCGCAGGAGATCGCCGAGGAAAACCATCTGCCCTGCATCTATCTGGTGGACAGCGGCGGCGCCAACCTGCCCAACCAGGACGAGGTGTTTCCCGACCGCGACCATTTCGGCCGCATCTTCTACAACCAGGCGCGGATGAGCGCCAAGGGCATTCCGCAGATCGCCGTGGTCATGGGGTCGTGCACAGCCGGCGGCGCCTACGTCCCGGCCATGTCGGATGTCACCATCATCGTCCGAGATCAGGGCACCATCTTTCTCGCCGGTCCGCCACTGGTGAAGGCCGCCACCGGCGAGGTGGTCAGCGCCGAGGATCTGGGCGGCGGCGACGTGCACACGCGGCTTTCCGGCGTGGCGGACTATCTGGCCGAGGATGACGCCCACGCCCTGGCGCTCGCGCGCCGCGCCGTCCGGTCGTTGAACCGGCGCAACCCGCAGACGGTGGACTGGGCCAGCCCCGAAGAGCCCGCCTACGATCCCGAGGAAATCCTCGGCGTCGTTCCCGCCGACCTGCGCACGCCCTATGACATCCGCGAGGTGATCGCGCGGCTGGTGGATGGTTCGCGCTTCGACGAATTCAAACCGCGCTTCGGCGAGACGCTCGTGACCGGCTTCGCCCACGTAAAGGGCTGCCCCGTCGGGATCATCGCCAACAACGGGGTGCTGTTCTCCGAGGCCGCGCAGAAGGGCGCGCATTTCGTCGAACTGTGCAGCCAACGCAAGATCCCGCTGGTCTTCCTGCAGAACATCACCGGCTTCATGGTCGGGCGCAAATACGAGAACGAAGGCATCGCGCGCCACGGAGCCAAGATGGTGACGGCGGTGGCCACGACCTCGGTGCCCAAGATCACCATGCTGGTGGGCGGCTCGTTCGGGGCCGGCAACTACGGAATGGCCGGGCGCGCCTATCAACCGCGCTTCCTGTGGACCTGGCCCAATTCCCGAATCTCGGTGATGGGCGGCGAACAGGCGGCAGGCGTGCTGGCCACGGTCAAGCGCGACGGCATCGAGCGGGCGGGCGGCACCTGGACGGCCGAGGAGGAAGCCGAATTCAAGCGGCCCACGCTGGAAATGTTCGAGCACCAGTCCCACCCGCTCTACGCCTCGGCACGGCTCTGGGACGACGGCATCATCGACCCGCGCAAGAGCCGCGACGTACTGACCCTGTCGCTGAGCGCGACGCTGAACGCGCCCATCCCCGACACCCGCTTCGGCGTGTTCCGGATGTGAGGGCGCATGCTTCATCTTGCTGAAAATACTCCGGGGGTCCGGGGGCAGCGCCCCCGGTCCGACGCGAGACACAAAGGACCAACCCCATGTTCGACAAGATCCTGATAGCCAACCGCGGCGAGATCGCCTGCCGCGTCATGGAAACGGCCCGCAAGATGGGCGTGGCCTGCGTGGCGGTCTATTCGGACGCGGATGCGACCGCACGGCATGTGCAGATGGCCGACGAAGCGGTCCATATCGGCGGCGCGGCGCCGGCCGAAAGCTATCTCAAGGGCGATGCCATCGTCCAGGCGGCATTGGACACGGGGGCCCAGGCCATACACCCCGGTTATGGGTTCCTGTCCGAGAACCCCGATTTCGTCGAGGCAGTGGAGGCAGCGGGTCTGACCTTCATCGGCCCGTCGGCGGATGCGATCCGCAAGATGGGGCTCAAGGACGCGGCCAAGGCATTGATGGAAAAGGCGGGCGTGCCGGTCGTGCCGGGCTATCACGGCGACAACCAGGACCCCGAACACCTGTCGGGCGCTGCGGACGCCATCGGTTATCCGGTCCTGATCAAGGCGGTCGCGGGTGGCGGCGGCAAGGGAATGCGGCTGGTCGAACGGCCGGCGGATTTTGCCGCGGCCCTCGACAGCGCGCGGGGAGAGGCGCGCACGGCCTTCGGCAATGACGCGGTGCTGGTCGAGAAATACGTGGCCAAGCCGCGCCATATCGAGGTGCAGGTCTTTGGCGACGGCACCCATGCCGTCCATCTCTTCGAGCGAGACTGTTCCCTGCAGCGCCGACACCAGAAGGTGATCGAGGAGGCCCCGGCGCCGGGCATGACGCCCGAGATGCGCGAGGCGATGGGCCAGGCGGGCGTGCGCGCCGCCGAGGCGATCGGCTACAGGGGGGCCGGCACGGTCGAGTTCATCGTGGACGCCTCCGAGGGGCTGCGCCCCGACCGGTTCTGGTTCATGGAGATGAACACCCGCCTGCAGGTCGAGCATCCCGTGACCGAGGCGATCACCGGCATCGATCTGGTCGAATGGCAGCTGCGCGTGGCGGCGGGCGAGAGCCTGCCGAAACGGCAGGAGGATCTGGCGATCGACGGGCACGCCTTCGAGGCGCGCCTCTATGCCGAGGACGTGGCAAAAGGGTTCCTGCCCGCCACGGGCACCTTGACGCACCTGTGCTTCCCGCCGGAATGCCGGGCCGACAGCGGCGTGCGCGCCGGCGACACGATCAGCCCCTGGTACGATCCGATGATCGCCAAGATCGTCGTGCACGGACCGACCCGCGCGGTGGCTCTGGCCAGCTTGTCCCGGGCGCTGCGCGGGACGCAGGTTGCGGGCACCGTCACCAATCTGGCCTTTCTGGGCGCGCTGACCCGGCACGAAGGTTTTGCCGCCGGCGATGTGGATACCGGGTTGATCGGCCGCGATCTGGACGGGCTGGCGCAGAGCCCCGTTCCGCAGCCGCGTCACAAGGTGGCCGCGGCGATGGCGGCGCTGGGCCTGGTCGATACGTCCGACCTGGCGGGCTTCACGCTTTGGGCGCCTTTGCATCGGGCCGTGCACCTGTCCTGGCAGGGGGAACCGTTCGATGCCGACGTTCAGGTGGAGGGTCCGGACCGGCAGGTCTGGCAGGTCGAGGGCTCCGAGATCGTGGCGGAACGGCGCGGAGGGCGCTGGCATATTGACGGCTGGCCGATGCCGCCGGCAGCGGTTGCGGGATCGGTGGTCACCGTGTTCGACCGGTTCGGCCTGGCATTCGGGGTCATCGATCCGCTCGACCGCGATTCGCGCGCGGCCGGCGATACGAACGTGATCGACGCGCCCATGCCCGGCCTGGTCAAGGCCGTGTTCGCAGCGCCGGGGCAGCCGGTGAAGGCCGGCGACAGGCTGGCGATTCTCGAGGCGATGAAGATGGAGCATTCGCTGCTGGCGGCGCGGGACGGCCAGGTTGCAGAGGTGCTGGCCCGGGCCGGAGATCAGGTCGAAGCGGGGGCGGCGCTGGTGCGGCTCGAGGAAGATGGCGCCTGACGCCGCGCTTCTGGCCGGTTGCGGGATTTGTTGGGTATTTTTGACCAGAAAGAAGCAGGAGACACACCCATGGGAGAGCGCGTCGAAATCTTCGAGGTCGGGCCGCGGGACGGTTTGCAGAACGAGAAACGCGCGATACCGGTTTCCGAAAAGGTGGCGCTGGTCGACTGCCTGAGCCGCGCCGGATTCAACCGGATCGAGGTGGCGAGCTTCGTGTCTCCGAAATGGGTGCCGCAGATGGCCGGGTCGGCCGAGGTTCTGGCGGGGATCCGGCGCGTCGAAGGCATCCGCTATGCGGCGCTGACGCCGAACATGCGCGGCTATGAGGACGCGCTGGCGGCCGGCGCCGACGAGATCGCGGTCTTCGCGTCGGCCTCCGAAGGGTTTTCGAAGGCCAACATCAACGCCACGATCGAGGAGAGCATTGCGCGTTTCGTGCCGATTCTCGAGGCCGCGCGGCATATCGACCTGCCGGTGCGGGGCTATGTTTCCTGCGTCACCGACTGCCCCTATGACGGGCCCACGCCGCCCGACAAGGTGGCCGACGTGGCCGACCGGCTGTTTTCGTTGGGCTGTTACGAGATTTCCCTCGGCGATACCATCGGTCAGGGCACGCCGGATTCCATCGCGCGGATGCTTCTGGCGGTGCGCGAGAGAGTGCCGGTGACGCGGCTGGCGGGCCATTATCATGACACGGCCGGGCGTGCGCTGGACAATATCGACGCGTCGCTGGCGCTGGGGGTGCGGGTTTTCGATGCGGCCGTCGGCGGACTGGGCGGGTGTCCCTATGCGCCCGGCGCGGCCGGAAACGTGGCCACCGAAGCGGTGGCGGCGCATCTGGAGCGGCTCGGCTATGAAACGGGGCTCGATGCAGCGGTTCTGGAAGAGGCGGCGGACCTGGCCCGCGGGATGCGGACGGATGAGGGGTAACTCATGTTTGAAACGATTGCACTGGAAACCGATGCGCGGGGCGTGGCCACGCTGACGCTTGACCGCCCGGACAAGCACAATGCCATGTCGGCACGGATGCTGCAGGACCTGAGTGAAGCGGCGCGACGCCTGGCGGCGGATGACCGGGTCCGCGTGGTGGTACTGACCGGGGCGGGCAAGAGCTTTTGCGCCGGCGGCGATCTGGGCTGGATGCAGGATCAGATGGCGGCGGATCCCGCGACCCGGTTTTCAGAGGCCCGCAAACTGGCGGAGATGCTGCAGGCGCTCAATAGCTTACCGAAACCCGTGATCGGCGCCCTGCAGGGCAACGCCTTCGGCGGCGGCGTGGGCATGGCCGCCGTCTGCGATGTCGCCATCGGCGTCGACAGTTTGAAGATGGGCCTGACGGAAACCCGCCTGGGACTGATCCCGGCGACCATCGGACCCTATGTGATCGCCCGGATGGGCGAGGCCCGCGCGCGGCGCGTCTTCATGTCGGGCCGTCTGTTCGGCGCGGCCGAAGCGGTGGAGCTTGGGCTGCTGGCCAGGGCGGTTCCGGCCGAGCGGTTGACCGAGGCCACCGAGGCCGAGATCGAACCCTACCTCTCCTGCGCGCCGGGTGCGGTGGCTGCGGCAAAGGCGCTGGTCCGCGGGCTTGGTCCGACGGTGGATGACGCCGTGATCGACCAGACGATCCAGGCGCTGGTGGACCGATGGGAAACCGAAGAGGCGCGCGAGGGGATCGCCGCGTTTTTCGACCGGAGGCCCGCGTCTTTCGCCGCCAAGAAGTCCAAATAGCGCCGATCGGAGGGCGGTGGGCGGAGGGTGCCACGCGCATGTGACAGGCGCCCCTGTTATCGGTTATCCTGGGGTTTTCGTGTCCTCGCCCGGGAGAAGCCGATGTCCATCACCCCCAACCACATGTCGATCGTCGTGCGCGAGGTCGAGCCTGCAAAAGCCTTTCTTGCCTTGCTGGGGTTCGAGGAGGTTGAGACCAAGATCATTTCCGGACCGGTCATGGAGGAATATCTGGGTGTTCCCGGCATCGAGGCCGAACACGTCACCATGGTTCTGAAAGGTGCGGACCCGTATTTCGACATTCAGTTGCTCAGATATCGGACTCCGAAATCACCGGAGAACGCGCATATCCGCGATCTGTCGGCGGTCGGCTTCAATCACTTTGCCTTTGCGGTTGACGATCTGGATTCAACGCTTGCGCGGCTCGAGAAGGGCGGCGTGAAGATGCGCAACAAGGTCATGGAGTTTCGCAGCTACCGAATGGCGTTCGTCTGGGGGCCGGAGGGGCTTACCTTCGAACTGGTGGAGCATCTGGACGGCTCCGGACGATAACGGCGATTGCCGGTGGATTTTCGTTCGTCGGCGGGGCAAAGGCGACCGGACCCGGGGGCGACGAAACGGTAGCCGGAGGTGGTCGAATTGCGGGTTTCCGCGGCCGGGGGCGTGCATCGCGAATTCCCCATGACATTTGCCGGATCGCCCCCGCGCAAATGGTCGCGCTCGGTTGACCCCCTGACCGCGCAGGGATAGAGAATGTCCAGTCAACTCGCCAATTGACGGCGTGTCCCGGGTCGGACGCGCAGGAAAGGAGCCACTCGTGGAAGAGCTGTTGCGGGAATACCTCCCGATCCTGGTGTTTCTGGCCGTTGCCGTCGGCCTTGGACTCGTCCTGATTCTGGCCGCTGTCGTTCTGGCCGTCCGCAACCCCGACCCCGAAAAGGTCAGCGCCTATGAATGCGGTTTCAACGCCTTCGACGACGCGCGGATGAAGTTCGACGTGCGGTTCTATCTGGTCTCGATCCTGTTCATCATCTTCGACCTGGAAATCGCCATGCTGTTTCCCTGGGCCGTCGCGTTCCGGGACGTCAGCGACGTGGGATTCTGGTCGATGATGGCGTTTCTGGCGGTTCTGACCATCGGCTTTGCCTATGAATGGAAGAAGGGGGCCATGGAATGGGAGTGATGACCGGAGCCAACACCGCCGGAGCGGACAAGGAGGCCGCCACCAAGGCCCTTAATGCCGAGTTGCAGGACAAGGGCTTTCTGCTCACTTCGACCGAGGACATCATCAACTGGGCCCGCACCGGCTCGCTGCACTGGATGACCTTCGGTCTGGCCTGCTGCGCGGTCGAGATGATGCACACCTCGATGCCGCGCTATGACGCGGAACGGTTCGGAATCGCCCCGCGCGCCTCTCCGCGCCAATCCGACGTGATGATCGTGGCCGGAACGCTCACCAACAAGATGGCCCCCGCGCTGCGCAAGGTCTACGACCAGATGCCCGAGCCGCGCTATGTGGTTTCGATGGGTTCCTGCGCAAATGGCGGCGGATACTACCATTATTCCTACTCGGTGGTGCGGGGATGCGACCGGATCGTTCCGGTTGACATCTACGTGCCGGGCTGCCCGCCGACGGCCGAGGCGCTGCTCTATGGCCTGCTGCAGTTGCAGCGCAAGATCCGCCGCACAGGGACGATCGTACGATGACCGTCGTCCGCCGCTGGGAAGCAAAAGTGGCCCGGGCCGATCTTGGTGACTGGGTTGCCACCTATCGCGAGAGGGTTCTGCCTGACGTGCGCGAGATCGATGGATTCGAGAGCGTGACCTTTCTGGCCGGGCGCGAAGGCGATCCTGCGCCGGTGACGGTGCTCATGCGCTGGCGCGACATGGACGCGATCAAGAGCTTTGCCGGGAAAGACCCGGCCAAGACCGTGCTGCCGGATTTCATGGCGCGATTCCTGCCAGAGTACGATGAGCGCGCCACCTTCCACGACGAATTGCTTCTGGAGACCAAGGCATGACCGAAGCCCTGAGCGAACTCGGCGCACATATCGAGCTCAAGCGTCCCGATTGCGTCCTGGCCTGGGATGTGAGCGTCGGTGAGTTGAACGTGGATGTCGCGCCGTCCAGCCTTGTGGACTTCGTCGAATTCCTCAAGGCCGATCCCAACTGCAAGTTCTCAACGCTTGTGGACATCACCGCGGTGGACTACCCCGAGCGGGCCAAGCGGTTCGACGTGGTCTATCATTTCCTGTCGATGTATCAGAACCAGCGCATTCGGCTGCGGGTGTCGATCCGCGAGGAAGACATGGTACCGTCGATCGTGGACGTACACCCCTCGGCCAACTGGTTCGAGCGGGAAGTGTTCGACATGTTCGGGATCCTGTTTTCCGGCCATCCCGATCTGCGGCGCATCCTGACCGATTACGGATTTCGCGGCTATCCGCTGCGCAAGGACTTCCCGACCACCGGCTATACCGAGGTGCGCTATGACGAGGCGCAAAAACGGGTCGTCTATGAACCGGTTTCTCTGGTTCAGGAGTACCGTCAATTCGATTTCATGAGCCCGTGGGAAGGGGCGACCTATATTCTGCCGGGAGACGAAAAGCAGGAGAAAACGTGATGGGTGGCATCTGGTGGCTGGTCCTTTCTGCCCTGACCATCATCCCGATGGTCAAGCTGCTTCCGTTCTTCGGGATCAACAAGTACTGGGCCCTGGCCTGTCTGGTCCCGTTCGGAACCATCGCCCTGTTGTGGTGGATGGGGATCAAATTGCAGGAATTGGAGCGGCGCTGACATGCTGGCGGTGGTAGGTGAATTGATGGTCGTCGCTGCGTTTGGGGTGCTGCTTGCAACAGTCGCGGCAAGACCGGCCCGGGCCAAACGGGTACGCGCCCTTGCCAAGCGCGGAAAGAACATGCGGGGCCGGCATTGAGTCCGACCCGGAACTCCGGCTCCGGCCGGATGCGGACCGATTGACTATGCCGGGCCTTGCGCCCGGACAGGAGAGACAGGATGATGGACGGCTCGAGATATGACGACGGCAGCACCGACGCGCTGATCGGCGAGCAGAAGATCCGCAATTTCAACATCAACTTCGGCCCGCAACACCCTGCGGCACATGGCGTTTTGCGGTTGGTGCTCGAACTGGACGGCGAGATCGTCGAGCGCTGCGACCCGCATATCGGGTTGCTGCACCGTGGCACCGAAAAGCTCATGGAAAGCCGGACCTATCTGCAGAACCTGCCGTATTTCGACCGGCTGGACTATGTGGCGCCGATGAACCAGGAGCACGCCTGGTGCCTGGCCATCGAAAGGCTGACCGGGGTCGAGGTGCCGCGCCGGGCCTCGCTGATCCGGGTTCTGTATTCCGAGATCGGCCGCATTCTGAACCACCTGCTGAACGTGACCACGCAGGCCATGGACGTGGGCGCGCTGACCCCGCCCTTGTGGGGCTTTGAAGAGCGCGAAAAGCTGATGGTGTTCTACGAGCGCGCCTGTGGCGCCCGCCTGCACGCGGCGTATTTCCGCCCCGGCGGCGTGCATCAGGATCTGCCGCCGGAACTGCTGGACGACATCGAGGCCTGGAGCCACGAATTCCCCGACGTGCTGGACGACATCGACGGTCTGCTGACGGAAAACCGCATCTTCAAGCAGCGCAACTGCGATATCGGTGTCGTCACCGAGGACGACATTCAGAAATACGGCTTTTCCGGCGTCATGGTGCGGGGCTCGGGGCTGGCGTGGGACTTGCGCCGTGCGCAGCCCTATGAATGCTATGACGAGTTCGAGTTCCAGATCCCCATCGGCAAGAACGGCGACTGCTACGACCGTTATCTGGTCCGGATGGAAGAGATGCGCCAGTCGATCTCGATCATCCGTCAGGCCATCGCCAAGCTGCGCGAAACGCCGGGAGACATCCTGGCGCGCGGCAAGATCACCCCGCCCAGCCGGACGGACATGAAAACGTCGATGGAGGCGTTGATCCATCACTTCAAGCTGTACACCGAAGGGTTCCACGTGCCGGCGGGCGAGGTCTATGCCGCCGTCGAGGCGCCCAAGGGCGAGTTCGGCGTCTATCTGGTTGCCGACGGCACCAACAAACCCTACCGCGCCAAGCTGCGCGCGCCCGGCTATCTGCACCTGCAAGCCATGGATCACGTCGCCAAGGGCCACCAACTGGCCGACGTGGCCGCCATCATTGGCACCATGGATGTCGTTTTTGGAGAGATCGACCGCTAATGCTCCGCCGTCTGCATCCCGAACAACCCGAAAGCTTCGCCTTCACCGCTGCCAACCAGCAATGGGCCGAGGCGCAGATCACCAAATACCCCGAGGGCCGTCAGGCCAGCGCCATCATCCCTCTGCTCTGGCGGGCGCAGGAGCAGGAAGGGTGGCTGACCCGGCCTGCCATCGAGTACGTGGCCGACATGCTGAACATGGCCTATATCCGGGCGCTGGAAGTCGCCTCGTTCTACTTCATGTTTCAGCTGCAACCGGTCGGGTCCGTGGCGCATATTCAGGTTTGCGGCACCACCTCCTGCATGATCTGCGGGGCCGAGGATCTGATCGCGGTGTGCAAGGAAAAGATCGCCGCGAAACCGCATGAACTGTCCGCCGATGGCAAGTTGTCCTGGGAAGAGGTGGAATGCCTCGGATCCTGCGCCAATGCGCCGATGGCCCAGATCGGCAAGGATTACTACGAGGATCTGACGGCGGACAGCTTTGCCCGGATCATCGACGATCTGGCTGCGGGAAAGGTGCCGGTGCCAGGCCCGCAGAACGGCCGATACGGGGCCGAACCGCTCAAGGGACTCACCAGCCTGACCGAGTACGAAAGCGGCCGGACCCAGTACAATGCCAGCGTTCAATTGGCGACCGACATCGGCGATACCGTCAAGCGCATCGACGGGACCGAGGTACCCTTGCTGACGCCATGGCTCGGCACGGACGGCAAGGCCGGCGGCGCGGCGGCCAGGGCGCAGCCCCCCAAAGCGCCGGCGACCCCGAAGCCCGCCGTCAAGCAGGCCGCCGAGGTCAAGAAGGCCGCTGTCGCCGAGCCGTCCTCGCCCGAAGGTGCGGCGGCCAGGGCAACCGAAGACGCCAAGCCCGAAACGCTGTCCGAAGCGCGCGGGGGTAAGGCCGACGACCTCAAGCTGCTCAAGGGTGTGGGGCCGAAGCTGGAGCAGACGCTCAACGATCTGGGCTTTTTCCACTTCGACCAGATCGCGGCCTGGACGCCGGAACAGGTGGCCTGGGTCGATGCGCGGCTGAAGTTCAAGGGCCGGATCGAGCGGGATGGCTGGATCGAGCAGGCGGCCAGACTGGCCAAAGGCGAAGAAACCGAATTCGCCAAGCGCGCCAAAAAGGACGGTTTGTACGACGAATAGGCGTCGGGATGTGATGCGAGTGGCGCCCGTACGGGCGTCGGGATGAAACGAAAGCGATGGACACGGAAAAGGAACGCGCCATAGCCCGCAAGGGCCGACATATCGGCCTGGTCATCGCCGTGACGATGATCGGGTGGCTTGCGCTGTCGCTGTTCATCGGCCCGGCGCTGAACCTGCCGGACCGCTATGCGTTTCTTTTCGATTTCGCCGCTCTGGCCGGCCTCATCTATGCGGTCGTCAACATATTTCAACTCTGGCGCATGCGTCAGGACAGCCAAAGGTAATCAGGCGATGCTGAAGGATCAGGACAGGATCTTCACCAACATCTACGGGATGCACGACCGCAGCCTGAAAGGCGCGCAGGCCCGCGGGCATTGGGACGGCACCGCTGACCTGATGGCCAAGGGGCGCGACTGGATCATCCAGACGATGAAGGATTCCGGCCTGCGCGGTCGTGGCGGCGCGGGCTTTCCCACCGGCCTGAAATGGTCATTCATGCCCAAGGAAAGCGACGGCCGCCCGGCCTACCTGGTGGTGAACGCCGACGAGTCCGAACCGGGCACCTGCAAGGACCGCGAGATCATGCGCCACGATCCTCACACGCTGATCGAAGGCTGTCTGATCGCCTCTTTCGCGATGAACGCCCATACCTGCTATATCTACATCCGCGGCGAATACATCCGCGAGCGCGAGGTGCTGCAGGCCGCCATCGACGAGGCCTATGACGCCGGTCTGCTGGGCAGGAACGCGGCCGGATCGGGCTGGGATTTCGACCTGTTCCTGCATCACGGCGCGGGCGCCTACATCTGCGGCGAGGAAACCGCGCTCCTGGAAAGCCTCGAAGGCAAGAAGGGGATGCCGCGCATGAAGCCGCCGTTCCCCGCCGGTGCGGGCCTCTATGGCTGCCCGACCACCGTGAACAACGTGGAGTCCATCGCCGTTGTGCCGACCATCCTGCGGCGCGGCGCCGACTGGTTTGCGGGTTTTGGGCGCCAGAACAATTCCGGCACCAAGCTTTTCGCCATTTCAGGCCATGTGAACAACCCCTGCGTGGTCGAAGAGGCGATGTCGATCAGCTTCGAGGAACTGATCGAAACCCATTGCGGCGGCATTCGCGGCGGCTGGGACAACCTGCTGGCGGTGATCCCAGGCGGGTCGTCGGTGCCCTGCGTGCGCGGCGAGCACATGCGCGACGCGATCATGGATTTCGACCACCTGCGCAGTGAGTTGGGCTCGGGTCTGGGAACCGCGGCGGTGATCGTGATGGACAAGTCCACCGACATCATCAAGGCGATCTGGCGGCTGTCGAAATTCTACAAGCACGAAAGCTGCGGCCAGTGCACGCCCTGCCGCGAAGGCACCGGCTGGATGATGCGGGTGATGGATCGCCTGGTGCGCGGAGAGGCGGAGCTGGAAGAGATCGACATGCTGTTCGACGTGACCAAACAGGTCGAGGGTCACACGATCTGTGCCCTGGGGGATGCGGCAGCCTGGCCGATCCAGGGCCTGATCCGGAATTTCCGGGAAGAAATCGAAGACCGCATCAAGGCCCGGAAATCGGGCCGCATGGGTGCGATGGCGGCGGAGTAGACCCATGGAATCCCTGGCCGCATATTCTCATGCGATCGCCGCGCTGGTGATCTTCGCCCTGATCGTTCTTGCGCTGTCGCCGTTCTCGGCCCTGGCCAAGGCGGGCAAGGGGCTGGCGCCGGGCGCAACGCCCGAGCAGGACTATGCCGACCGGGCCTATCGCCTGAACCGGGCTTATCTGAACGGCTGCGAGACGCTGCCGGCGTTTCTGACCGTGACCGTGGCGGCGATCCTGGCCGGGGCCAGCCCGTTCTGGGTCAACCTTCTGGCCTCGGTCGCCTTGCTGGCTCGGATCGTGATGCTGGTCATCCATTTGCGCGGCATCGGCAAGCCTCACAGCGGTGTGCGCTCGGTCTTCTACGTCATCGCCTGGGCCTGCATGGTCGTCCTGGCGCTCTTGGCATTGGTGGGGTTGCTGTGATCGGGATCACGTCATATCACGAGGCTGAACCGGCCCCCGGTGCCGGCTGCGACTCCACTTCGCCGGCGCGGAAACGCAGCCGGGCGCGCACGATCCTGACCGTCGGCCTGATCTCCGCCATGACCGCGACCGCAGGGTGCGGGCAGAGAAACGAAGAGAACCAGGTGCTGTTTGACGGGCATTTTTTCCGGACCAAGGCGCAGGTCGTGGACAAGAAGGTCACGCTGGCCGACTTCACGGTCCGGATCGACGACGTGGCCGCGTCGCTCGACGGCGCGCGCGAGGCGGGGCGCTATGCCGGAACCCGCTACTGCATCGAGAATTACGGCTCGTCCAAGATCGACTGGAAGGTGGGGCCGGATACCGAGCCGCAGCAACTGCGGATCGTGGACAACACGCTGACCTTTTCGGGAACCTGTCAGAGGCCATGAAGGGCGGGCTGGCATATCCCTGCCGGGTGGCGACGGCGTTATTGCATAGCGCCGCGGCGTCTTCTTGCCTGAGCAAGCTCGGGACGAAAGGAAATGCCATGCCATCGAAACTGCTTGCCGCCATTCTTGCCGGGGGGCTTGCGCTCCCCGCCCTGGCCAACGCGAAACCCCCGCTGCGCGACGTGCCGCAGATTGCCGACGGGATCTTCACCATCGTGGTCGCGAACGAGATCCGCCGCCACTGCGACGACATAAACGGCCGCATCTTCAAGGGGATCGGCGAAATCCGCCGTCTCAAGTCCAAGGCCAATGCGCTGGGCTATTCCGACGCTGAAATCCGCGCCGTGCTTGATTCGGATCAGGAGAAGGAGCTGATGCGCGCGCGTGGACGGAAATACATGTCCCAGCTGGGGCTGGACTATGACAAGCCGGGCGATCTGTGCCGGCTGGGCCGGCTGGAAATCGAAAGAAAAAGTGCCATCGGCGCTTTATTGAGGGCGAATTAGATCATGTCTGACCTCCGCAAGATCATCATCGACGGGCGGGAAATCGAAGTCGAAGGCGCGATGACCCTGATCCAGGCTTGCGAACAGGCCGGTGTCGAGGTGCCGCGCTTTTGCTATCACGAACGCCTGTCGATCGCGGGCAACTGCCGAATGTGCCTGGTCGAGGTCGTGGGAGGCCCGCCGAAACCGGCCGCGTCCTGCGCCATGCAGGTGCGCGACCTGCGTCCCGGCCCGGAAGGCCAGCCACCGGTGGTCAAGACCAACTCGCCCATGGTCAAGAAGGCCCGTGAAGGGGTGATGGAGTTTCTGCTGATCAACCACCCGCTGGACTGCCCGATCTGCGATCAGGGCGGCGAGTGCGACCTCCAGGACCAGGCGATGGCCTATGGCGTGGATTTCAGCCGGTTCCGCGAGGCCAAGCGCGCGGTGGACGATCTGGACCTCGGGCCTCTGGTCGAAACGCACATGACGCGCTGCATCTCGTGCACCCGATGCGTGCGTTTCACGACCGAGGTGGCCGGGATCACCCAGATGGGCCAGACAGGCCGCGGCGAGGATGCCGAGATCACGTCCTATCTGGGTGAAACGCTGGACTCGAACCTGCAGGGCAACATCATCGATCTGTGTCCGGTGGGCGCGCTGACCTCGAAACCCTATGCGTTCACCGCGCGTCCGTGGGAACTGACCAAGACCGAAACCATCGACGTGATGGACGCTCTGGGCTCGAACATCCGTGTCGATACCAAGGGCCGCGAGGTGATGCGCATCCTGCCGCGCAACCACGACGGCGTGAACGAGGAATGGATTTCCGACAAGACGCGCTTTGTCTGGGACGGGCTGCGCCGTCAGCGTCTGGACCGCCCCTATGTGCGCGAGAACGGCAAGCTGCGTCCGGCAAGCTGGCCCGAGGCTCTGGGCAAGGCGGCCGAGGCCCTGAAGGGGGCGGCAAAGCCCGCCGGTCTCGTGGGTGATCTGGCCCCGGTGGAGGCGGTGTTTGCCCTGAAACAGGTGATCGAAGGTCTGGGCGGCATCGTCGAGTGCCGAACCGACGGTGCCAGACTGCCGGCGGGCAATCGGGGCGCCTATGTCGGAACGGCGGCCATCGAGGACATCGACACCGCCGAACGGATTCTGCTCATCGGCACCAACCCGCGTGACGAGGCGCCGGTGCTGAACGCCCGGATCCGCAAGGCCTGGATCCACGGTGCCGAGGTCGCGCTGGTCGGCCCGGCCGTCGATCTGACCTACGACTACCGCCATATCGGCGACGACCGCGCCGCATTGCAAAGCGTCGTGGAGATGGGCGGCGATGACGAGATCAGGGCGAAGCGTTCGCTGGTGATCGTGGGGCAGGGCGCCCTGCAGGAAGCCGACGGCGCCGCCGTTGTGGCCGCCGCCCAGGCCGTCGCGGCCAATACGGAAAGCGGCCTGCTGATCCTGCACACCGCCGCATCGCGGGTCGGCGCCATGGATGTGGATGCGACCAACGACGGCGGCATGGACGCGATTGGCGAGGCGGATGTGATCTACAACCTCGGCGCGGACGAGGTGGAGATCGGCGAAGGCGCCTTCGTGATCTATCAGGGCAGCCATGGCGACCGGGGCGCCCATCGTGCCGACGTGATCCTGCCGGGCGCGGCCTATACCGAAGAGAACGGGCTGTTCGTCAACACCGAAGGCCGGCCGCAGCTGGCCATGCGCGCCGGCTTTGCGCCGGGCGAGGCCAAGGAGAACTGGGCGATCCTGCGGGCGCTTTCGGCGGAACTGGGCCACACACTGCCCTATGACTCGCTGGCGCAACTGCGCATGGCGCTGGTCGAGGCGGTGCCGCATCTGGCCCGGATCGACGAGGTCATCGAGAACGAGGTTCAGCCGCTGGCGGCAGGTCCGTTGGGCCAGGCTGCCTTCCGCCCTGCGATCAAGGACTTTTACCTGACCAACCCGGTTGCGCGCGCCTCGCAGCTGATGGCCGAGCTGTCCGCGCAGTCCAGGGCGCGCAAGGCCGAGAAGATCGCGGCGGAATGAGGGCGCTGACCGGCATATCAGGCGCCACGGCCTTCGCGGGGGCGACGCGAGGCGCGGTCGCGCTCCGGCGCGGCCATGTGGCGCGGGGAATGCGCGGGAATGCAAAGAAAAAGGGTGGCGTCCGGACGGCGAATGCTGTTTACACCAACGCGCCATCCCAACCGCAGGACATGCGGGTTTCCGGTGCGGCTGCCGGAAATCGCAGGTCTGGCGGAAAACGGAATACCCACGGTGTGAGGACCAATGGCTGATTTCTTTACCACCCCAGGCGGCATCGCCGTGATCATCCTGGCGCAAGTGATTGCAGTCGTGGCCTTCGTGATGATCTCGCTGCTCTTCCTCGTCTACGGCGACCGCAAGATCTGGGCCGCGGTCCAGATGCGCCGGGGTCCGAACGTGGTGGGCGTCTACGGCTTGCTGCAATCGGTGGCCGACGCACTGAAATACGTGGTGAAAGAGGTGGTGATCCCCGCCGGCGCCGACCGCACGGTGTTCATTCTGGCGCCGCTCACATCCTTTGTTCTGGCCATGATCGCCTGGGCGGTGATCCCGTTCAACGACGGCTGGGTGCTGTCGGACATCAACGTGGCCATCCTTTATGTCTTCGCGGTGTCCTCGCTGGAAGTCTACGGCGTGATCATGGGCGGGTGGGCGTCGAACTCGAAATACCCGTTCCTGGGCTCGCTGCGCTCGGCCGCGCAGATGATTTCCTATGAGGTCTCCATCGGCCTGATCATCATCGGGGTGATCATCTCGACCGGGTCGATGAACTTCGGCGACATCGTGCGGGCGCAGGACACCGGATGGGGCTTTTTCGGCTGGTACTGGCTGCCGCATTTCCCGATGGTGTTTCTGTTCTTCATCTCGGCGCTGGCCGAGACCAACCGGCCGCCGTTTGACCTGCCGGAGGCGGAATCGGAACTGGTCGCGGGCTATCAGGTCGAATACTCGGCCACGCCCTTCCTGCTGTTCATGGCCGGTGAATACATCGCCATCTTCCTGATGTGCGCGCTGACCACGCTGCTGTTCTTCGGCGGCTGGCTGTCGCCGATCCCGGGCCTGCCCGATGGCGTGCTGTGGATGGTCGGCAAGATGGCGTTCTTCTTCTTCCTCTTTGCAATGGTCAAGGCGATCACGCCGCGCTACCGCTATGACCAACTGATGCGGCTGGGCTGGAAAGTCTTCCTGCCCTTCTCGCTGGCCTGGGTGGTGTTCGTGGCCTTTGCGGCGAGGTTCGACTGGTTCTGGGGGATCTTCGCCCGTTGGAGCATAGGAGGCTGACAATGGCAAATATCGACTATACCCGCGCCGCCAAGTACTTCCTGCTCCAGGACTTCTGGGTCGGTTTCAAGCTGGGGATGAAATACTTCTTTGCGCCCAAGGCCACCGTGAACTACCCCCATGAAAAAGGCCCGCTCAGCCCGCGGTTCCGGGGCGAGCACGCGCTGCGCCGCTATCCGAACGGCGAGGAACGCTGCATCGCCTGCAAACTCTGCGAGGCGATCTGCCCGGCCCAGGCGATCACCATCGACGCAGAACCGCGCGAGGACGGCTCGCGCAGAACGACGCGCTATGACATCGACATGACCAAATGCATCTATTGCGGCTTTTGCCAGGAGGCGTGCCCGGTCGATGCCATCGTCGAAGGCCCGAACTTCGAATTCGCCACGGAGACCCGCGAAGAGTTGTTCTATGACAAGCAGAAACTGCTTGAGAACGGCGACCGCTGGGAGGCCGAGATCGCCCGCAATCTGGAATTGGATGCGCCCTACCGATGAGTGATCCGGCCAAAAACCCGTTCGAGCTGATGATGCAGCAAGCCCAGGACATGGCCAAGGCGTTCAACCCGGCCCTGGAGAACTTTTCGCCCAAGGGGTTCGAGGCGCTGTGGCCGACCATGCCCAAAGAGGTCATGGAGATGATGTTCGGCAACGCCGTCAACAAGGATGGTCTGGACGCCAAGACCCGGCTGCTGCTGACATTGGCCGGGCTGACCATGCAGGGCGCTCAGGCGGACACGGCGGTGCGGCAGACCGTGCGCCATGCGATCGAGGCGGGTGCGAGAAAGCAGGAGATCGTGGAAACGATCGGTCAGATGTCGGTCTTTGCCGGCATCCCGGCCATGACCCGCGCGCTGGATCTGGCGCGGGAGGCCATGGGCGAAGAAGGGGACGATGACCAATGAGCGTGTTTGCCTTTTACCTGTTTGCCATCAGCGCCATCACCGGAGGGCTGTTCACCGTGATCAGCCGCCAGCCGGTGCATTCGGTGCTGTGGCTGATCCTGTCCTTCATCTCGTCGGCGGGGCTGTTCGTCCTGCTTGGGGCGGAATTCGTGGCCATGCTGCTGATCATCGTCTATGTCGGCGCGGTCGCGGTTCTGTTCCTGTTCGTGGTGATGATGCTGGACGTGGACTTCGCCGAGTTGAAGGCCGAGATGGCGCGCTATATGCCGCTGGCTCTGCTGATCGGGCTGATCATCCTGATGCAGTTCGTCATGGCCTATGGGGCCTGGGACACCGCCGAAGGCGCCGCCACCAACCTGGCCCAGCCGGTGCCCGAGGGCCGTCACAACACCGAGGCGCTGGGCCTCATCCTCTACGATCAATACTTCCTTCTGTTCCAGCTTGCGGGGCTGATCCTGCTGGTCGCCATGATCGGCGCCATCGTGCTGACCCTGCGCCACCGCCAGGACATCAAGCGTCAGGACATCGTCGGCCAGATGATGCGCGACCCGGCCAAGGCGATGGAACTGAGGGACGTGAAACCGGGGCAGGGACTTTGAGACGATGATCGGACTTGAACACTATCTTACGGTCGCGGCGACGCTGTTCGTCATCGGCATCTTCGGTCTCTTCCTGAACCGCAAGAACGTCATCATCCTGCTGATGAGCATCGAGTTGATGCTACTGGCGGTGAACATCAACCTCGTGGCGTTTTCCAGTTTCCTCGGCGATCTGGTCGGGCAGGTCTTTACGCTCTTCGTTCTGACCGTCGCCGCCGCCGAGGCTGCCATCGGGCTGGCCATCCTGGTCTGCTTCTTCCGCAACCGCGGCACCATCGCGGTGGAAGATGTCAACATGATGAAGGGGTAAGGGATCATGGAAACGACCATCCTGTTTGCCCCGCTCGTGGGTGCCATCCTCTGCGGCTTCGGCTGGAAGTTCATCGGAGAGAAGGCGGCGCTCTGGACCGCCACGGGCCTGCTGTTCCTGGCCTGCCTGCTGTCATGGATCGTGTTCTTCACCTTTGACGGCCAGACCCAGCAGATCGAGATTCTGCGCTGGATCGAAAGCGGATCGCTGTCCACGTCCTGGGCGATCCGGCTGGACCGGCTGACGGCGATCATGCTGATCGTGGTGACGACGGTTTCGGCGCTCGTGCACCTGTATTCGTTCGGCTACATGGATCACGACCCGCAGTGGCGCGAAGGCGAAAGCTACAAGCCGCGATTCTTCGCCTATCTCAGCTTTTTCACCTTCGCCATGCTGATGCTGGTGACTTCGGACAACCTGGTGCAGATGTTCTTTGGCTGGGAAGGCGTGGGCGTTGCCTCGTATCTGCTGATCGGCTTCTACTACCGCAAGCCCACGGCCAACGCGGCCGCCATCAAGGCGTTCATCGTCAACCGGGTGGGCGATTTCGGCTTTGCCCTGGGGATTTTCGCGTTGTTCTTCCTGGTGGACAGCATCAATCTCTCCGACATCTTCGCAGCCGCGCCGTCGCTGGCGGAAAGCCAGTTGACCTTCCTCTGGGGCGAATGGACCTCGATCGAGGTGGTCTGCGTGCTGCTGTTCATCGGTGCGATGGGCAAGTCGGCGCAGCTGATCCTGCACACCTGGCTTCCGGACGCGATGGAAGGCCCGACGCCGGTTTCCGCGCTGATCCATGCCGCAACCATGGTGACGGCGGGCGTCTTCCTGGTCTGCCGCATGTCGCCGCTCTATGAGTTCGCGCCCGGCGCTGCCGGGTTCGTGACGGTATTGGGCGCCTCGACGGCCTTTTTTGCCGCCACCGTCGGACTGGTTCAGACCGACATCAAGCGGGTGATCGCCTATTCGACCTGTTCGCAGCTGGGTTACATGTTCGTGGCCGCCGGTGTGGGCATGTATTCGGCGGCGATGTTCCACCTGTTCACCCACGCCTTCTTCAAGGCGCTGCTGTTTCTTGGGGCCGGCTCGGTGATCCACGCCATGCATCACGAGCAGGACATGATGAATTACGGCGGGTTGCGGAAAAAGATCCCCTATACCTTTTGGGCGATGATGATCGGAACGCTGGCGATCACCGGCGTCGGCATTCCGCTGACGCAGATCGGCTTTGCCGGCTTCCTCAGCAAGGACGCCATCATCGAAAGCGCCTATGCAGGCGGGTCTTCCTATGGGTTCTGGCTGCTGGTCATCGCGGCCGCCTTCACCGCCTTCTATTCCTGGCGCCTGATCTTCCTGACATTCTATGGCGAGGAACGCGGCGACAAGCACACGCATGAGCACGCGCATGAAAGCCCGATGACCATGCTGGTGCCCTTGGGCGCGCTGTCGCTGGGGGCGGTGTTCGCGGGCATGATCTGGTACAACAACTTCTTCGGTCATGCCGATCAGGTCGGCAAGTTCTACGGCATCCCGGTGGCCGAAGCTCATGCCGAGGGCGGTGATCAGGCCAAGGCCGACGACCATGGCGGCGACGCGCATGCCACGGACTCGCAGGGCGACGACGCTGCACATGGCGACAAGGCCAAGGGTGGGGATCACCACTATGCCTTTGTCGGAAAGCCGGGCGAGGGCGCGTTGTATGTCGCGCCGGACAACCACGTTCTGGACGACGCGCACGCGGCGCCGAAATGGGTCAAGGTCTCGCCTTTCGTCGCGATGGCTCTGGGGCTTGCGCTGGCCTACCTGTTCTACATCGTGAACCCGGCGCTGCCGCGGAAACTGGCCGAAAACCAGCGCCCGCTATACCTGTTTCTCAAGAACAAGTGGTACTTCGACGAGATCTATGACGCGATCCTTGTCAAACCCACGGTGGCGCTGGGCCGGTTCCTGTGGAAACGCGGCGACGGCAACACGATTGACGGATTCCTGAACGGAGTGGCAATGGGCGTCGTACCGTTCTTCACCCGCCTCGCAGGCAAGGCGCAGTCGGGCTACATCTTTACCTACGCCTTCTGGATGGTTTTGGGCATCGCCGCCCTTGTCACCTGGATGTCGATCGGCGGGGGGGCGCAGTGATGGACAATATCCTATCCATTGTCACCTTCATTCCGGCGGTCGCTGCGCTGATCCTCGGCGTTTTCCTGAGAGGCGAGGATGCGGCCGCGCAACGCAACGCGAAATGGGCGGCGCTGTTCGCGACCACTGTGACCTTTCTTGTGTCCATCGGCATCTACACCGGCTTCGATCCCTCGAATACCGGCTTCCAGATGGTGGAAGAGGGCGAATGGCTGCTGGGCCTCAAATACAAGATGGGCGTGGACGGCATCAGCATCCTGTTCGTTCTGCTGACGACCTTCATCATGCCGCTGACCATTCTGGCCAGCTGGCACGTGACCGACCGGGTCAAGGAATACATGATCGCCTTCCTGCTGCTGGAAACCCTGATGCTGGGCGTGTTCATGGCGCTGGATCTGGTGCTGTTCTACCTGTTCTTCGAGGGTGGCCTGATCCCGATGTTCCTGATCATCGGCATCTGGGGCGGCAAGGACCGGATCTATGCCAGCTTCAAATTCTTCCTCTACACCTTCCTCGGCTCGGTGCTGATGCTCGTCGCCATGGTGGCGATGTATGCGGACGCGGGCACGACGGATATCGAGGCGCTGATGAGCCACCAGTTCTCGTCCGAGAGCTTCAGTGTCCTGGGCATCCATATCTTGGGCGGCATGCAGACGCTGATGTTCCTGGCCTTCTTCGCCTCGTTCGCGGTGAAAATGCCGATGTGGCCGGTCCATACCTGGTTGCCGGACGCGCACGTGCAGGCGCCCACGGCCGGGTCGGTGGTGCTGGCCGCGATCCTGTTGAAGATGGGCGGCTATGGTTTCCTGCGCTTCAGCCTGCCGATGTTCCCCGTCGGCTCGGCGGTGATGACCGACGTGGTCCTGTGGATGTCCGCGATCGCCGTCGTCTACACCTCGCTGGTCGCGCTGGTGCAGGAGGACATGAAAAAGCTGATCGCCTATTCCTCGGTCGCGCATATGGGGTTCGTGACCATGGGCATCTTTGCGGCGAACCAGCAGGGCATCGACGGGGCCATCTTCCAGATGCTCAGTCACGGTTTCATCTCGGCGGCGCTCTTTTTGATCGTCGGCGTGATCTATGACCGGATGCACACCCGCGACATTGACGCCTATGGCGGTCTGGTGATCCGGATGCCGGCCTATGCGTTGGTCTTCATGCTGTTCACGATGGCGAATGTGGGCCTGCCCGGCACCTCGGGCTTCATCGGCGAGTTCCTGACGCTGATGGGTGCCTTCCAGGTCAACACCTGGGTCACGGCCGTTGCCGCGTCGGGCGTCATCTTTTCGGCGGCCTATGCGCTGTGGCTCTACCGGCGTGTGGTCTTTGGCGATCTGATCAAGGAAAGCCTGAAATCCATCACCGACATGAGCGCGCGCGAACGCCTCGTCTTTGCCCCGCTGGTCGTCATGACCATCCTGTTGGGCGTCTATCCGTCGCTGGTGACCGATGTGATCGGCGATTCCACCGCCGCGCTGATTTCGAACTATGACTCGGCACTGGCCGCGGCCGAAGCCGCGACCCAATACGCCGCTTCGCATTAAGGGAGCTTTGGAGGCATGATCCAGGCTGATCTCACCATAATCCTGCCGGAAATCGTTCTGGCGATCTATGCGATGGTGGCGCTGCTCGGGGCGGTCTACACGACCAAGGACGCGCTGGGCCCGCTGCTGGTCTGGACGACGGCGGGGTTGATGGCGGTCCTGTCCTTCTGGATCGCGACCAACGGCGGTGGCACCAGGGTGGCATTCAACGGCATGTTCATCGACGACGGCTTTGCCCGGTTCTCGAAGGTTGCGATCCTTCTGGCCGCGGCCTCGGTCCTGGTGATGAGCCAGGACTACATGGCGCGCCGGGGGCTTTTGCGGTTCGAGTTTCCCTTGCTGGTGGCGCTGGCCGCGGTCGGCATGATGATGATGGTCAGCGCGGGCGATCTGATGGCCCTGTACATGGGGCTGGAGCTGCAGTCCCTGGCGCTCTACGTGATCGCGGCGCTGCGCCGGGACAGCGCGAAATCGACCGAAGCCGGCCTCAAGTATTTCGTGCTGGGCGCGCTGAGTTCGGGCCTGCTGCTCTATGGCGCATCTCTGGTCTACGGCTATACCGGCACGACCCTGTTCACCGGCATCATCGACACCGCCAGACATGACGAGGTTTCCCTGGGGCTGCTGTTCGGCCTGATCTTCCTGATCTCGGGCCTGGCCTTCAAGGTGTCGGCGGTGCCGTTCCACATGTGGACCCCCGACGTCTACGAAGGGTCGCCCACGCCGATCACGGCCTTCTTCGCGACGGCGCCCAAGGTGGCGGCGATGGCGCTGTTTGCCCGCGTCCTGCATGATGCCTTTGGCGGCGCTGTCGCGGATTGGCAGCAGGTGATCGTGCTGCTTTCGGTTCTGTCGATGTTCCTTGGCGCGATCGCCGCCATCGGACAGCGCGACATCAAACGGCTGATGGCCTATTCCTCGATCGCCCATATGGGCTATGCGCTGATCGGACTCGCGGCGGGCACCGAAATGGGCATCAAGGCGATGCTGATGTATCTGGCGATCTACGTCACCATGAATGTCGGCACCTTCGCGTTCATCCTGATGATGGAGCGCGACGGAAAGCCCGTCACCGACATCGACGCGCTGCGCCAATACTCCCGGCGCGATCCCGGCAAGGCGCTGGCCGTATTGATCCTGATGTTCAGCCTGGCCGGGGTGCCGCCGATGCTGGGGTTCTTCGCCAAGTTCGGCGTCTGGCAGGCGGGTATCGATGCGGGGCTGACCGGTCTGGTCATCGCCTCGGCCATCGCCTCGGTCATCGGCGCGTTCTATTATCTGCGGATCGTGTTCTACATGTATTTCGGGGACGAGAACGAAGACCCGATCGAGACCCGTTCCACGCCGGTGCTCTGGGCTGCGCTGATGGGCTCGGCCGCCCTGATGCTGGTCGGCGTGTTCTATCAGTTCGGTGTGGAAGGCGCGGCTGCGGCCGCGGCAGCGACGCTTGTCAACTGATCCGGCGTTCTCGGTCGTGCCTTGGGGCCGGTCCCTGAAACGGGCCTTTTGACATGAGCGGCTGGCCGCAGGGATACGGGCTCCACGTCCTGGAAGAGGTGGACAGCACCCTCAACGAGGCGGCGCGCATCGCGCCGACGGCCCGCGGCCCGGTCTGGATCATGGCGCATCGCCAGACGGCGGCCCGCGGACGCCGGGGGCGCGGTTGGACCCAGCCGCTGGGAAATCTGGCGGCGACGCTGCTGATGCAGCCTCAGGGGTCGCCGGAACAAGCGGCGTTGCGCAGCTTCGTTGCGGCGCTGGCGCTCTACGATGCGTGCGTGGCCGTCACGGGCCGGACCGAGGGGCTGGCCCTGAAATGGCCCAATGACGTGCTCCTCAATGGCGGAAAGCTGGCCGGGATCCTGCTGGAAAGCACCGGCAGGAACGGGGGCGTTTCGCATCTGGCCATCGGTATCGGCGTGAACCTGGTGGACGCCCCGCCGCCTGGCGCGGTCGAACCAGGGGCCGTTCGCCCGGTGTCGCTGCTGTCTGAAACCGGGGCGCGGGTCGAAACCGACGACTTTCTGACCGAACTGGCCACCGCCTTTGCGCATTACGAAACCCAGTTTTCGACCTTTGGGTTCGAGCCAATCCGGTCCGCCTGGCTGGCGCGCGCCGCGCGGCTGGGCGAGGTGATCACCGCCCGTACCGTGGCGTCGGAGACAGTCGGAACCTTCGAGACGGTGGACGCGGACGGCAACCTTGTCCTAAACACCGCCAAGGGCCGCCTCCGCATCCCCGCGGCCGAAGTCTATTTCTGAAAGGGTCGCCCAATGCTTCTGGCGATAGATTGCGGCAATACCAACACGGTCTTTTCGATCTGGGACGGCGAGCGTTTCCTGTGCACGCTGCGCACCTCGACGCATCATGCGCGCACGGCGGATGCCTATTTCACCTGGTATTCGACGCTGGTGCGACACTACGGCATCGAGGCGGATATTACCGATGTCATCATTGCTTCGACCGTCCCGCGGGTGGTGTTCAATCTGCGTGTCTTTGCGGATCGGTTCTTCGGTTGCCGGCCCCTGGTCGTTGGCAAGCCAGACTGCTTGCTGCCGGTCAACCCCCGTGTGGACGAAGGGACCATTCCCGGCCCCGACCGGTTGGCGAACGCCGCAGGCGCCTTCGACCGCCACGGCGGAAATGTCGTCGTCGTCGATTTCGGTACGGCGACGAATTTCGACGTGGTTGCCGCGGACGGAGCGTATGTGGGGGGAATCATTGCGCCGGGTGTGAACCTCAGTCTGGAAGCCTTGCACCAGGGCGCGGCGGCGCTTCCGCATATCGATGTCACGCGTCCGGAAAAGGTGATCGGGACGAATACCGTGGGCTGCATCCAATCCGGCGTGTATTGGGGATATTCCGGCCTGATCGAGGGCTTGATCGCCCGCATCAAGGACGAATATGGAATGCCGATGAAAGTTGTGGGGACCGGCGGGCTGGCACCGTTGTTCGACCAGGCGGATGTGGGGTTCGACACAATTGAAGACGATCTGACGATGCACGGCCTGACCGTGATCCATCGCTACAACAAGGAAAACGGCTCGGCATGAGCAAGGAAAGATTGATCTACCTGCCCCTCGGCGGGGCGGGTGAAATTGGCATGAACGCCTATGTCTATGGCTATGGCAAACCTGGGAAGGAGCGGCTGATCCTCGTCGATCTCGGCGTGGCCTTCCCCGACATGGACAGTTCGCCCGGTGTGGAGGTGATCTTTGCCGACATCACCTGGCTCAAGGAGCGCGCCGACCGGCTCGAGGCGATCTTCGTCACACACGCGCATGAAGATCATGTCGGGGCCGTGGCGCATTGTTACGACGCGCTCCGTGCACCCGTCTATGCGCGCGCCTTCACCGCCAATATTGCGCGCCGGAAGATGGAAGAGTACGGCCATCCGGTCGAGGCCGTCAGAACCGTGTCCGCCTGGCCGGAACAGGTCACGGCAGGGCCTTTCACGGTCGGATACCTGCCGGTCTCGCATTCGATCCCCGAAAGCGCGGGCCTCGTGATCGACACCCCGGCCGGCCGGATCGTGCATTCCGGCGATTTCAAGCTCGACCCGGAACCCGTGGTCGGCGAACCCTTCGATCCCGACCTGTGGGCCGAGGCGGCCAAGCCGGGCGTCAAGGCGTTGGTCTGCGACAGCACCAATGTGTTTTCGCCGCACCCGGGCCGATCCGAGTCCGAACTCGCTCCGGAAATCACCCGGCTGGTCGCAGAGGCACAGGGCATGGTGGTCGCGACGACCTTCGCCTCGAATGTGGCCAGGGTCAAAACGCTGGCCGAGGCCGGGGCACGGGCGGGGCGGTCCATCGTGCTTCTCGGCCGGGCCATGCGCCGCATGATCGAGGCGGCGACCGAAACAGGATTGCTTTCGGACTTTCCCCGCATGATCAGCGCCGAGGAAGCCGTCGATATGCCGCGCCAGAACCTGATGCTCATCGTCACCGGCAGCCAGGGCGAACGCCGGGCCGCCAGCGCGCAGCTGGCGCGCGGCAAGTATCGCGGGTTGGAGATGGCCGAAGGCGATCTGTTCCTGTTCTCGTCCAAGACCATTCCGGGCAACGAACGCGGGGTGATCCGGGTCATCAACCAGTTCAGCGAAAAAGGCGTGGATGTGGTCGATGACAGTTCGGGCCTCTATCATGTATCGGGCCATGCCAACCGCCCGGATCTGGAGCGCATCCACGCGATTGTCGATCCGCAGATCGTGATCCCCATGCATGGCGAGCACCGCCACCTGCGCGAACATGCGAGGCTGGCGGAAGCCGGCGGGCGCACCGGGATCGTCGCGGTCAACGGGATGATGCTGGATTTGTCCGGAAACACGCCCAAGGTGGCCGAATACATCGAAAGCGGCCGGACCTATCTGGACGGTACCGTGCAGATCGGCGCGCTCGACGGCGTCGTGCGCGACCGCATCCGCATGGCGCTGAACGGTCACGTCACGGTGACGGCCATTCTGGACGAGGAAGACGAACCGATGGGCGAGCCCTGGTGCGACACGATCGGCCTGCCGGAAACCGGCAGTTCCCGGGCGGGACTCGTCGAGGTGCTGGAAGAAGACCTGAGCCAGTTCCTGATGCGCGCCGAGGCCAAGACGCTGGGCGACGATGACAAGCTGGAAGAGGCGCTGCGCCGGATCGTGCGGCAGACCGCACAAAACGAGATCGGCAAGAAACCCGAAGTTACCGTCGTGATCAGCCGGATCCGCTAGGTCGCAGGGCTCAGGGCGTGTCGGGCATCGGGTAGCCGCGCAGACGCAGGAACAGGCTGGCCTCGTCATTGTTGCGGAAGTACGGAACCGAAGTCGGCGGCGCGCGGTCGGTCACACGCGCGGCCACTTCGGCCAGCACCACCTCGGTGATGAAGGGCAGGTCGAAGGCGCGGGCATCGCTCAGCCGGATCCATTGCAGGTGGGACAACTCATCCGAGGCATGGGTGAAATCGTCCAGATCGCCCTGGATTTCATCCGCATCCACCAGGAAGAACCGCGCGTCGAACCGGCGGGGGCGTCCCGGTGGGGTCAGCGCGCGGAACACGAACTGCAGCGCATCGGCCGCGGGAAGATGGCCGGTGGCCGCAAAGCTCTGCCAGTCGGAGGGGACATCGCCCGCCCAGGCGCCGGGCTTGCCGAGGATCAGCCCGGTTTCCTCCCAAAGCTCCCGGACCGCCGCCACCGCCAGCGCGTTCTGCAACCCTTCGGGCGCCATTTCGCCCAGTCTTTCGTGGCAGACCTTGGGCAGGGGCGCGGCCAGTGGCACCTCGGCGTCCACCGCATCGACCGCGCCGCCGGGAAACACGAACTTGTTGGGCATGAAGGCGGCCTTGGCGCCGCGCTGCCCCATAAGGATGGCCGGATCGTCCATGCGGTCGCGCAGGACGATAACCGTGGCCGCGTCGCGGATCGCTGTCTTGTCGGTGCTCATGCCCCCTCCTGCCGCGCCGGAAGGGTCAAGCGGCCTTGTCAAAGCCGTGCATCCGTTTCGCCCATTGATAGGCGACGACCATCCCCTTCAGCCTGGGCAGAAGGTAAAGCGACAGCGCCAGACAACCAAGGGCAAAAACCAGGAACAGGGTCATGGGCTCGGGGCGCCACTGTACATAGGACACATGCAGGGCCGGGGCCATCAGGTGCCCGACGATCAGAATGGTCAGATAGGCCGGGCCGTCATCGGCGCGGTGGTGGAACAGTTCCTGTCCGCAGTTCGCGCAGGTGTCGTTGACCTTGAGATAGCTGTGCAGCAGCCGGCCTTGACCGCAGTTCGGGCATTTGCCGCGAAACCCCTTGGCGATGGCGGGCCAGGTCGGGCGATCCGGCCCGGCGGCGGTTTCGATGGTCTGATCGGTCATGCTGTCACTCGTGCGTTTGGATGTTCCAATTGTGGGGTTGTTTGCCCCGGATCGGAAGGGGGCGCGCCAGGCTTGCGTCGCGATGTCGCAAAACCGGCTTTTGGGAGTCAGGTTTCGGTTCGCGCGGTGTCGCAGGTTTTTTCCTGACGGGCGACGGAATCGGCTCCTTGCCGCGTATCAGGTTCAGGAACGGCGACACGGGGTTGCCGAACAAAGGGAAGAACCGACATGAAACATGCAGGCGTGATATCGGGACTCATCGTGGCGGCTTTGGCGGTGGGGGGTACGACCGCATCGGCCATGGGGCCGCGCGATGGCAAGCCCGCGACCTTTCAGGAACTGGATGCGGACGGAAACGGCGAAATCACCCAATCCGAACTGGACGCGCACCGCGCCGCCAGATTCGGTGCCGCTGATGCGGACGGCGATGGCAAGATAAGTACCGAGGAGATGCAGGCCGCAGCGACGGAACGCGCCAAGACGCAGGTGTCGCGGATGTTCGAACGTCACGACGCCGACAAGGACGGGTATCTGACCCAGGAGGAGCTGCCCAAGCCGCGCCGGTCCGGGCGTTTCTTCGAGCGGATGGATGCCGACGGCAACGGGTCGATTTCCGAACAGGAGTTTGCTGATATGCAGGACCGCATGACTCGGCATTTCGGAAAGCGCGGCCATGGCCCGAGCGACGACAACTGACGCGGAATGGAGGATTTGACCTCCGAACCGGGATCCAGCCGTGGCGGCACGTCCGCCACGGCCCTGACGGGCGACGACGCCCTGTTGACGCTGTTCGCCAATGGGGATCAAGCGGCCGCACGCGAATTGACCGCGCGCATGGGGCCGCGCGCCTATTCGGTGGCCCTGCGCGTGCTCGGGAACCGGGCCGAGGCGGAAGATGTTGCGCAGGAGGCGATGATGCGGTTGTGGCAAATTGCGCCCGAATGGCGGTCCCGACAGGCGAAGGTAACGACCTGGCTCTATCGCGTGACGGTGAACCTTTGTCTGGATCGCAAGCGCCGGAAGCGGCACGAGCCCCTGGACGCCGCGCCCGAGCCACGGGACGAGACCAGATCCGTGCCGGAGCGGATGCAGGACGCGGCGCGCATCGACGCATTGCAGCAGGCCCTCATGTCGCTGCCTGAGCGTCAGAGGCAGGCCGTCGTGCTGCGCCATATCGAGGAACTGCCGAACCCCGAAATCGCGCGCATCATGGATGTTTCGGTGGAGGCGGTCGAGAGCCTGACCGCAAGAGGAAAACGGGCGTTGGTCCAGGCCCTGTCGAGCCGGCGCGAAGAATTGGGATACGAAAATGGTTGAGAACGACAAGGAACTGGAGACCCATTTCCGCGCAGCGCGCCAGGCGCGCGACGACCTGCCGGCGGAACTGGCGGCGCGGATGCTTGCTGACGCGGCTGATGTCCAGGCCGCGCTCCGGCCATCCGTGGCGCGACACGAACGCCGACCGGTTCTGGCGCAGATCGCAGAAATGCTCGGTGGCTGGCCCGGCCTTGGCGGCCTCGCCACGGCCTGTGCGGCAGGGATCTGGATCGGCCTTGCGCCGCCGACCTTCCTGCCCGATCCGGCCGGTCTGCTGGTGCCCGAGGCGGAACCGGACCTGATCTGGGATCTGGGCCTGACGGAACTGGATGTGGAGGCCGAATAGATGACGCAGGAGACACCGAAAAAGACCCGGAGATGGATGCCCGTCCTGCTGGTGATATCGCTGGCGCTCAACCTGCTGGTAATCGGCGTGATCGTCGGAACCGTTCTGCGGTTCCACGGCGCGGGTACTCGGACGCCGCCCAGCTTCGGACCCGCCCTGTACCGGGCGTTGCCGGATGCGGATCGCGCGGCGCTGCGAGAGCGGATGCACCAGGAACGCGAGTCGGGGCGCAAGATGCGTCAAGGGGAATTCGAGGCCCTGACGGCCGCCTTGCGGGCGGTGCCGTTCGATCG
This sequence comes from Ruegeria sp. BHSB196, assembly GCF_059613135.1. Lineage (NCBI taxonomy): Bacteria > Pseudomonadati > Pseudomonadota > Alphaproteobacteria > Rhodobacterales > Roseobacteraceae > Ruegeria > Ruegeria sp. BHSB196. Next base: position 57,624 of record NZ_JBXWRY010000001.1, read on the forward strand.
GGCTGCGGTCGCAACCGTGATCGAGGCTCAGGCCGTCGCCCGGGACAGGGCACAGGAGGCGCTCAATGCTGCCTGGCTGGCGCGCGTGTCCGACATGACCGACGCGGATCGGGCCGCCTATGCGGACCGAATCGAGGAGGTTGCAAAACGCGGAAAACGGCGGTGGGGGCCGCGCGACTGAGGCGCGACCCGCCGCTCCTACATCAGCGAAACGCGATTTCGCCCGGTTTCCTTCGCGGCGTAGAGCGCGCGATCGGCCTGTTCGATCAGGGATGTGACGATATCGCAGGGTGCCCGCGCCTTGGAGTTCACCGGGTCAAAGATCTTCAGACCAAAGCTCGCGGTCACATGGATCGGCTCGGATTTGCCGGGTACGCGGAACGGACGGCCGCCAATCTCCTCGCACAGAGTTCGCGCCACCCGCAGAGCGTCCGCCCTGCCGGTTTTCGGCAACGCGATCAGGAACTCCTCGCCGCCGTAGCGCGCGGCCATGTCCTGTGGCCGCAAGACGTTGCGAAACCGGTTTGCGGTCTCGACCAGCACCGCATTTCCCGCCTGATGGCCGAAACGGTCGTTGACGTGTTTGAAATGGTCCAGATCGACCATGATCAGGGCCAGGCATTCGGTCGTTTCGCGGGCCTTGCCGGTCAGCTCCCTGAGCGCCGACAGGGCGTAGCGGGCGTTGTGCAGACCGGTGAGCCCGTCGCTCAGCGCGGCCCGCAGACCTGCGCGCACCGAGGCCCGGTGCAGATCGCCGCGCGCCTTGCGATCGATCTGCGTGGACAGGTGCAAGGCAAGCTCATCGGCGCGGGTATCGCACCCGAGCACGACATTCGCGCCCCGGTCCAATGCCTCGGCGGCCAGCGCGTCGCCAGCCCGGTCCAGCACGGCGATCAGGGCCGTGTGCCGGGTCACGGCGCGGGCGCGCAGATCGGCGATCAGGTCGATGCCCAGGCGATCCGCGCGCAACGGCACGACCACGGCATCCGGCACGCTTCCACTGAACAGCGAGCCGATTTCGCAGCTTTGGACCCAGCGGATCCGGTGATGCGTCAGTCGTTCCAGCCCGGTCTGCCAATCCGCCGCCTGAGGCGCGTCGTCCGTCAGGATGCAGACCGATGCCGGGGCTTGCCGGGCGCGGAAACGGCCGGCCGGTTCACCGAAGCCAAGCGCCTGAGCCTCCGCTGCCCAGTTCCAGTCGTCCGTTTCGGAACGCAGGCGCAGCAAACTCCGAATCCGCGCCAGCAACAGCTTGTCGTTGTAGGGTTGTTCCAGCACGTCATCCGCCCCCGCGGCAAGCGCGCGCAGGCGGGCGTTGCGGTCGTTCTGCGGCACGGTCGCGACGATCGGGATGCGGTCGATCTCGCCCCGCGCTTCCAGCAGGCGGCGCACCTCGTGCACACCGCCATCCGGCAACGCGGCCGCCGTCAGCACCAGATCCGGCGAGCCATGCTGCAGAACCGCGTCCAGACCGGCGACGCGATCCGCCTGAATGACACGGTAGCAGGCTGCCGCCAACTGGACATTCAGCATGATGCGATTGGTCGATACGCCGTCGAGGACAAGAACCGTTCCCTGCACGCGCCTGGCCTTTCCGATGATGCTTTGGAGCGATACAGAAGGTTTGACCATTCTGGTTAACAAACCCTTGCCGCCGTCGTAAAACGAGGTTCCCCTATGCCGATTTCCGCCGACTCCGCCGAAACGCTTGCTCTCCGGGCGCTGACCTGGCTGGTCGGCAACGACGAATTGCTGCCGGTCTTCCTCGGATCCACCGGCGTTTCTGAGGCGGATCTGCGGACGCGCGCCGCCGATCCCGAGTTCCTGGCCTCGGTGCTCGATTTTCTGATGCTTGACGACGCCTGGGTTGTGGCGTTTTGTGACGCCGGTTCGGTGCCCTACGACCTGCCCGGGCAAGCCCGCACGGCCTTGTCCGGCGGCGCGGACATGCATTGGACCTGAGTCAGTGGAAATGGTCCAGCGGAGCGCCCGGATGCCCATCAAAGCCCTGTTGTTCGACAAGGACGGCACGTTGTTCGATTTTGCCGCCACCTGGGGGGCATTTGCGCAGAGTTTTCTTTCGCGCCTCAGCGGCGACGATCCGGCGCGCGCCGCACATCTGGGCCAGGTGATGGGGTTCGATCTGGAAACCGGGCTCTATGCCCGTGACAGCGTGACGATCGCCGGAACACCGGCCGAGATCGCGGACGTGCTTTTGCCGGAACTGGATGGCCTGAGCCATGCGGCGCTGGTCGCGATAATCAACCAAGAGGCGTCCAACGCGCCTCAGGTTCCGGCGGTCCCGCTTGTCCCGTTCTTCGATGGCCTGCGGGCGTCGGGCTTGAAACTCGGCGTAGCGACCAACGACGCCGAGGGTCCGGCAATGACTCATCTGGCCTCGGTCGGAATTCGCGATCACTTCGATTTCATTGCCGGGTTCGACAGCGGGCACGGCGCCAAGCCGGGGCCGGGCCAGTTGCTCGCCTTTGCCCGCCATGTCGATATAGCGCCAGTGGAGATCGCGATGGTGGGCGATAGCCGGCACGATCTGGAGGCGGGCCGCGCCGCCGGCATGACGACCGTTGCGGTTCTGACCGGCCTTGCCCGGACCGAGGAACTGTCGGATCTGGCGGATGCGGTTCTACCGGATATCGGACACCTTCCGGCTTGGCTGGAGGTCTGAGATAACGGGCGTTCCAAAACGCCGCAGTTTCGAACGAAAACGACACGGCCTGTCGCAGATGGAGCGGCCAATCGGGCGCAGTTGGGGCCTTGCTTGAGTCAGAGCAAGCGAAAGAGATGCCCATGTCCGACAGTTTGACCCGCAGACGCCGTGGCGGCGGGCGCGCCGGTGCAGCAGCGCGCCGGGGCGCGGCCGTCATCGATCAGATGCCCTGGAACCCGCCCGTCAACATCGACCGGCCGACGGAACCGCTGGATCAGGACGGCATCGAGGCCATCCACGACGGGGCGATGCGCATTCTGGAAGAGATCGGCATCGCCTTCTACAACGAAGAGGCGCTGGGTATCCTGCGCGAGGCGGGATGCATCGTCGATGGCGACAATGTCCGCATGGGGCGGGACTTTGTGATGGAGATGATCGCCAAGGCGCCTGCGCGGTTCACCATCTCGCCCCGCAACCCGGATCGGACCATCGAGATCGGCGGCCGGACGATGCTGTTCGGAAACGTGTCTTCGCCGCCGAACTATTGGGACATGGAGATCGGCAGGAAGGTGCCCGGCAATCGTGAAATGTGCCGCAACCTTCTGAAATTGACGCAATATTTCAACTGCATCCACTTTGCCGGCGGATATCCGGTGGAACCGGTGGACATCCACGCAAGCGTCCGGCACCTCGACGTTCTCTACGACAAGCTGACCCTCAGCGACAAGGCGATGCATGCCTATTCGCTGGGCAAGGAGCGGGTCGAGGACGTGATGGAGATGGTGCGCATCGCGGGCGGCTTGAGTCATGAAGAGTTCGAAGCCACGCCGCGCATGTACACCAACATCAACTCCACATCGCCGCTCAAGCACGACCATCCGATGATCGACGGGTGCCTGCGGCTGGCCCGTCGGGGTCAGGCGATCGTGGTCACGCCGTTTACCCTGGCCGGGGCCATGGCGCCGGTGACGATGGCGGGCGCCGTGGCGCAATCTCTGGCCGAGGCGCTGTGCGCGATCGCGCTCTTCCAATACGTGCGTCCGGGCATCCCCTGCGTGATCGGCACGTTCACGTCGAATGTGGACATGAAGTCGGGGGCGCCGGCCTTTGGCACGCCGGAATACATGCGCTCGACCCAGATGACCGGGCAGATGGCCCGCCATTATGGCTTGCCGATGCGGTCTTCGGGCGTATGCGCGGCGAATGTGCCCGACGGGCAGGCGATGTGGGAAACGTCGAACTCGCTCTGGGCGGCGGTGCAGTCGGGCACGAACATGGTCTATCACGCGGCGGGCTGGCTGGAGGGCGGCCTGATCGCATCGCCCGAGAAGTTCATCATGGATTGCGAGGTGCTGCAGCAGATCCAGCGCTACATGCAGCCCGAGATCACCGCCACCGGACCCGACGAGATCGCGCTCGACGCGATCAGGTCGGTCGGCACCGACGGGCATTTCTTTGGCATCCAGCATACGCAGGACCGCTATACCACGGCCTTCTATCAGCCGTTTCTGAGCGACTGGAAGAACTTCGAAGGCTGGCAGGCGGCCGGGGGGATCTGGACCCCGGAGCGCGCCCATCACATCTTCAAGGAGATCATCGGCAGCTTCGAAGAACCGCCCATGGACATCGCCATCCGCGAGGAACTGGCGGATTTCGTGGCGCGGCGAAAGGCCGAAGGCGGCGCCCCCACCGATTTCTGAGACGAGATCCGCTGCGCCGGGCCTCTCGATCCGGTTCTCCGGCAATCCGGTCTTGCCCTGCGGACCGTTTCGCCGGATAACCCGTTCGGCAAAATTTGACCCAAAAAGGGCCGGGCCGGGCCTTCACGCGCGGCAGGTCTTGGCGTTTTGTTAACGGTTCTGGCGGCAACCTGTCGTCAGGTGGTTCAGGGGTGTCCGATGCACGGGTTGATAAACAAGGCGATTCAGTCCTTTGTGAGCAACACCTATGGCGTGAATCGCTGGGTCCGCGTGACCGAAAACGCCCAGCTGGGTTTCGTCGAGTTCGAGGCGATGCTCGTCTACAAGGACGAGGCCACATTTCGCGTTCTCGACGCATTGTGCCGCGAACTCGGGCGGCCGCAGAACGAAATTCTCGAGGATCTGGGCACCTACCTCGTTTCGAACCCGAACACCGAATCCCTGCGGCGCTTGCTGCGCTTCGGCGGCGTGAACTACGTTGAGTTCCTGCATTCGCTCGACGATCTCGCGGATCGGGCGAGGCTGGCGGTTTCGGATCTGGAACTGCCCGCTCTGGAACTATGGGAACAAAATCCGGCGGATTTCACATTGACGTGCCATCCGGGCCTGCCCGGCTATGCCGATGTCATGATCGGCATCCTGCGCGCCATGGCCGACGACTACGGCACGCTGGCCGTATTCCAGCACATGGGGCGCCAGCGCAAGGGCGAGGCCATATCGATCCAACTGATCGAAACGGCGTTCTCCAAGGGACGGCGGTTCGAGCTGGGAGCGCGCGCCGTATGATGGACAGCGACGACCTTTCGGAGCTGCTCGACCGGCTGTGTCCCATGTTCATGCTGCTGGATGGGGCGGGACGCATCTGCCGGGCGGGGCGGACCCTGCGCAAGTTGCGAGCCGAGGGGGCGATCGAAGGCGCGCCCTTTCTGGACCGGTTCGAGCTGCTGCGCCCGCGATCCGTTTCGACCGCGCATGACCTTCTGGATGCTCCGGGCGGCAAGCTGCATCTGCGGTTTCGCGATGCGCCCGCCACCGCCTTCAAGGGCCTCATCGTACCGCTGCCGCATCGATCCGGCGCCGTCATCAACCTGTCCTTCGGTATCTCCCTGCTGGATGCGGTGCGCGACTACGCCCTCACCAGTTCGGATTTTTCGGGCACGGACCTGGCGATCGAGCTTTTGTACCTGGTCGAGGCGAAATCGGCGGCGATGGAATCGTCGCGGCAACTGAATCTGCGCTTGCAGGGCGCACGGATCGCGGCGGAGGAGCAGGCCTATACCGACACCTTGACCGGCCTCAAGAACCGCCGCGCGATGGAGCATGTCCTGAACCGGTACCGCCTGGCTTCGACCCCTTATGCCCTGATGCATCTGGATCTGGATTTCTTCAAGTCGGTCAACGACACGCTGGGTCATGCGGCCGGCGATCACGTTCTGCAATGCGTGGCCAGGATCATGGTCGAGGAAATCCGCGAAGAGGACACCGTGGCCCGGATCGGCGGCGATGAATTCGTGCTGATCTTCCGGGATCTTCTGGACCGGGTCATCCTTGAATCAATCGCGGAACGGTTGATCGCGCGGCTGGAGGAACCGGTGCCCTATGAAGGCAAGGCGTGCCGGATTTCCGCAAGCATCGGCATGGCGCTGTCCTCGGAGTTCGGCACGCCCGACCCGGCACAGATCCTGAACGCGGCGGATCTCGCGCTTTACGCGGCCAAGCGGGCGGGCCGCGCGCAGCACCGGTTTTTCACGTCGGAGCTCGCCGGAGTCGCCGCCGGCGAAACGCCCCTGCGCCAAGGCTGAACCGGTTCGCCCCCGCGCATTCTTGCGCAGCTCGAACCAGCGCCGCGCGCGCGCTTGACAAAGCAGAGCAGGTTTGTTCGCCTTGTGATATACTAAAGTCATTCAGTGTTCTCGGGTCCGCACCTTTCGGGCCCGCGGAAAAGCGAGGTTTTACAATGTTTGCAAAGTATCTATGCGCAACCGCAATGGCAGCGAGCGTTGCGCTCGTGCCGGCACGGGAATCACAGGCCGACGAAGCGGCGGCCTTTCTGGGCGGCGCCCTGCTTGGCGGTCTGGTGGTGAACGAGGTTCACAAGAACAAGCAGCGCAAGCAGCAACAGGCGACCCGGTCCACCGGCTACAAGTCCTCGGGCATCTCATCGGCGCAAAGACAGCAGAACCGCGAAGTGCAGACGGCCCTGAACTATTTCGGCTACAATGTCGGTGTCGTGGACGGTGCTCTGGGGCGCCGCAGCCGCGCTGGCATTTCGCAATACCAGGCCGATATGGGCTACAATATCGACGGGTATCTGGACGACTACGAACGGAATTTCTTGCTGACATCCTACAACCGCGCGTTGTCCAGCTCCCATGTTGCGCCCTACAACCAGATCGTGGCGACCCAGGGTCCGGGCGGTCTGTTGCGGACCTATCGCAATGAACAGCTTGGAATCGCGACGCCGCAGGCAACCGGGCAGTCGCAGCCTCAGCTGGTGACGGCGCCCCAGCCCGCCGCGCCCGCGCCGATCACCGCCCCGACCCTGGGGGGTGAAACGACGGTGACGGCGCGCGCGGATACGGGCGGGCAGTTGCCGACCTTCGCCTTTGCGGCGCCGACGGGGCAGTCCGCAAACGATCTGTGCAACGACACCAACGTGCTGTCCGCCTCGGCCGGCGGCGCCACCCAGCCCGGATCGGTGACCAATGCGGAACTCGCGCTCAATGAACAGTTCTGTCAGGCACGAACGCAGGCGATGGTGGAGTCCTCCAAACTGGAAGAGGCGATCCCCAACATGACCGCGCCCCAGATCGAGGCCCAGTGCAAGCAACTGACTGACGCGATCGCGCCGAAACTTGCCGGCATCGACAGTCAGTCTCCGGATCAGGTGATTGCGGCCACGTCGGCCGTGCTCACGCAATCCGGCAATTCCATGGACCAACTGATTTCGGGCGGCAAGGTCTGTCTGGGGGTTGGATACCGCACGGATGACGCGCAGATGGCGCTGGCATCGGCGGTCATGCTCGTGGCGGCAGGTCAGAAAGGCTATGCCGAGATGGTCAGCCACCAGTTGCGGGAAGGCGTCGGCGTTGCCAAGGCAGCCGGGGCGCAACCGAAGGAATGGATGCAGATGGCGCTGAATGCGGCGGATTCGGGCAGCCCGGTGCTGGGTCAGACACCTGACCGTGTCGCCGTCCTGACCGAGGCGTCGGGCGGCGGTGGCGGTGCCGGCGGCGGCTCCACGACCTTGCCGATCTTCTCGACGACATCCAGCGACTGACCGGAGCAGGAAGAGAAACGCATCAAGGCGGGTGACGCGTTCACCCGCCTTTTTCTCTGCCCGCGACATGCGCGGTGTGAAAATGTGCGTGCAGGCGTCGGCCGATATGGGCGGGAACCGGTTCAAGCTCTCCCAGGACCGGCAGCGTCTGCCCCTGAAACGCCGCGGCAGTGAGCGCGCGCGGCACGTCTTCCAACGCGTGTCCGCCGGAACAGGCGAAGAACGGCAGGCACAGGGATGTCACCCCTGCATCACGCGCGGCCTCGGTGATGTCCGGCCGCTCCTCGACGAAACCGACCCGTATCGACTTCACGGCCAGCAAACCCGCGAGTTCATCCGCGAAAGCTCGTGCCACCCGCGCCGGGTTTCTGCTGCGGCCCGAACCGTGCGCCGCAAGAACGAGTGCCGTGTCCTCAACCCTCCAGCCAAGATCTTGCAACCGGTCCGCCAGGGCTGACGCCGCGAGTTGCGGCAAGTTCGGATCCGTTCCCAGCGGGTCGAGAATGGTGCGGCGCCTGGCTCCGATGCGCTTGGGCAGCACGCTGTCCACGAACCAGCCGCGCGCCATGAAGAGCGGATAGATGACCGTGTCATCGGGCAGGGCGTCCAGCGCCGCCTCGAACCGGCCCGGCGCGGCCAAGGTCGCCGAATGTACCGCCAGGTCCGAAACCGTGGCCTCGACGCGCGCCGCAAACGCCTCGAGCGCCGCCTCGGCGGGGTTCGGATCAGAGGGTTGGCCATGAGCGACGATCAGAGCGTGGTGCATGAGTCCTTCCGCATTGGTTCAGGGCAAGATGTGCCGCGCGGGCGCAATGTCAATCGCTTGCATGGCGCAGGCGGCGTTCGGGCAACGCCTAACCCAGCAGGATCAGCCATATCCAGACCGTCAGAATCGACGCGCCGGTGGCCACCAAAACCGACGAGGCCGCCACCCGCTTGGCTCGCCCATAGATGCTGGCGAAGATATAGGCGTTGAAGCCAGGCGCCATCGCGGCGTTGAGCACCCCGGAGCGGAACAGATCCTGCGGCAGGGACAGCGCCTTGCCGAAGGTCCAGACCAGGGCGGGATGCAGCATCAGCGAGACGCAGCAGACGAACAGTATGGTGCGCATGTCGCCTTCGGGTCGATACTGAACCAGCACGCCCCCGAGGGCGAACAGCGCACCGGGCAGCGCCGCCAGGATGACAAGGTCCAATGCCTGGTTGGCCACCTCGGGAATCGGGAGTCCGGTCAGGTTCACCACGAATCCCAGCGCGATGCCCAGGATCAGGACGTTCCGGAACATCGCGTTCAGAACCGCGCCGATCATGCGGCGGCCGCCCAGACCGCGATTGCGCACGAATTCCATCACCGTGATGCCGACGCCGTAACAGAACGGCGAATGGAACGCGATGATGGCGTAGTTGCCGGTCAGGTTCTCGGGGCCATAGGCGCGCTCGGTGATCGGCAGGCCCAGCAGCACGGAATTCGAGAACAGACAGCAGAAACCGATGGCCACGCTGTCCTCCCAGTCGCGCTTGAACAGGACATGCGCGCCGATCATGCCGATCGCGAAACACAGGCCCGCGCCGCCAAAGAAGCTGGCCAGCAGACGCGGATCGAAACTGGCCTGCAAATCCAGCGAGGCGATGGCGCGAAACAGCAGGCACGGGATCGCGAAGCCCTGGGTGAACCGCATGATCCCGTCGATATGCTCGGGGCGAAAATACCCGGCGCGCGTCACGGCATAGCCCGCACCGATCACAAGAAAGACCGGCAGAATGACGTCAATCAGGCTCTGAAACATGGCCAAGCTCTTCTTTCGTCGGCCATGGCGGCCTCGGCTTCGGACGGGCCAAGCCGATGGACGGGCGCAACCGCCTAGATCGGATAGCGGATCACCATGCCGTCATAGGCGGGTGTGATGTGATCCGGAGTTTCCGCATCGACGGTGGCATAATCAAGGTCGATATGCATGTTGGTCAGAACCGCGCGCTTGGGCCGGGCGCGTGCGATCCATTCCAGCGACTGTTCCAGATGGGCATGGGTCGGGTGCGGGTTCCGGCGCAGGGCGTCGAGAATCCAGCAGTCCAAATTCTCAAGCTCCTCCCATGCCTCGTCTTCGATCTCCGAGGCGTCGGGAAGATAGGCGACCCCGCCGATCCGGAAACCCAGTGAATCGATATTGCCATGGCGCACCCAGAAGGGCCGGAACGGGATCGGGCCGCCGGGGCCGGGCACTTCGAACGGCCCGTCGATGGTCTTGAGTTCCAGGATCGGCGGGTAGGGCGAGCCTTCGGGCTGGACGAAGGCGTAACCGAACCGGCTGAGCAAGGCGTTCTGGGTGTCGCCATCCGCCCAGACGGGGATTCGGGCGCGCATGTTGAAGACGATCATGCGCAGATCGTCGATACCGTGCACATGGTCGGCGTGGGAATGGGTGTACAGCACGCCGTCCAGCCGCCCGGTGCCGGAATCGAGCAACTGGCTGCGCATGTCGGGCGTGGTGTCGATCAGCACGGTGGTCACGCCGTCCGGGCCTTCGCGTTCGACCAGCAGGGAACAGCGGCGGCGGCTGTTTCTGGGATTGGACGGATCGCAATCGCCCCAATGACCGCCGAGCCGCGGCACCCCGCCGGACGACCCGCAGCCGAGTATGGTGAACCGCAGCTCGTCGCTCATGCGGCGGCCTTGTAGGCTGCGGCCTTGGGGAACAGCCGGTCGAAATTCTCCTGCGTCTGCGCGGCGAAGGCCGCGTAGTCCATGCCGAATATCTCGGCGCCCTTGCGGGCGGTATGGGCGGTATAGGCAGGTTCGTTGCGCTTGCCGCGATGCGGCGGCGGCGCAAGGTAGGGCGCGTCCGTCTCGATCAGGATGCGGTCGATCGGGGCGGCGGCGAAAATGTCGCGCAGCTCCTGACTTTTGGGAAAGGCGGCGATGCCCGACATGGACAGATAGAACCCCAGGTCCAGCGCCGCGCGTGCCAGTTCACGCGAGGACGAAAAGCAGTGCATGACGCAGGTGTAGGGCGCGTTGCGGAACTCCTCGGTCAGGATGCGCGCCATGTCGTCATCTGCCGCGCGGGCATGCACGATCAGGGGCAATCCGGTGCGGCGGGCCGCCTCGATATGGATGCGCAGAGACTGTTTCTGCGCTTCTGCGCTCTCTGCCGTGTAGTGATAGTCCAGCCCGGTTTCCCCGATGCCGATGAACTTGGGATGCCGCGCCAATTGCTCCAAATCCTCGACTGTGGCCATGGGTTCTTGGGCCGCGCTCATGGGGTGGGTTCCGGCGGCGTAGAAAACCGGCGCATATGCCTCGGCAATCGCGCGCACGCCGGGTTCGTTGCGCAACCGTGTGCAGATCGTCACCATGCGGGTCACGCCGGCTGCGGCCGCGCGCGCCACGATATCATCCAGTTGGCCCTCGAAATCGGGAAAATCCAGATGACAATGGCTGTCGGTGATGACCGGGGGTGTCGTTTCGCTCATCTGCTCTGACCGGCGGTTTCCTGCATTTTGAACACCGTATCTAGGACGAGCGCCGCGGGGTCAAGGTTCACCGCCCGTCCGTGGCGGGTGCGGGCGGTGATGGTGGCCGCAGCCTCGGCCCACAGACGCCCGGAACGGGGCGTGGCGGCCAGCCGTCCGAGCATGTCGGCCTCGCCCGGCGCCGCCTCGGGCAGCGGCGGCTGACCCGTGGCCCCGGTGCGGGACAGGCGCGCCAGCAGAATGTCGAACAGCGACAGCAACAGGTCGAAGCGGTCCGCCGCGCCGCGCTGGGCGGCGGCCTCGGCCAGAGCCAGGGCGCGCGACCGGTCCAGGCGGGGCAGGCTGCCGAGGATCGCGACGAGTTCCGCATAGATGTCCATCCCGCCCAGATTGATCAGCCGGATCGCATCCCCGACCGAACCCCCGGACAACGCCGCCAAGGCATCGGCCCGCTCGGGCAGGACAGCGCCGCATTGCGCCAGCGCCGCCTGCATGTCCTGCGGCGCCAGCGGGGACAGGCGCAGCATCCGGCAGCGCGACCGGATCGTCGGCAACAGGCGCGACGGCTGATGCGACACCAGCAGGATGGTCGTGCGCGCCGGCGGCTCTTCCAGCATCTTCAGCAGGGCGTTGGCCGCGTTGACGTTCATCTCGTCCGCGCTGTCCACGATGACCACCCGCCGGCCCCCGTCCGTTGCCGAAAGACCGAAGAACCGGCCGAGTTTCCGGATGTCTTCGACCACGATCTCGGCGCGCAGCTTGCCCTGATCGTTGGGTGTGCGCGTGACCGCGGCAAGGCCCGGTTCCGCCCCGGCCAGAATACGGCGCGCGACCGGGTGTTCGGGGTCCGTGTCCAACGATTCAGGCGGCGGTGGCGCGCCGAACAACCCGTCGTCCGCAGGCGGCGTCGCCAGCAGGAACCGCGCGATGCGCCAGGCCAGCGTCGCCTTGCCGACGCCGCGCGGTCCGGTCAGCAGCCAGCCATGATGCAGCCGGTCCGAGTTGAATGCGGTCAGAAAGGCGTGTTCCGCCTCCGACTGCCCGAACAGCCGTTCGGTCTCGCGCGGGTGCGGGGCGCCGGGCGCCTGATCCGGGGTCGGAGTGTCGTCTGCCATTCGTGCCTATCGCAATGCCTGCATCACGATGTGTGACACATCCCTTGCGACGCTGTCCATGTCGCGGTTGCCGTCGATCACGCGGAACCGGGCAGGGAACTCGTCCGCCAGCGACAGGAACCCCGCGCGCATCCGCTGTTGCAATTCCGGGCCGAAATCCTCGAACCGCTCTTCCGAACCCTGCCGGCCCTTGGCGCGCGACAGGCCGGTGTCGGGATCCATGTCGATCAGCAAAGTCAGATCCGGCTCGCGCCCGATCATCAGGTCATGCAACGTATCGACCAGATCCCGCAGATCGCCGCGGGACAATCCCTGATACATGCGCGTGCTGTCGGCAAACCGGTCGCAGATCACCACCTTGCCCTGGGCCAGCGCCGGCGCTATGGTGCGCTCCAGATGGTCCCGCCGCGCAGCCGTGAACAGCAGGATTTCGGTTTCCGCCGACCATCGCTCGGGATCGCCTTCAAGCACGAGTTTGCGGATTTCCTCGGCCCCCGGCGACCCGCCCGGCTCGCGGGTCAGAACGACCTCGCGTCCCCGCGCGCGCAGGTGTTCGGCCAGAAGACGCGCCTGTGTGGATTTTCCCGATCCGTCGATTCCTTCGAAGGTCAGAAACAGACCTTGTTGCGTCACATCGCCTCCAGCGGGCGGTTGATGAAGTCCTTCATCAGAATGCCGGCAACGGTTGAAATGCGAACGACGAAGCCACCGAGGGGCACGGCCTCCGCCGCCACCAGCGGGCGGCGGATTTCCGGCAGGCCTTCGGGCCGGATGACGAGCTCGGCCAGCTTCTGGCCCTTTTCCACTGGGGCGTTGACCGGACCGTCATAGACCACCTCGGCCTCGAGCGTCTTGCCACCCAGCACCGGCAAGAGCAGGTTCAGATCCCCGTCCGGGACCAGGGCTACCGATCGCTTTGCCCCCATCCAGACCTTTGCGTCCGCGATTGGGGTGTCGGCACGGGCAACGGTTTTCTCGACAAAGTGGCGAAAGGACCAGTTTATGATCGCTTCCGCCTCCTCCGCGCGGCGGGCCTGGGTGTCGATGCCGGTCAGAACGAAAATGACACGCCGGTCGCCCTGCTTGGCCGATCCCACAAGGCCATATCCGGCTTCGGATGTGTGGCCGGTCTTGAGCCCGTCCGCGCCGATGCCGAGTTTCAGCAGCGGGTTGCGGTTGCGCGTGTTCGACGGCGCGCGGCCGTCGAACTCATACACTTCTTCGGCGAACAGCGGATAGTATTCCGGGAAATCGGTGATCAGCCGGTCCGCAAGGATCGCCAGATCCTTGACCGACATCATGTGCCCGGCGGCGGGCCAGCCGTTGGAATTGGCAAAGTTGGACTGCGTCAATCCCAGTTGCTTGCCCCGCTGCGTCATGTAGCGCGAAAACCCGGCTTCGGTGCCGTCAGGGCTCAGCGCCTCGGCGATCACCACGCAGGCATCGTTGCCCGAGAGCACGATGATGCCCCGCAGCAGATCCTCGACTCTTACGCGATCCTGGGTATTGAGGAACATGGTCGATCCGCCATAGCTCATCGCGTGTTCCGACACCGGCAGCTCTTCGTCGAGCGTCAGCCGCCCGTCGCGCAATGCCTCGAAGGCCACGTACAGCGTCATGAGCTTGGACATGGAGGCCGGTGGCAGCGGCAGATCGGCCTCTTTCGACAGCAGCACCGTGCCGGTCGTCTGATCCAGCACATAGGCGGCCTTGGCGGATGTGTCGAAGGCCAGCGCAGGCAAGGCCGCCAGGGCCATGCCGACGGACAGTGCGGTTGAGCGAAGCAGGGTCAACAAGGTGCTTCCTCCTCAGTTCTTGACGATATAGGCATCGGCATAGCCGAGTTCGCGAACCTGCGTCAGCAATTCGCGGCGTTCGGATCGGGTCTGCGCGGGCCCGGCCAGGACGCGCCAGAACGGCTTGTCGTCTTTCGACCCGTCCTTGATTTCCACACCCAACTCCGCCCCCTGAAGGGTTTCGGCGGCCTTCTTGGCGTTCTCCTCGACACTGAAGATGCCGACCTGGACATAGGGTTTCGACAGGGGAATGAGACTGGTCTGCGTATCCGCCGCCGCCACCTCGGTACTTTCTGCGGCGGTCTCGTCGGTGGCTTCCGAAGCCGCGATCGCGGCCGCGGCGCCTCCGGCAACCGGGTCGAGCTTGGTTTCGGTGATCTCGGTGCCGGGTTCGATCGCCTCCGCGGTGTCGGGGGCTTCGTCGACTTCGGGCGGTTCCGGCTCGATCACCTCGCGTTTCAGCGCCACCACCGTCAACTGCGCCGGCGCGCCGGCCAGCATCTCCAGTTCGACCGCCGCATCGGACGAGACCTGCAGGCGCGGCCCCGGCAGATTGAGTTCGCGGCGGAACAGGGCGCCCACGACGCTCTTGTTGTTGTCGTCATTCTTGATCATCACGCGCTGCGGTTCGGTCACGTCGGGGTGGGCGACCCAGACACCGCCAAGCGACGGGCGACCGTCCCAAAGGCCCTTTTCAACGGTCTGAAACACCTCCGGTGCTTCCACGTCGCGCTCAATCACGTCGCCCGCGCGACTTGTGCCGGCGGATTCGGTCGCGGCTTGGTCCTTGGCCTCCAGGAAAGGAAGCTTCGCGCCTTCTTCGCAGCCGGCCAGTGCCCCAAGTCCCAAGGCCAGCACCACCAGCCGAATAGGCCTGTTGCGTGTCGCCGTCGCTCGTTTCATGTCGTCTTCGCCTCTTGCCTGTTTCCGGGCCGTTTCTACCCGTGTCGCCGGTTGACCGGTCGTTACCTTTCAAGGCCCCACACTGACTGCGCCCGAATAATAACCCGCGCCCGGAACTATTGAAAGCCTGCCTGAATGGCCTCGGCAAGTTTTCCCACCCGGGCTTGCCGGTGCACCGAGCGTGAAGACCCCGCGCCCTTCCTGGCCGCCCGCCTGGTTGCCGAACCGGACAAAAACGCGGCGTGCGACTTGCGCGCAGTCGCCCCAGGCCACGGCCTGCAGATCGAAAGATGTCGGCTAGGCTGGCGGAAGCGGTGGGATTCGAACCCACGGTACGCTCTCGCGTACGCCGGTTTTCAAGACCGGTAGTTTAAACCACTCACTCACGCTTCCGATCTGCGGTCAGGTAGCATGGCGGCCAAGCCACCGCAAGCGGCGGCCCGTCCCGGTCGGGGTCGATTGCCGGACTAAGATGAAGAACGATGGCAAACGTCCTGATTTCAAAAAGATCTTGCATGCCGGCCTGGGGCGGCCTTGCGTTGCAGTTCCAGCATCTTGTCGCGGTTCTTCTCGGCCTCGCGGAACGCCTGCGCCCCTCCCGACAGGTACTGTTTGGGCCAGGCCGCTTCGTTCCTGACGCCATACCAGGCGGCGGCCTGATGCGTGAAAAACGGGTTCCAGAGGTGCGGGCGGCCCAGTGCAACCAGATCGGCGCGGCGCGTGTGCAGGATCGTGTTGACCTGTGCAGCCTCGGTGATGGCGCCGACGGCCATGGTGGCGATCTTGGGCACGTTGCGGACCGCCTCGGCCAGATGCGCCTGGAACATCCGGCCATAGACCGGCTCCTGATCGGGAACCGTCTGACCGGCAGAAACGTCGATCAGATCGCAGCCTGCGTCCCGGAAGGCCTCGGCGATGCCGAACAGGTCGGACTCGGTCAGCCCTCCGTCTTTCCAGTCGGTGCCGGACACCCGGACCGACATCGGACGTTCCGCGGGCCAGACGGCGCGCATGGCGGCAAAGACCTCCAGAGGAAAGCGCAGCCGGTTTTCCAGACTGCCGCCATAGTCGTCGCTGCGCCGGTTGGTCAGCGGCGACAGGAACGAGGCCAACAGGTAGCCGTGCGCACAATGGAGTTCGAGCATGTCGAACCCGGCGCGCGCCGCCCGTTCGGCGGCCTGCACGAAATCGGCCCTGATCCGGTCCATCCCGGCCCGGTCCAGTTCCGCCGGAACCTGGCTTTCGCCCTCGAACCACGGAATCGGCGAGGCCGAGACCAGCGGCCAGTTGCGCCGCGGGTCGGCGATCGGGTGATCCGCGCGTTCCCATCCCAACTGGGTCGACCCCTTGCGCCCGGCATGGCCCAGCTGCATCGCCACCTTGGCCGCCGAGTTGGCGTGGATGAAATCGACGATCTCTTTCCAGCGGGCCTCATGCTCGTCCGTCCACATGCCGGCACAGCCCTCGGTGATGCGGGCCTCGGCCGAGGGACAGGTCATCTCGGTAAAGATCAACCCCATGCCCCCCATCGCGTGGCTACAGTAGTGCACCTTGTGCCACTCTGTCGGATTGCCGTTCTCGTCCGCCGAATACTGCGCCATCGGCGACATCACCACGCGGTTCATCACCTCCATGTCGCGCAGCTTGAACTTGGCGAACATCGGGGTCGGGCGGGTCTTGGTCAGATCCTCGCCGGTCTCGCGCAGGTGGCGGGCGTACCATTCGTCATCCGCCTTCTCGACGAAACCGGGATCGCGCAGGATGAGGTTGTCATAGGTGATCGACTTGGCCCGGCACATGACCACCATGGCGAACTGATAGGGCTCCATGTCCCAGGACCGGTTCATGTGTTCGAACCAGGCCAGCGAGACATCTGCATTGTGCTGGATGATCTGGCAGGGCGTGCGGCGCGCGTCGTCATAGGCCCGGAACGCGGCCTGCACATCGGTTTCGGCATGATCAACCAGCGCATCCGACAGCGCGATCGCGCATTCCATCGCCAGTTTCGTGCCCGACCCGATCGAGAAATGCGCGCTGGCCTTGGCGTCGCCCAGAATGACGATGTTGTCGACATACCAGTTCTCGCAGAAGATCCGGGGAAAGTTGCGCCAGTTCGACCGGTTCAGCAGCAGCGGGTGGCCTTGCAGTTCCTCGGCAAAGATCGCCTCCAGCTTGGCCTTGGACCCTTCCTCGTCGAACTCCTTGAACCCGTGGCCCTGCCAGGTGGCCTCGTCCATTTCGAACACCCAGGTCGAATGGTTCCTGTCGTATTGATAGCAATGGGCGACCATCTGGCCGTGCTCGGTCTCGCGGAAGAAATAGTTGAACTCGTCCATCGGCCGCGTCGAGCCCATCCAGCAGAACCGGTTGGACTTCCAGGTGGTGGTGGGGCGAAACCCGTCCTTGTAGTGCTCGCGGATCGCCGAGTTGATCCCGTCGCTGGCCACGATCACGTCCGAGTCGGGAAACTGCGCCCTGAGATTGCCGGCGTCGATCTCGGCGCCAAACGTCATCCTGACGCCCAGCTCGGCGCAGCGCTCCTGCAGGATGCGCAGCAGGGTGTGCCGCGAGGTGCCGCAGAACCCGTTTCCGGCGCAGCGCATTTCCCGGCCCTTGAAATGCACCGCCACATCGTCCCAATAGGCGAACTGGTCGCGCATCCGGTCGAACACGGGTTTGTCGCGGCTCAGGAACTCGTCGAGCGTTTCGTCAGAGAACACGACGCCAAAACCGAACGTGTCATCGGCCCGGTTGCGCTCAAAGACCTCGATCTCCCAGTCCGGGCGCGCCTTCTTGGTCAGAAGCGCCGTGTAAAGCCCGCCGGGTCCGCCCCCGATAACCGTGATCTTCATTGCCGTTCTCCCCGCGTTTCAACCGTCGCGTCCCTGAATTGGGTATCACATCCGCACAGATAATTTAAGTATGAAATATTTATGCATGCAGAATTTTCCAGCCTGCCCATGCCTGTCTCCTAGTTCGACCCCAGAAAGGTTCCCGGATGCAGGATGATGTCAAAGTGGTGCAGGCCCGGTTGCAGATCGAAGCTGACCGAATGACCCGCCTTGCGCAGGCGTTCGGCATAGTCCCGGCTCTGCCGGATGAACTCGGCCGTATCCCGTTCGGCCACCGTCACGCGATACTGCGGCCCGGCCTCCGGCAGATGCAGAACCGGCGACAACGCCTCGATTTCCCCGGCACTCAGTTGCAGCGGATCGTTGACTGGGGTCAGCGCGATAGGCTCCAGGTCGAACACGCCGCTGATCAGGATGACGTTGCGCACCGTCAGGCCCGCCTGCGCCAGCGCGGCCCGCGACGTGGCCATCACCATCGCGGCCAGATGCCCGCCGGCGCTGTGCCCCGAGAGGGTGACATTTGACGCGTCAAACCCCAGTTCCCCCGCCGCGCCCGCCAGCCAGATCAGGGCGTCACGGCATTCCGACACCATGTCGCTTAGACGCGCACCGGGGGCGATGGTGTAGTTCAACGTCGCGAAAGCGTGGCCGGTTTCGATCAGTCCCGGCGCCATCATCGCCGACTCGCGCTGGCTCAGCGCCTGCCAGTACCCGCCGTGGATGAAAACGTGCAACGGGGCGCCGGGCCGGTTGGCGGGAAAGTAGTCGAGAAGGTGGGTGTCACCGGGGCCGTAAGACAGGTTCTCGCGTACCGACAGCCTCTCGCGGGACTGCGCGCTCAGCGCCGCATAGCTTGCCAGATAGGGCGTGATGTCGCCCCCCACCATGGCGCTGGGAGAGTATTCCCGCGCCAGTTCGTCCTTGGAGAATCCGCGATACAGCACGCGTCAGGCCCCCTGGTTGTACATCAGTTCGGTCCGCATGTCGTAGAGGTCGTGGAAGAACTTGAGCTCCAGCGCCTTCTTGAGGAAGGCCACGCCGCTCGATCCGCCCGTGCCGGGCTGCATGCCGATCACCCGTTCCACGGCATTGGCATGGTCGAACCGCCAGCGCTGGAACAGCGATTCCACATCCATCAGCTTTTCCGCCAGGGCATAGAGATCCCAGTATTTGTCCGTGTTCCTGAACACTTCCACCCAGATCTTCACGATGCGCGGATCGCCGGAATAGGGCTGCGAATAGTCGCGGTCCAACAGTTCCTGCGGCACGTCGAATCCCTGCCGCGCCAGCATGTGCAGAACCTCGTCATAGAGCGAGGGTTTGGTCAGGGCCGCATTCAGCATCTCCATCACTTCGGGATCGTGTTCGTGGACCTTCAGCGTCGAGGTGTCCTTGTTGCCCAGAATGAACTCGATCTGGCGATAGCCGTAGCTCTGGAACCCCGACGAGTTGCCCAGCGCGCCGCGGAACGTCAGGTAGTCGGCCGGCGTCATAGTCAGCAGCGTGTCCCACGCCGCGATCAGCTGCCGCTGGATCGCCTTGATGCGGTCGAGGTTCTTCATCGCCGGGCCGAAATCGTCCTGCTGCAGGAACCGGCGCACTTCGACCAGTTGGTGGTGCATCAGTTTCAGCCACAATTCGCTGACCTGATGAATGATGATGAACAGCATCTCGTCCGGCTGCGCCGGATCCTGAAAGGTCTTCTGGATGCTCAACAGCGTCTTGAGTTCCAGGAAATCGCCATAGCTCTTGCGGTGCGTATTGGCGAAATCGGTGACCAGCGAATCCTCGATCCCGCGTTTGAGCAGCCGTTCCTTCTTGTCTTCGTCCGCCATCTCGTTTCTCCGGATCACAAATGGGCGTCCCGCCGCGACGGGCGCGGTCAGCGGGGCAACAGCTTGGCCGTCGCCTCGATCTCGACCAGCGCCTCGTCTTCGATCAGCCCGGCCACGACCACCATGGTCATCGCCGGGAAATGCCGCCCCATCACCGCGCGATAGGCTTCACCGACCTCGCGCTGTCGCGCCAGGTATTCGCGCTTGTCGGTCACGTACCATGTCAGCCGCGTGATGTCCTCGATTCGGCCGCCCGCGGCCAGAACCACGTCCACGACATTCTGCAGGGCCTGCCGCATCTGGCCGATGAAATCGTGGCTTTCGAACCTCTGCGCGGCGGTCCAGCCGATCTGGCCGCCCACGTACAGCGTCCCGTCCGCGCTCAGAATGCCGTTGGCATAGCCCTTGGCCGGGGCCCAGCCCTCGGGATGTATCACCGTGTTGCTCATTGCGGATCTCCGATCATCTGGGAAATCTTCTCCTTCACGTCCCGCGGCCAGGGGGCCGAGGCGTAGTTTCGGGTATGGACCAGCGTCGCATTCGCGCTCAGCCGGGTTTCGCCGTCGCAGGTCGCCACCATGGCAAAGTCGAAGCTGCTGCGTCCGACGCGCCGAGGCTGCAGCACGAAGTCCAGCCAGTCGCCATGCCGGCTGATGGCCTGAAACGTGGTTTCGATCCGCACCGTCGGTGCGCCTGCGTCGATCTTGTGAAAGTCTTCGAACGGATAGGCCAGCGCGTCGAAAAAGAACGCCTCGACGCAGTCGTTGATCATCTCGAAATAGCGCGGATAGAACACGATCCCGGCCGGATCGCAGTGTTTGAACAGTATTTTCTGCCGCCAGCGATAGCCCATCTTCAAACCCCCAGGTACCTGTCGGTGATGTCCGCGCTCAGAGCGTCCATCGTGCCGTGCCAGACGGTTTCACCCCGTTGCAGCACCACGGCCTCGTCGGCGACTTTCGCCAGTTCGTTCAGCGACTTGTCCACGACCAGAATGGCCAGCCCGGTCTCGCGTTTCAGCGTGGCGATGGCGGCCCAGATCTCCTGGCGGACGATCGGGGCCAGCCCCTCGGTCGCTTCGTCCAGGATCAGCAGGCGCGGATTGGTCATCAAGGCGCGGCCGATGGCCAGCATCTGCTGCTCGCCGCCCGAAAGCGAGGCCGCCGATTGCGACCGGCGCTCTTCCAGGCGCGGAAACAGATGGGCGACGCGCTTGAAATCCCAATGGCCGGGCCGCGCCGCCGCGATCAGGTTTTCCTCGACGCTGAGATTGGGAAAACAGCGGCGGCCCTCGGGCACCAGGCCCAGACCCAGCCGGGCGGCCTTGTGGCTCGGCAGGCGGCGCAGGTCGTGCCCGTCGAACATCACCTCGCCGCCCGAAACCGGCAGCATCCGCAGGATCGTCTTGATCGTCGTGGTCTTGCCCATGCCGTTGCGCCCCATCAGGGCGACGACCGCGCCTTCCTCGACCCGCAGGCTCACCTTGAACAGGGCCTGCGAGGCGCCGTAGAAGGCCGAGACATTGGTCAGCGTGAGAAGGCTCATGCGTCTTCTCCCAGATAGGCGCGGCGCACGTCCGGATGGGTGCGGATCTCATCGACCGAACCGGTCGCGATCACCTCGCCATAGACCAGAACGCTGATCCGGTCGGCCAGGGCGAACACGGCGTCCATGTCATGCTCCACCAGCAGGATCGGCGCCTCGTGCCGCAGCTCGTCCAGAAACCCGGTCAGCCGTTTGGAGCCGCTCGTGCCGAGCCCGGCCATCGGTTCGTCCATGATGAAGGCGCGGGGGTTGAGCGTCAGGGCCACGGCCACCTCCAACTGGCGGCGCTGCCCGTGCGACAGGTCCGAGGTCCGGATCGCCGCGTGCTCCTGCAGCCCGACCCGTTCCAGCGCGCGTTCGGCAACCTGGCGCAGCGCCCTGTCGCCCAAGACGGGGCGGAAGAACCGATAGGTTTGGCCACTGGCCCCCAGGGCGCCCAGCATGGCGTTCTGCAGAACCGTATCCTCCATCGCCAGGGCCGAGATCTGGAAGGTGCGTCCCAACCCCATCCGGGCGCGCTGCACGGTGTTCAGCCCGGTCACGTCCCGGCCCAGGAACTCCACGCGACCGCTGTCCGGCTTCAATCCCCCCGCGATCTGCTGGATCAGCGTCGATTTGCCGGCCCCGTTCGGGCCGATCAGGGCATGGATTTCACCGGGAAACAGGTCGAGGTTCACATCGTTGGACGCGACGACCGCACCAAAGCGTTTGGACAGGTTGCGCACGGAAAGGACGGGTTCAGTCATGCTTGACCTCCTGTCCCGCCAGCGTGCCGATGATGCCGCCCCGCGCATACAGGACCACGGCCAGCAGCAGCAGACCCAGATAGATGTGCCAGAATTCCGACAGCCCGCCCAGAACGTGTTCAAGCGTGATGAACAGCGCCGCCCCCGCGACCGGGCCGAACAGCCGTGCGGTGCCCCCCAGAATGACCAGGATCATGATCTCGCCCGAGGTCTGCCAGCTGAACATCGTCGGGCTGACGAAGCGGTTGAGATCGGCGAACAGCGCGCCGGCAAGACCGGTGATCATGCCCGACAGGACAAAGGCGGTCAGGCGCAGCCGATAGGGCGCGATCCCCACCGTTTCCACCCGCGCCGGCGTCTGCCGCGCGGCGTTCAGGGCCAGCCCGAACGGCGATTTCGCCAGGCGCGCCGACAAAAACAGCGCCAGCGCAAGCAGGACATAGGCGATCAGGAAGAACTGGATCGGATCCAGCGTGTTGAGGCCGGGAAAACTGTTGCGCACATAGATCGACAGCCCGTCCTCGCCGCCATAGGCGGGCCAGCTGATGGCGAAGTAGAA
Organism: Ruegeria sp. BHSB196; assembly: GCF_059613135.1. Classification (NCBI taxonomy): domain Bacteria; kingdom Pseudomonadati; phylum Pseudomonadota; class Alphaproteobacteria; order Rhodobacterales; family Roseobacteraceae; genus Ruegeria; species Ruegeria sp. BHSB196. The sequence goes on from NZ_JBXWRY010000001.1 coordinate 80,091, forward strand.
CAGCATCTGGCCAAAGGCGAGGGTGATCATGATGAAATAGACGCCCGAGGTGCGCAGCGACAGCGCGCCGATCACCAGCGCCGCCAGCGCCGAGGCGGCCAGCGCCACCAGCCAGATCACCGGCATGGATTTGGTGCCCTCGATCAGGAACGGCGTTTCCATCAACGGCGCATAGTTCTGGGCGTGGCTGGCCAGAATGCCCATCGCATAGCCGCCGATGCCGAAAAAGGCCGCGTGCCCCAGGCTGACCAGCCCTCCCAGACCCAGGGCGAGGTTCAGCCCCACGCCCGCCAGCGCAAGGATCGCGACGCGGGTGGACAGCGTGATCATGAACGGCTCGTCCGCCATGTAGGCCCAGAGCGGGAACAGCAGCAGGCCCAGCGCCAGCACGGCGTTCAGAATGGTCTCTCGGCTCATGCGCGCGCTCCGTAAAGGCCGGTGGGCTTCACGATCAGGACGATCGCCATGAGGATGTAGATCAGCATCGAGGCCAGCGCCGACCCGACCGACGTGGCGGCCGACGGTTCCATGAACAGTTTGAAGGTCTCGGGCAGCAGAACGCCGCCCAGCGTGTCGGTGACGCCGACCAGTATCGAGCCGACCAGCGCCCCCTTGATCGAGCCGATGCCGCCGATGACGATGACGACGAAGGCGAGGATCAGAACCGGCTCGCCCATGCCCACCTGCACCGACTGGATCGCGCCCACCAGGGCGCCCGCCAGACCGGCCAGCGCCGCGCCAAGCGCGAAGACGATCGTATAAAGCCGGGTGATGTCGATCCCCAGCGCGGCGATCATCTCGCGATCGCTCTCGCCGGCGCGGATCTGGATGCCCAGCCGGGTGCGGGCGATCAACAGGAACAGGCCCAGCGCGATCAGCAGGCCGACGGCGATGATGGTCAGGCGATAGACCGGGTACTCGATGCCGCCGGGCAGGGTGATCGGCCCAGACAGTGCCTCGGGAATGTTGAGATAGAGCGGGAACGACCCGAACAGCCAGCGGGTGCCTTCGGAAAAGATCAGGATCAGCGCGAAGGTCGCCAGAACCTGATCCAGGTGGTCGCGGTTGTAGAGCCGCCGGATCACCACGATCTCGACCAGCGCGCCGGCGGCGGCCGCGGCGGCTAGACTGGCGGCCAGGGCCAGCAGAAAGCTGCCCGTCGCCGCCGCTGTGGCCGCCGCCGCAAACGCCCCGATCATGAACAGCGACCCGTGGGCGAGGTTGATCAGCCCCATGACCCCGAAGACCAGGGTCAGGCCGGCCGCCGTCAGAAACAGCATCACCCCGAATTGCAAGCCGTTCAGGATCTGTTCGATCAGAAGGATAAGGGACATTTCGCTACCCGTTGCTGCGGCGCAGGGCCGTGGCCCCGCGCCGCAAGGCGGTTACATATTGCACTCGCCCGCATAGGCGTCGGCATGGTCTTCCAGTGCCACACCAAGGATCTTGTTGGTGAACACGTCGCCTTCCTGCACCACTTCGCGGACATAGATGTCCTGGATCGGATGGTGGTTCGGGCCGAACCTGAAGTCGCCGCGCACCGAGTCGAACTCGGCCGCCTTGAGCGCGGCGCGGAAGGCGTCCGGATCGCTGACATCGGCCTTTGCCATGGCCGACAGGATCAGGTTGGCGGTGTCGTAGCCCTGGCTGGCGTAAAGCGAGGGCAGGCGGCCGTATTCGGCCTGGAACGCCTCGACGAACGCCTTGTTGGCCGGGTTGTCGATGTCCTTGTTCCACTGGCTGGTATTCTTGACGCCCAGGGCGGCGGCTCCGACCGCCTGCAGGATGCCCTGATCAAAGCTGAAGGCCGGCCCGACCACCGGCAGATCGACACCGCTGTCGGCATATTGCTTGAGGAACGAGATCCCCATGCCGCCGGGCAGGAAGAAGAACACGCTGTCCGCGTCCGACGCGCGGATCTGCGCGATCTCGGCCGCGTAGTCGGTCTGGCCCAGCTGGGTATAGATCTCGCCCGCAAGATCGCCCTCGTACATCCGCTTGTATCCGGCCAGCGCGTCCTGACCGGCCGGATAGTTCGGGGCCAGGATGAAGCTGTTCTTGAACCCTGCGGATTTCGCATAGGCGCCGGCGGCTTCGTGCAGGTTGTCGTTCTGCCAGGCCACGTTGAAATAATTCGGATGGCAGCCCTTGCCCGCCAGCGCCGACGGCCCGGCATTGGGCGACAGATAGAACTTGCCCTGTGCGGTGGCCGACGGCACCACGGCCATCGCCAGGTTCGACCAGATGATGCCGGTCAGGATGTCCACCTTTTCGGACTGGATCATCCGGTCGGCCAGCTGCACGGCGATGTCGGGCTTGCGCTGGTCATCCTCGACCACGACCTCCAGATCGGTGTTCCCCGATTGCTTGACCGCCAGCAAGAAGCCGTCGCGCACATCGATGCCCAGCCCGGCGCCGCCGCCCGACAGGGTGGTGATCATGCCGACCTTGACCGGTTCGGCCGCGACCGGGGCGGCCAGGGCGGTCGCCGCAAAAAGCGCCGTTAAGCTCAGTTTCTTCAGGTTCATGTTTTCACTCCCAGTTGGTACGGGCGGGCGTTGCGCCCCCGCCCTTCGTCATTGCGCCACATATTGCGGTGCAGAGGCCAGAAAGGTGCCATAGGCCCGCGCGTTTGGATAGGAGAATTGTTCGGCCAAGGGATTGCTGCGCTTGCGTTTTGTGGCGCCGATGTCTCGCAGCAGCTCGTCGAAATGCTTGAAGTGGAAAGGCGCCGAGCAGAGCCCGCCATAGACCTTTGCCGCAGGCCGTTCCCGTCGGCGCCAGTCCAGCATCATCTCGATGTTGTCCCGCATCTCCTGATCCGTCGGCTGATGCGCCAGCTGCCCGTCGGCATAGCGCACCAGCCAGTTCGCGATCATCTCGGCCGACAGGATGGTGCAGAAGCTGGAATTGAAACCGACAAAGCCCATGTCCGGCAGATCCGGATTCACCGCCAGGCGATAGACCCGGTACTGGCCGTCGTCGTCGATCAGCTTCCGGCGGTATTCCTCGGGGATGATCGGCACGCCCAGCTTCCATCCGACCGCCAGCACCGAAACGTCGCACGGCACCCGGTCGCCGGTGGTCAGCACCACATGGCCGTCCTCGTAATGGTCGTAGGTGCCCTGGATCGGCTTGATCGAGCCGTCCTTGAACCCCTCGAACAGGCCCGGCGTCACGATCGGGACCGAGCATGACACGTCCTTTTCGATCGGCACCTTGGGCACCATGTTCCATTTCTTCAGACCCAGCTGGGTCTTCAGGATCATCTCGAGCGCCCGGAAATTGGCCCAGACCAGCGGCTTGAACACCGCCGCGACCACCCGTTGCAGCGGAGACTTGCCCCAGGCGTTGAACTGCTGCTCCTGCGCCCGCATGTAGAGCAGCCGCTTGAAGTTGATGCCGCCCACGAAATAGGGGATCCGCCAGACCGGCTCGCGATAGACCAGCGTGACCTGTCTGGCGCCGTTCTCGGCAGCATTCACCGCCAGATCGGTCGCGGATTTCGAGCCGCCCAGAACCACCACGTTCTTGCCGCGGGCAATCTCGGGGTCGTTGTAGTCCGACGAGTGCAACACCTGACCGCCCCGGGCGACGAATTCGTCCTGCCCCGGATGCGTGATGATGTTCTTGTCGGAAAACTGCCCGGTGCAGATGGCGACGAAATCGAAATCCTCCTCCCGCGTCCGGCCCGCCTCGTCGATGGTCAGGGTCCAGCCCGGCTGCCCGTCCGCGCGCCGCTGCATCGCGGTGATGTTGCTGTTCAGACGGAACAGGCGCGACAGCTTGTGCTTGTCGGCATAGGAATGCAGATAGGCATGCACCTGCGGCCCCTTGGGCCATTCCGGATAGTCGTCCGGCATCGGATGGTCGGTGAAGCAGTACAGATCCTTGGGCGATTGCGTCTGTACGCCGGGATAGGACCGCGACAGTTCCCACACGCCGCCGAAATCCTGCGTGCGCTCGAAACCGGTCACCCGGTGCCCGCGCTCGTCGAACGCCTTGGCGGCGGCGAGGCCCGAGACCCCGCCTCCGATCACGGCGACATTCTTTCGCTTGACCATGGGCGTCGCCTCAGGCTGCGTCCGGGGGCGGCAGGAAATCGACCTCGTGCAGGGCCGACAGGCGCACCAGCTCCTCGGGATCGGTCACGCCGTCCAGCGCGATGAACAGATCGAACAACTTGCGCGCCGGGGCCACGCCGAAGACGCAGGTCGCCTCGGCACCGGAACGGTTGAAGATGCCATGCGCGATGCCCTTGGGCATACGGATCGTGTCGCCGGCGCCGGCCTTGTGCACGTCCGGCCCGAATTCGCATTCCAGTTCGCCGCTCAGCACCGTGATCCATTCGTCCTGGGTCGGGTGGATGTGCGGCGGAACGAAGGTGCCGTCCGGAATCACCGCATGCCAGATGAAGACGTTGTCGGAATGTACCTTGGGCGTGTACGTGTGGCCGACGACGTTCCACGACAGCCCTTCGAGGCCGGAATTGGCGGGGGTTACACCTGGGGTTTCTTTCATGGTCCTCTCCTTGTTGAAATACGGGTGATCGATCACCTCTTTTTGTTTTTGTTGATTGGCGCGGGTCACTCCCGCTGCCGCAACTGGAACCGCTGGATCTTGCCCGTCGCGGTTTTCGGCAGCGCCTCGGTGAACACCACGCTGCGCGGGTACTTGTAGGGGGCGATGGTGGCCTTGACGTGATCCTGCAGGGCCTTGACGGTCGTTTCGTCGGGCACGGCGCCGTCGGTCAGAACCACATGCGCCTGCACGATGTTGCCGCGGGCCTCGTCCGGCGTTCCGACGACGGCGCATTCCGCCACCGCCGGGTGCGACAGCAGCGCCGCTTCGACTTCGGGGCCCGAGATGTTGTAGCCCGAACTCAGGATCATGTCGTCGTTGCGGGCGCAGAAATGCAGATAGCCGTCCGCATCCATGGTGAAGCTGTCGCCGGTGATGTTCCAGCCGTTCAGCACGTAATCCGTCTGCCGCGCATCGTTCAGATAGCGGCACCCGGTCGGCCCGCGCACCGCCAGCCGGCCGACCTCGCCGCGCGGAACCTCGTTGCCGTCATCGTCGATCACGCGGGCCTCGTAGCCGGTGACGGGTTTGCCGGTGCAGGCGGGGCGGTGATCCGAGAACCGGTTGGTGACGAAGATATGCAGCAATTCCGTGGCGCCGATGCCGTCCAGCATCGGCTTGCCGGTCTTGGCCATCCAGTCCCGGTAGATCGGCGCGGGCAGGGTCTCGCCCGCCGACACCGCCGCGCGCAGGCTGGTCAGGTCCGCGCCTTCCTCCATCGCCGCCAGCATGGTGCGATAGGCGGTGGGCGCGGTGAAACACACCGTCGCCTTGTAGGTCTGGATGATCTCGATCAGGTTCGGAGGCGAGGCGTTCTCCAGCAGCGCCGCCGCCGCACCGAACCGCAGCGGAAAGATCGCCAGCCCGCCAAGGCCAAAGGTAAAGGCCAGCGGCGGCGAGCCGACGAACACATCCTCGGGCGTGACGTTCAACACCTCTTTGGCATAGCCGTCGGCGATGATCAGCAGGTCGCGGTGGAAATGCATCGTGGCCTTGGGCGACCCGGTGGTGCCGGAGGTGAATCCCAGCAGCGCCACGTCGTCCTGGCTGGTCTCCACCGCGTCGAAATGCACCGGCTTCTGCAGCGCCAGCCGGTCAAGCTCGGCATCATGGTTCGCGGTTCCGTCGAAACCCACGACCGTCTTCAGGAACTTCGAGGTTTTGGCGCAGGCGACAAGCTCGTCCTTCAGGCGGGTGTCGCACAGGGCATGGCTGATCTCGGCCTTGTCCACGATGGCGGTCAGTTCGCCGGCCCGCAGCATGGGCATCGTGTTCACCACGACCGCACCGGCCTTGGTCGCGGCCAGCCAGCACGCCACCATGGCCGGGTTGTTGGCCGAGCGGATCAGCACGCGGTTGCCGGGCACGATCCCCAGGTCTTCGACCAGCACATGGGCGATGCGGTTGCTCCAGTCGGACAGCTCCTTGTAGGTCCGGCGGCGGCCATTGCCGATCAGCGCCGTGTGATCGCCAAAGCCCTTTTCAACCATCCGGTCGGTGAGTTCCACCGCCGCGTTCAGGCGGTCGGGATAGTCGAACCCGTCCAGCAGCAGATCGGGCCATTGGTCCCTGGGCGGCAGATTGTCCCGCGCGAACGTATCCTTGTGGGCCGAAGGTCCGAGCATGTCATCCTCCCTGATGCGCGCCCAGGGTCTGCCGCGCGATCACCACGCGCTGCACGTCCGAGGCGCCTTCGTAAATGCGCAGAGCCCGTATTTCCCGGTACAGCTTTTCGACCGTCTCGCCGGATTTCACACCATCGCCGCCGAACAGCTGCACCGCCCGGTCGATGACCTGCTGGGCCTGCTCGGTGGCGAACAGCTTGGCCATGGCCGCCTCGCGCGTCACGCGCGGCGCGCCCGCATCCTTGGTCCAGGCGGCGCGGTAGACGAGCAGGGCGGCGGCATCCACATCCAGCGCCATGTCGGCGATATGGCCCTGAACCATCTGCAGATCGAACAGCGGCGCCCCTCCGATCCGGCGCGCCTGAACCCGGTGCAGCGCCTCGTCCAGCGCGCGCCGGGCAAAGCCCAGCGCGGCTGCGGCCACGGTGGCGCGAAACACGTCCAGCACCGACATGGCGATGGCAAAGCCCTGACCCGGCGCGCCGATCATCGCGCTGGCCGGCACCCGGCAATCGGCAAAGCGCAGGGTCGCCAGCGGGTGCGGCGCGATGGTGTCCAGCCGTTCGACGATCTCGAAACCGGGCAGGCCGGCGGGCAGGACGAAGGCGGACAATCCCTTGGCCCCCGGTGCCTCGCCGGTGCGGGCGAACAGCGTGTAGACATCCGCAATGCCGCCATTGGAGATCCAGGTCTTCTCGCCGTTGAGCACGAAACCGTCGCCGTCCCGCGTGGCGGTCATCGTGGAGTGGGCCACGTCCGATCCCGATTGCGGCTCGGTCAGGGCAAAGGCCGAAATCGCCTGTCCCGACCGCGTCAGCGGCAGCCATTCCGATTTCTGCGCCTCCGATCCGAACAGCGAAATCGCCCCGGTGCCAAGCCCTTGCATCGCAAAGGAAAAGTCTGCCAGCCCGTCATGGCGCGCCAGGGTCTCGCGGATCAGGCACAGGGTCCGCACGTCGAGCGTTTCCCCGGCGGCGGCAGTTCCGGTATGCGACAGCCAGCCGTCGCGCCCCAGCGCCGCGACCAGGTCGCGGCAGGCGCGATCCGTGTCCGCATGATCGATCCCCGCCAGTTCCCGGCCGGCCCACGACTCCAGCGCCGCCGCCAGGTCGCGATGCTTGTCGTCGAAAAACGGCCAGGACAGGAAGGACCGGTCGGGCATCGCTCAATCCCCCTCGAAAACCGGTTTCTCGCGCGCCACGAAGGCGTTGTAGGCGCGTTCGAAGTCGCCGGTCTGCATGCAGATCGCCTGTGCCTGCGCCTCGGCCTCGATCGCCTGTTCGATCGACATCGACCATTCCTGCGCCAGCATGGTCTTGGTCATCATATGCGCGAAATTCGGACCCGCGGCCAGCCGCGCGGCCAACGCCTGCGCGGCGCCGTCCAGGTCCGCCGCCGCGACCAGCCGGTTGAAGAATCCCCAGCGTTCGCCTTCCTCGGCGCTCATCGACCGGCCGGTGTAGAGCAGTTCCGCCGCGCGCCCCTGGCCGATGATCCGGGGCAGGATCGCGCAGGCGCCCATGTCGCACCCGGCCAGACCGACCCGCGTGAACAGAAACGCGGTCTTGGCCTCGGGCGTCGCGATCCGCAGATCGCTGGCCATCGCGATGATCGCCCCGGCGCCGACACAGACCCCGTCCACCGCCGCGATGACCGGCTTGCCGCAGTTCACCATCGCCTTGACCAGATCGCCGGTCATCCGGGTGAAGGCCAGCAGATCCTTCATGCTCATCCGGGTCAGCGGCCCGATGATGTCGTGCACGTCGCCGCCCGAGCTGAAATTGCCGCCGTTCGAGGCAAAGACCACCGCCTTGATGTCGTCGGAATAGGCCAGATCGCGGAACCAGTCGCGCAACTCGGCATAGCTGTCGAAGGTCAGCGGGTTCTTGCGGTCGGGACGGTCCAGTGACACCGTGGCGATACCGTCGGTGATGCGGCACAGAAAATGCGTCGTGTCGCTGCGCATATCCATCAATTCCTCCCGTCCATGGACTTGATCAGTTCCTCGAGCCGCGCGGAAAAGGCTGCGGCCTCGTCGGCGTCCAGCGTTCCGAGGATCTCGTCGATCCAGCTTTCGTGCGCGGCGGCTTGGGTCGCGAAATCGGCCTGTCCCTTGGGTGTCAGGCGCACCAGCGAGGCCCGCCGGTCGCCCTTGACGGCCACGCGCATGACCAGCCCTTCCTCGACCAGCCGATCGACGATTCCCGTGACATTGCCGTTGGACACCCGCAGCACGCCGGACAGTTCGCTCATCTTCAGCCCGTCCTTGTGCCGCGACAGCGCGGCCATCACGTCGAAACGGGGCAGGGTCGAGCCGAACTCGCTGCGCAGGTTGGCGCGCAGCTTCGTCTCGATCCCGCGCGAGACCTTGAGCAGGCGCAACCACAGGCGCAGGCGTTCCTTGCTGGGCGTCGCCACCGGTTTCGGATCGGGGCGGGTCATGTCTCGCCTCCCGACAGGGTCAGCGTGTGTCCGTTGACGCTGCGCGCCGCTTCCGAACACAGCCACAGCGCCGCGCCGGCCACCTCGTCCACTTCGACGAACCGGTTCTGGGGATTGCCCCGTTTCAACGCCTGTTCGGCGGCTTCCCGATCCGCGCCGGTCTTTTCCATGATGGTTTCGATGGACCGCTCCAGCATCGGCGTGGCCACGAATCCGGGGCAGATCGCATTGACCGTGATGCCGGACGGCGCAAGTTCGATGGCCAGGGCGCGGGTCAGGCCGACGACCCCATGCTTGGCCGCACAATAGCCCGCGACGTAAGGATAGCCCTTGAGACCCGCCGTCGAGGCGACCGCGATCATGCGCCCGCCGCCGGCCTCCTGCATGTCCGGCAGCGCCGCCTTGAAGCAGTGGAACACCCCGGCCAGGTTCACGTCCAGGGTTTCGCGAAACCCGTCGGCCGTCATCCTGGCAAAGGGCGCGCTGGGCGCGACGCCGGCATTGGCGATGATCGCCCCGATGCGCCCGCGTTCGCGGCGCGCGGTGGAAAAGGCGGCCTCTACCTGATCCGGATCGGTCACGTCGCAAACCGCATAGGGCATGTCCTGCGCGCGCAGCCGGTCCTCGTTCCGGCCCAGGATCGTGACCCGCGCACCCGCTGCGGCGAACTGGCGGGCGCATTCCGCGCCGACACCGGAGCCACCGCCCGTCACAATCACATGGGTCTCGGTTAGATCCATCTCGCACCTCGGTTTCGGAAAAGCTTAGCAAGGCGAATTTATTTCAACAATAGAAATTTTGTGCTTGAAGTAAATTGGCGGAAATCGAGCCAGATCAGGACTTGGCGGCTCAAACCGTCAGGGTTCTGGCGAAGGCAATGACAAAACGGACGGCGCCGCGGCCTGCGCGGCGCATCGCAGGACGGGGACGGATCCGACGTTAACCGGCGCCGTAGGCGCGCGCTTCCTCGCGCATGGTCTCCCACGGCACCGCGGCGCCCGCCTGGGCGCATTCGTCGTATTTCGCGCGCCCCAGAACCTCGATGGCCCGGGCCACGTACCCGTCCACGTCGGCCTTGTCGGTCGGTTCGAACTTGGCGCCGATCTTCGACAGATTGTGCTCGACCGCGCCCAGGAACCGTGCCGCGGTTTCCGCGTCGCCCCTGGCCAGCGCCAGGCCGCCATAGGCCGCGACGCACAGGTTGATGACGATCGGATAGTCGAAGTCGCGCCCCAGATCAAAGGCCTCGGCTAGATAGGTCTGCGCCTCGTCCGTCTTGCCCTCGGCGATGCGGAAATGCGCGATGTTCTGCTTCAACAGCCCGGGCCAGAACGTGTTGCGCTCCACCGCCAGCAGGTCCAGCGCCTGACCATAGCAGTCCTCGGCCGCCTCCTTCATGCCTTCCATCCGTGCGCCTTCCCCCATGATCAGAAGGCCCAGGGCGGTGAAATAGTTGTCGCCCTTCTGCTGCATATGCGCGATGCAGCCCATGATGGCTTCGCTGGGGTCTTCGATGTTGCCGGTGGCCGCGCCGCAGATCGCATGGATCATCGCCGCCTTCTTGGCTTGGTCCTCTTCCCCAAGTTCGGCGAACATGCGCTCGGCCTTCTGACCGTGCCCATAGGCCCCTTCGTAATCGCCCGCCATCGCCTTGGTATAGGCCGCCGCAAGGTTGATCTTGGCCGCCGCCGCGCTGTCGCCCAGCTTTCCGGCAAGGTCGTCGGCCTGGCGAATCCAGTCCAGGCTCTCGGTGAACTGCCCCTGCGAGATCCAGTACCAATACAGCGATTCGACGATCCGGGCGCAGGTGTCGATATCCTTTCGCTGCAGCGACACCCGCAGCGCGGCGCGAACGTTGTCCGCCTCGTCGCTCAGGCGGGTGACGTGCCGTTTCTGCTCTTCCGTCAGTACCAGCGCACCGCAGCTTTCGCAGAGCGTGGCGAAATGTTCGATGAACGCGTCCTGAACCGCATCGGCGTCACCGGCGCGCTGCAGGGCGTCCTGCGCGAATTCCCGCACCATGTCATACATGCCGAAACGCGGCGCGCCGTTGACGATCCGCCGATACAGCAGGTTCTTGGAGGTCAGCGATGACACCGCGTCCAGCACATCCGCATCGAAACCGGGCACTTCCAGCAGCGCATCCTCGGCATCGTCCACGCGGAACCCGCCCGAAAACGCCGAGAGCGCCATGAAGGTCTGGCGCTCTTCGTCATTGAGCAGGCTCTCGCTCCATTCGATCGCCTTGCGCAGCGTCCGGTGGCGGCCCGAATCCTGCTGCGAACTGCGCAGCAGCTTCAGCTTTTCGTCCAGCCGTTCCAGCAGTTGCGCCGGCGACAGCAGCGACATGCGCGCCGCCGCGAGGTTGAGCGCCAGCGGGATGCCTTCGAGCCGGGTCACGATCCGGGCCACGGTGTCGCGGTTTTCGCTGGTGATCTCGAAGCCGGGGGTCTCGGCCTGAACCGCCTCGACAAAGACCCGCATCGCGCCGCTGGTTTCCGGGGTCGGATCGCCGGGCTGGGGCAGTTTGAGCGGATCGAGGACATATGTCTTTTCCGAGGCGATCCGCAATTCGGCCCGGCTCGTGACCAGCAAGCGCAGATTGGGGCACTCGTTCAGCAGGTCGGACAGGGCCACCGCCGCATCCAGGACATGCTCGAACGTGTCGAGCACCAGCAACATGCGGCTGGTGCCGATGAACGACGCGATGTCCAGATAGATCGGGCGGCCCGGATAGTCCCGAACGCCCAGCGCCTGCGCAATGCTGGGCAGAACCAGGCCGGGATTGTCCAGCCCGCCGAAATCCACGAAATAGGCGCCGTCCTCGGTATCGCGCAGCCAGAGCGCCGCCACCCGCTGCGCCACGGTGGTCTTGCCGGTGCCGCCCATGCCGGTGACGGTCACAAGGCGGCTGTCGCCTTCGTTCAGCAGGCCCATGATCTCGGCGGTCTCGCGGTCGCGGCCGACGATCGGCCCGCGCGGCTGCGAGATGTTCGTCCGACGCACGTCCAGCGTCCGAAGCGGCGGAAAGTCGATGCAGATTTCCGGATCGACGATGTCGAACAGCGTTTCGGGATAGCGGATCGCCTTGAGGCGGTGCACGCCGAGCGGGCGCACCTTCACGCCCCAGGACGCGAAATCGCTCTCGTCGAGCAGCTGATAGGCGTTGCGCGACAGCACGATCTGCCCGCCGTGCCCGGTATCGCCGATGCGGGCGGCCAGGTGCAGGTCATAACCGACCAGCTGCTGCCCGAGTTTCTCGACCGGGCCTTCGTGCAGCCCGATCCGCACCCGCAGATCGATGCCGCGCGGCCAGGTTTCGGCCTTGAGCCTGCGCTGAATCTCGATCGCCGCGCCCAGCGCCTGCCGGGGCGAGTCGAACAACACCAGAAAGGAATCCCCCTGGGTGCCGTCCTCATCTCCGCCAAAGGGGGCGTAACAGGCCCGGATGATGTCCTGGTGACGCCTGAGAACGGCCGGGTACTGATCGCCAAGGGCCTGCAGCAGGGCGGTCGAGGCCTCGATGTCCGTGAACATCATGGTCCTGCTTACCGGGCCCGTTCGGTGCTCGGTCGTTTGCTCCATCAGGGTTTCGCTCATTGTCCGTTCCGTTCGTGTTCTTTTTGTCGTGCGACCGCGGTTCTAGCCTGCGCCCACCGGAATGTCAGGTCCGAAATCAGGTTCCGCACCTCTGGAGAGGCGGCGGCCATCAGCCCGGCCCAGTCATCGGCCCCGTGCGCGACCGCGAGTCGGTTTCGCGTCAGCCACAACTCTTTATCCTGCGGAGCCCCGGTTCCGGCGCTCCCGATATGCTCGCAAACGGCCTTGTAACGAAATCGTTCCGATACAATGTCGCCCGAAGCCGTGATGCGGTCAATCAGTAAACCCGAAATTGCCGCTGCCTGATCAACGTCTTCGCAGTTGACGTCGCGCCAGTTCAACCGGTCATGGCGCGCCATCCAGCCGGCTGGAGGAACCGGTCCGGTCCGGTTCAGCCGGTTCAGCGCGGCCCGCGGGTCGTCAAGCCACCTGTTGGCGCGTCCCGAAAGCAGCAGCCACAGCACGAACCCGGCCTCCGCGCCCCCCGTGTCCGGGCCCAGCGCCGCCGCCGGAGCGCGCGCCCGCCGCGCGTCGAGATCGACGAAAGGCGCGCGTGTCGCCCGGGGCCGCCTGCACCGGTCCGGATCGCGGCGCAGGGTTCGCGCCGCCAGATGCAAGGTCTGGCGGGCGTCCTCGCGCTTGGGATCCTGGCGCCGCAGCCAGTCCATCAGCGCCGCCGGGGCCTCCGCGCCGTGGGCCTGCCGAAAGATGGCGCGCCAGCTGCGCTCGGAATAATGCAGGCGCCGCGCCGCCGAAAACAGTCGGTCGGCCTCGGCCGCGCCCATCCGGCCTTGCCGCACCGCGCGCCGCAGGGCGATCCGGATTCCGGCCAGCGGCAGGGTCAGGGCCGGCCAGGGCGCGTCGGGGTTGAAGGTGACGGCGACCTCATCCTCGCTGTCGATCAGCCCGCGCCGGAACATCCGGTAGATGCGCCCGGCGCCGCGCGCGCCCAGGGGGGCGCAATCCACCGCGCGCAGCGCCCCCATGCTGGCGCCGCCGATCACCAGGGCGCCGTCGCGCAGCACGTCCGCGACCTCGCGCGGAGACAGCGCATCGGTCTGGGCGAACACGCCGTCCAGGATCACGAAGACCGAATAGCGCAGCATCCGGGCCAGGTGCAGATCACCGCGCCGGACCGGCGGCCGCACTTCGGCCTCCGGCAGGATCTGCCGCACCTCCGCGGCAGGCAGCGACGGGCCGACAAAGACCAGTGGCGGCGTCGCCGGGGCAAGAGGCGCGTTCACAGCAGCCATCTGAGGTCTCGCCTGGACACGCGGCTGTGGTCCACCAGAAACACGCTCAATCCCGGCACGCAGACACGGACCACCGCCACCGGCAGGTCCGGGCGCGACAGATCGGCAAAACATGCGGTCGAAAATCCCGCGCCCGCCAGCGCGGCAAGGATGTGGTTCAGATCATCCGCCAGATCGACGCTCGTCAGGCTGGGAATGTCGTCCCAACCCACCGTTGCCGGCTCCTGCGCCGGGTTCGGGGCCGCACTCCGCCGGCTGGGCGTCAGGTTGAAACTGTCGCGCGCGCCCTGAATCCGCGCCAGCCGCGACTGCACGGCCTCGGTCAGCGCGCGCGACAGGGCAACGCCGGCATTCGGATGGCATCCCAGACCGCGAAACTTCATTGCGCGCGGGCCGGTAGGCGTCGGATAGGCCGGATCGAGGATGGTCGCGCGCAGCACCGGAACCGTGATGTCCTGCGTGACATCCTCGATCCCGACCGACATGCCCTGCGCGCGCATCGCGTCCACCAGCTCCCGGCAGTCCCGCGGCAGGGCCGCATCCGCCGCGATGGCCCGGCACTTCGGGGCGGCGTCACCGGCCTCTCCGAACAGTTCGGCAAACACAAGCTGCCCGATCGCGTCGCGCTCGATCACTTCGCACAAGCCGTGAACCACCGCCTCCAGCCGGGTATTGCCCGATGCCAGCCCATTCGTGTCGGGCAGGCGCAGCAATCCGTCATTGGGCGGGCAGACGACCATATCCGCGGGCAGCCAGACCTCGTCCGACATGAACAGATCGGTTGCCGGCACCCAGCCGCATTCGGCCTTCGGTGCAAACCCGGTGTCGGGGGGCAGGGTGAAGGCGCGCGGGTCCAGAAACCGTCGGCCTTCCGATGTCAGCGCCGCAACGCTGGCGCGCCGGGCCGTGTCGGGCAGGGTTTCCGCCGTCACGCGCTCGCAGGCTTCCATGACGGCGCTCGCCTTGGCCGCCGCCGCGTCGCGCCCCTTGCCCATATGCGTGGTCAGATCCCGGGCCAGGGGCGTCACCGCGCAATAGACCGGAAGCCCCAGCCGATCCAACGGCGTTAGATCGGCAAGCCGGGTGATCGGCAGCGCCGACCGGATCCGGTCAAGATGGTCCAGCGTGCACTCCGCCGTCACCGTACGCGGAATGTTCGCGGCAATCTTGATCGTGTTTTCATGTGCGAAAAGGTGCCGTACGGCGTGGGTCGTGCACGGCACTCAGATCACCTCAGAGCGCGGCCATGCCGCCGTCGTCATCCCCGTCGGACGAGAAAGGCATGCCGGTGATCTTGTCCTTGAGCTTGATGATCGCGTCAACTTCTTCCTTCGAGAATTCCTCATTCAGGATCCGCTTGTGCTCGTCCGAAACGTGGCTCGCGTCCTTGACTGCACCCGCGTCGATCAGACGATCCAGATTTGAAGCTTCGGCCATTTTCTTTCTCCCCTAGGCTGAGTCTTTGCTTGCATATTGATATTCGTTAACAGTTTCCATGCACGACGATTATCGGCGGCATGTCAACGAATATTGTTGTATCTCTGCCATTTCCAATCGTAACTTCACAAGAGCTTAATGTACGGGGGGTAGGTGCCGATGAACGAAAAGCTTTCAGCGGTGGGTGAATTGACCAACAGCCAGATCGTGCGCACCAAGATGCGGCTCACCTGCCATGCCGCCAACGCGGCCTTCGCGCAGTTCTGGGCGCGGCCCGACCTGCCCGAGATGCTGCCGGGCTTTCTGGTGACATTGCAGCAGATCATGCGCGCGACCGTTCCGCTGATGGAGGCCGCCCGCGACCGTGCCGCGGACATGGCCGAGCGCGACGCGCTCTGCCGCCATCTGCGCGACTATTTCGCAAAGCACGTGGATGAAGAGCGCGATCACGACCTCTGGGCGCTCGAAGACCTCGAGGCGGCCGGATTTGCCCGCGCCGAGGTGCTGGACGTGCTGCCGCTGCCGGACGTGGCCTCGATGATGGGGGCGCAGTACTACTGGATCCACCACTATCACCCGGTGATGCTGCTGGGCTGCATCGCGCTGCTGGAATCCGGGCCGCCCAGCGACAGCCTGATCGAGAAACTCGAACGCGAGAGCGGCCTGCCAAAAGAGGCGTTCCGCACCTATCATTTTCACGGCCGGGTCGATCCGCATCACCGCGACGACCTGGACAAGGCGCTCGATGGGATGCCGCTCAGCCGGCGGCATCTGGGTCTGATCGGGATCAGCGCGACGCATACCGCCAACACGCTCGCCTCAATCGTCGAACGGATCTCTCCGACCGACGCTCCCCAAAGACGGATCTGACAGCGCGCCCCGCGGTTTCGGGGGGGATCGCGGGCCGCAGAAACAGGAGTCCACTGTGTCTGAACGCGGAAACGGTCCGCTGCGAAACCCGATGGTTTTGCGCGGCAGCCCCTATGCGGACGATGCCGTCGATCGCATTGCCGAGGTTGAAATTCCGGCGCTGGCCAAGGCGCTGGAAAGCATCGGCACCACCTGTTCGGTGGGCGAGGCGCTGGCCATGCCCGAAACCCGGCCGCTTTCGACCAACGAACGCCGCAAGATCATCGACCAGGCGATCCTGGTGCTGAGCGAACTCTACGTTCACCGCGAACTCAAGCGGACCAAGCACGCGGTCGATCCCGTCACCGCCCTGCGCCAGCTCAAACGCCGGTGCGAGAAACTCGACGGCTACGAGTTCCACAACCAGATCATGAAGATCTTCAAGGGCCTGCGCGACATCCACACGGCCTATGTCATGCCGCCGCCCTATTCCAACATGGTGGCGTTCCTGCCGTTCCTGCTGGACGCGCATGTCATTCCCGGCAACGCCCCGGTTCACGGCCAGGTGTGCGAGATCGAGGATCTCAGCGAGGACAGCTTCAACCCCGAGGCGGAGCGCTGCGTGATCGTCACCGGCCTGCTGGCCGATTTCAAGCACCCGCATTTCAAACCCGGCGCCGAGATCCTCAGCTGGAACGGAATGCCGATACACGAGGCGATCCGGCGCATCGGCGAAGAAGAGCAGGGGTCCAACATCTACGCTCAGTTCGCTTTGGGCCTGCGGTTGATGACCGTGCGGTGGTTCGGCGGCTCGCTGCCGCCCAGCGAATATTTCGTGACCATCGCCTACCGCAGCGAGGACGGCAAGATCCGCGAAATCCGGTTCCCCTGGCGGGTCATCCTGGATGACGAGGCCAAGGATCGCGTCGCCTCGGTGCAGGCGATGTGGGAGCTGAAGAAGAACTTTCAGAACAACACCACGTCCGACCCCTCCATCGAACACCGGTCGCTGTATGAGTCCACGGTGCGCAACACGCTGTTTGACAGACAAAGGGAAATCGACCGCAAGGAACGCATCATCAAGATCCCGGCCGAGATCGACGGCTTGCCCGAAGGCGTCTTCACCGTCCACAACGTCAAGGTCGATCACGGCCCCCGGGGGTTCAAGTTCGGGCTGGTCAAGATCAACCACTTCAACTGCTCGCCCAGGAAGTTCGTCGAAGCCTTCCTCAAGATCCTGTACAGCATTCCCCAGACCGGACTGCTCATCGACATCCGCTCCAATCCCGGCGGGCAGGTGGTGGCGGCCGAACGGATCCTGCAACTGCTGACCCCGCGGGTCATCACCCCGCTGCCGTTCCAGTTTCTGGCCACCACGCTGGTCGAACAGATCGTCTGGTCGCCGAAAAGCAGCGCCAAAAAGCTCCACTCCTGGCAGAACCGGGTGTCGCCGGCCGTGGATGTCGGCAACCAGTTCTCGGGGCAGGGGCCGCTGACCGACCCCGCCCAGGCCAACGATCTGGGCCAGTACTACTACGGTCCGGTCGCGCTGGTGACGAACGCCATCACCTACAGCTCCGGCGACATCTTCGCCGCCAGTTTCCAGGACCACGAAATCGGCCCCGTCATCGGCGTCGATCCCAGCACCGGCGGCGGCGGCGCGAACATGTGGACGCATCGCTATTGCGTCGATCTGGTCGATCCCGGCGAAACGCTGGATTTCCTCCCGCCGCGGTCCCTCAGGAACGAGCCCAAACCGCATTACGCGGTCCGGCGCTGCACGCGGGTCGGCAAGAATCAGGGCATGCCGATCGAAGAGGACGGCGTGCGCCGCGACCATTTCCACAATCTGACCCGCGACGACCTGCTGGGCGGCAACGTGGACCTGATCCGGCACGCCGCCAAGGTGCTGAGCGAGATCCCGAAACAGCAATTCGACATGACCGTCCGCATCGACGGGCAGGAGGTGCCGCTGAACAGGCCGGTTCTCGACGTCCAGACCCAGAAGCAGAAGGTCCGGGTCGAAATCGAAGTGGATGTCGGCAAGCGTTTCGGCGGGCTCCAGTTCATCCTGTCGGTCGATGGGCGTCCGGTCTATCTTCAGATCCCGACCCAGAGAAAGACCAGGATGACCTTTGAGCTTGAGACCAGCCGCCCCGCGGACATCCGGCTCGAAGCGCATGACTTCGACATCGTCAGCGGCCACAGCTCGGGCGTCGTCGCGTCGTTCCGGCGCAAGGTGGCTTTCGCCTCGGTCGGATAGCGGCGCAATGCCCGTGGCCGGGCTCAGCCGCAGATCACCACCTGCGTGTTCCAGTCCCGGCACCGCGCGGCCAGACCGGGTGGCACCGGAGCGTCGGTGAAAAAGCTGTCGATCCGCGCCAGCGAGGCGATGCGCGCCGGGGCCGCGCGCTGAAACTTGGAACTGTCGGCAACCAGGAACGTGTGCCGCGCCTGCGCGATGATGGTCTGGCTGACATGGACCTCCTGAAAATCGAAATCCAGCAGATCTCCCTCCGCGTCCAGCGCCGAACAGCCGATCACCGCATAGTCGAACTTGAACCGCTCGATGGTCGAAACCGTGAGGTTCCCGATCAGACCGCCATCCGACCGCCGCAGCACCCCGCCCGCGACCACGATCCGGCAATCGGGATTGGCCACCAGGATGTTGGCCACGTTCATGTTGTTGGTCACGACCATCAGGTTCCTGTGCGACAAGAGCGCCCGCGCCACGGCTTCGGTCGAAGTGCCGATGTTCAGAAACAGCGACGCGCCATCGGGAATCGCGCGCACGCATTTGGCGGCGATCCGCTCCTTGGCGTCTTCGTTCAGACCGCGGCGATCCTCATAGCCGATATTGGTCACGCCGGACCTCAGCACCGCGCCGCCATGGACCCGCTCCAGCTTGCCGGCATCCGCCAATTCGCCAAGGTCGCGGCGGATTGTCTGCACCGTGACCCCGAACCGCTCGGCCAGATCCTCGACCGTGACCCGGCCCTCGCTGCGGGCAATCTCCAGAATGTCCGACTGTCTGAACGAAAACGACATGGTTCCTGTCCCGTGGCGAAGCGGCGCGCACCGGAACTTTGCCGCGTTGTTCCGCATATGCAAGGAGTTTCGTTTTTCTTCCGTTGCGCTCTGTGTGCATTTCGCCAGGGTCGTGGCCCCTTGAACGCGGTTTGCCTGTTTTTCAATGATCGCAGGCCGATGCCCCTGCCATCCAGGCGCCTACCCGTTCTCGCGTATGCAAAAACGAAAGATTACGAAAAAAGACATTGACCATTCGAAGGGCGCTGGCATTAGTATCCGCCGTCATCCCCGCATGGAGAATCGCCCATGTCCGAGCCGGACCCTCAGCCCTGCGACCTTTTCGTGATCGGCGGCGGCATCAACGGATGCGGGATCGCGCGCGATGCGGCCGGGCGCGGCCTGTCGGTGGTTCTGGCCGAGATGAACGATCTTGCCTCCGCCACGTCCTCCGCCTCGACTAAGCTGTTTCACGGCGGCTTGCGCTATCTGGAATATTTCGAGTTCAGGCTTGTGCGCGAGGCGCTGATCGAGCGGGAAACGCTGCTCAGGGCCATGCCGCATATCAGCTGGCCGATGCGTTTCGTGCTGCCCTATCACCCCGAGATGCGGTTCGACGCCGAAACCCCCACTTCGCGCCTGCTGAAGACGGTGATGCCCTGGATGCACGGCCGGCGCCCGGCCTGGCTCATTCGCCTCGGCCTGCTCCTCTACGATCATCTGGGCGGGCGCAAGATCCTGCCCGGAACCAGTTCGGTCGATCTCCGCACCGTGCCCGAGGGGGCGCCGTTGCAGGACAGGTTCCATCGCGCCTACGAATATTCCGATTGCTGGGTCGAGGACACCCGCCTCGTGGTTCTCAACGCGCGCGACGCCCAAGCCCGCGGCGCGAAAATCCTGGTGCGGACCGAGGTCGTGTCCGCCGAACGGACCGGCAGGGTCTGGACCGTGACCGTGCGGGACCGTGACCGGGACACGACCCGAACCCATCGCGCCCGCATGCTGGTGAATGCGGGCGGGCCCTGGGTCGGCGACATCCTGCAGACGCGAATCCGGTCGAACGCCCACGACCGGGTGCGGCTGGTCCGCGGCAGTCACATCGTGACCCGGCGGCTTTACGACCACGACAAGTGCTATTTCTTTCAGGGCGCGGACGGGCGCATCATCTTTGCGATCCCCTACGAACGCGATTTCACCCTGATCGGGACGACCGATCACGACCACCCGGACCTGTCGGAGCCGCCGGTCTGCACCGACGCGGAACAGGACTATCTCTGCGCCTTCGCGTCGAACTATTTCAAACGGCCCGTCACCCGGCAGGACATCGTATGGACCTATTCCGGGGTCCGGCCGCTCTATGACGACGGCGAAGGCAGCGCCACCGCCGCCACGCGGGACTACACGCTCAAGGTCGAGGATGGCGGCGGCGTGCCGGTGCTGAACGTGTTCGGCGGCAAGATCACCACCTACCGCCGCCTGGCCGAAAGCGCGATGGAAAAGATCGGCGCGCATTTCCCGAACCTGCCGGGGCCATGGACGGCGGGCGTGCCGCTGCCCGGCGGCGATTTCCCGGTCGATGGCTTTGCCGATCTGGTGTCGCGGCTGGCGGCGGACCATCCATACCTGAACGACGTCTGGGCCGACCGCCTGGTGCGCGCCTACGGGACCGAGGCCTGGGACGTGTTGGGGTCTGCCACGACACCGGCGGATCTGGGCGAGGATTTCGGGGCCACCCTGACCGGGCGCGAGGTCGCGTGGCTGATGGACCGCGAATTCGCCCGCACCGCCGAGGATGTGGTGTGGCGGCGCAGCAAGCTCGGCCTGCGCCTGACCGCCGCGCAGATCGCGGCGCTGGACCGGTGGATGGCGCGGCACCGGCAGAACGGATCCCCGACCGCCGCCTGACACCGGGCCGCGCGGCGCGCCGGCGTCACCCGGCCGAGGCCGCCGCGTCGTCGGACGGGTCCGGATCCTTGTGGCCTTTGATCCGTTCGCGCAGCCCCTGCATCACCGCATAGAGCACCGGAACCAGGATCACCCCGACCAGGGTCGCCATCAGCATCCCGCCAAAGACCGCCACGCCGATCGCCCTCTGGCTGGCCGCGCCGGCGCCGCTCGCCGCAAGCAGGGGCACGACGCCCAGAAGGAAGGACAGCGCGGTCATCATCACCGCCCGGAACCGCTGATGCGCGGCCTCGGCCGCGGCCTCGAGGATCGACAGACCCTTGGCCCGCTGCTCCATCGCGAATTCGACGATCAGAATGCCGTTCTTCGACGCAAGCCCGACCAGCATGATCATCCCGATCTGCGTATACAGGTTGATGTCGCTGCCGACGATGGCCACCGCCGCCACGGCGCCGAACAGGGCGACGATGACCGACAGCAGGATCGAAACCGGCATCGTCCAGCTTTCGTACTGTCCGACGAGGAACAGATAGCCGAAGGTGATCGCCAGGATCAGGATGACGACGACGAGGTTGCCCGAGGCGAGCTGCTGCTGCGCCGTCCCGGTCCATTCAAAGGCATAGCCCGCGGGCAGGGCGGTCGCCGATTCCTCGGTCATGACGTTGATCGCGTCACCCGTGGACAGCCCTTCGGCCGGAACCGCCGTCACGGTCGCGGACCGGAACAGGTTGTGCCGCTTCAGCAGCACCGGTCCCAGCACGTTTTCCACATCGACCAGCGTCCCAAGCGGCACCATCTCGCCGGTCTCGGAGCGGACATAGAGGTTCGAGATGTCCTCGACCTTGTCGCGATAGCTGCCCTCGGCCTGGATCATCACCCGATAGACGCGCCCGAACAGGTTGAAGTCGTTGACGTAATACGACCCGAGCTGCGCCTGCATGGTCTGGAAGATCTCGGCGATCGAGACCTGCAGCGTCTTGGCCTTTTCGCGGTCCAGATCGACGAACAGCTGCGGGACATTGGCGCGGAAGGTGGTATAGGCCTGCGCGATCTCGGGCCGCTGGTTGGCCGCATAGACGAACGAGCCGACCGCCGAGGCCAGATCCTGCGCGCTGCCGCCGCCGGTCTGCTGCACCTCCATCTCGACGCCCGCCGACATCCCCAGGCCCTGGATCGGCGGCGGGTTGAAGGCGACGATCGACGCCGCGGATTCGCCGAAGGCGATGGCCAGAACCTTTTGCAGGATCGCATCGGCGCTCAGATCGTCCTCCTGCCGTTCGTCCCAGTTGTCCAGGTTGACGATGATCATCGCGCCATTGGCGGTCAGGCCGTTCAGCAACGAAAAGCCGTTGACCAGCACCGTGTTGGCCACGCCGTCGATCTGCTGAATCTGCTCGTTGACGCGCGCGGTGACGATTTCGGTCCGCTGCAGCGTCGCCGCGTCCGGCAGCTGCACATCCACGAACAGATACCCGTTGTCCTCCAGCGGGATGAACCCCTTCGAGGTGTTGCCCATGATCGTCCAGGCGCTTGCGCCGATGGCGGCCACGATGACCAGCGAGATCACCGGCAGGCGCAGCAGGCGCCGGACGATGGCCACGTATCCGCCACGCATGGTGCCGATGAATCCCTCGAACAGCGCCAGAAGCCCCCGCGGCGGACCCGAACGCGCCTTCAGCACCAGGCCGCACAGGGCCGGCGACAAGGTCAGCGCATTGATCGACGAGATCACCACCGCGGTCGAGATGGTGACGGCGAATTGCGAATAGAGCCGCCCGGAAATGCCGGGCATGAATGTGACCGGAACGAACACGGCCAGCAGCACCAGGGTGGTCGCGATCACCGGGCCGGTGATCTGCCCCATCGCCTTGCGCGTGGCCTCGGGCGGGCTCAGACCCTCCTCGGCGATGATGCGCTCGACGTTTTCGACCACCACGATGGCGTCATCCACCACGATGCCGATGGCCAGAACCAGCGCGAACAGCGAAATCGTGTTGAGCGACATGCCGAAGGCCAGCAGAAACGCGAAGGTGCCGATCAGCGACACCGGAATGGCCACGGCGGGAATGATCGTCGCCCGCCAGCTGCCCAGAAAGATGAACACGACCGAGATCACCAGGGTGAAGGTGAGCATCAGGGTCGTCACCACGTCGTTCAGCGACTGTTCGACGAAATCGGTTGTGTTGAACGGGATCTGGTATTCCAGATCGTCGGGAAAGGCCCGCGACAGGCGTTCCAGCTCGGCTGTCACCCGGTCCGACACGGCCAGCGCGTTGGCGCCGGGGGCCTGGTAGATGCCCAGAACGGTCGCGGGCTGGCCCTGGAAAAAGCCCGAGGCGCTGTAGAACTCCGCGCCCAGTTCGACCCGCGCCACGTCCTTGACCCGGACGATGGCGCCGGCATCGCCGGTGCGGATGACGATGTTGCCGAATTCCTCCGGCGTGCTCAGACGGCCCTTGGTCTTGATCGTGTACTGAAACGTCTGGCCCTCGGGCGCGGGCGGCGAGCCGATGGCGCCGGCCGAAACCTCGATGTTCTGTTCGCGGATCGCGTTGATCAGGTCGCCCGGCGTGATCGACAGCGCCGCCATCTTGTCCGGGTTCATCCACATCCGCATGGCGTATTCGAGATTGGTCAGAACGTCCGCCTTGCCCACGCCCTGAACCCGTGCCAGCGCATCCTTGAGATTGATCGAGGCGTAGTTAGACAGGAACACGCTGTCATAGGTGCCGTTCGGCGATGTCAGCGTCACCACCATCAGCATGTTGGTGGACGCCTTCTGCGTGACCACGCCCGAGGCAGTGACCTCGGTCGGCAGCGACGCCATGGCCTGCGCCACGCGGTTCTGCACGTTGACCGAGGCGATGTCGGGATCGGTGCCGACCTCGAAGGTCACGTTCAGCGAATAGGAACCGTTGTCGGCCGAGGTGGAGGTCATGTAGATCATGTCGTCCACCCCGTTCACCTGCGCCTCGATCGGCGCGGCGACGGTGTTCTCCACGGTTTCCGCATTCGCGCCGGTGTAGTTGGCCGAAACACTGACCACGGGCGGCGTGATGTCGGGGAACTGCGCGACCGGCAGCACCAGATAGGCGATGCCGCCCATGATGGTCAGGACCAGCGAAATGACGAGCGCCAGCTTGGGCCGGCTGATGAAAAGCGCCGAGAACATGGCTTATTCCCCGCCGCTCTCGGAGGCCACGACGGCATCGACCGCCACGCCGGGGCGCACCCGCTGCAGGCCCTCGACGATCACGCTTTCTCCCTCGCGCAGCCCGTCCAGCACGATGATCGCGCTGCCCACGCTGTCGCCGGTGGTGATGTAGCGCTGCTCGACCATCTGCTTGTCGTTGACCACCAGCACGAAATCGCCGCGCTGGTCGCGCTGCAGCGCGGCCTGCGGGATCAGAACGCGGAGCGTCGGCTCCAGCGCCTGAATGCGCACCTGCACATAGGCGCCGTCCACGATCAGGCGACCCGCATTTGCGAATTCCGCCCGCACCAGGATCGCGCCGGTCAGCGGGTCGATGCGGTTGTCCACGAAAACGATCTGACCGGTCTCATCCAGTTCCGAGCCGTTCGGCAGGTTGACGTGGACTTCGGGGCTCTGGGGGCTGTCCGCCAGCGAGCCGCTGGTCTGGCCCAGCTGCTCCAGCACGTCCACCAGCTGTTTCTCGGTCAGCGAAAAACTGACATAGATCGGCGCTTCGCGCACCATCGTCACCAGCGGCGGGTTGTTGGGGCCGACCACGTCGCCGACGCTCGTCGCCACCCGCCCGATCCGGCCGGGAAAAGGCGCATGGATCTTGGTATAGCTCAGATCCAGTTCGGCCTGCTGGATCGCCGCCTTGGCCGCCTTCACCTCGGCCTCGGCCACCAGTTCGTTCGCCCTGGCCACGTCCACCTCGGATTCGGGCACCGCGTCGCGCCGCAGCAGCTCGGTTTTCCGCGCCAGGTCCACCTTGGCGAGTTCCAGATTGGCCTCGGCGCGGTCCAGATCGGCCTTGCGGGCCTCCAGCGTGGCCTCGTACAGGTCCGGTTCGATCTCGAACAGCAGCTCCCCTTCCTCGACCGAGGCGCCATCCGGCACGTTCTGCTCCTGCAGGAAGCCGTTCACGCGGGCGACGATATCGACCTTGTCGATCGCCTCGCCGCGCCCGATGAACACCGCCTCGTCAACGATCTCTTCGGCATAGGCCGCGGCGATCGAGACCTTGGGCGCCGGCGCCGCCGCGTCGTCCTGGGCCATCGCGGTGCCGGAACCCAGCAGCGCCATCAGCGCGAATGCTGCAACCAGGCGCAGCGCAAGGCCGCCGTTGTTCATCGGATTTCGGGAAGCGATTGGCATGAAAGGGGCCTCGTTCAAAAGGGGTCGCCACAGGGTCACGGCAGTGGCGTGACAGGCCGAGTCAGCGGATTCGGCCTCAGGATGGACGCAAACCGGAAATTACTCAAGGCAAGCGTCCCCGCCCTTGCCCTTGAATCGCCAATGAAATCCGTCAGGGGCGGCCGCACCCGCCTGCGGGCCGCGGACAACCCCTTGCCCCGCAACCGGCAGAACCCGCCGCGACCGGCCCTCAGCCCCGCTGGCCGGCGAACCGCTCCTGCCACGCTTCGCGCTGTTCGTCGGTGATCTTGGCAAACAGCACTTCGGGCACACTGAAGGCATGTCCGGCAGGCAGCGCGTTCAGCGCCGCCCCGACATCTTCGGGCCAGCTGTCATCGGTCGTGTTCATCGCCTCCAGCATCCGGGCCGAGGCATGCGGGATGAACGGCGCGCTCAGCACGGCATAAAGCCGGATCAGGTTCAGACCCAGCCGCACCTGCGCCGCCGCGCGGTCGGGGTCTTCCTTGAAGGTCGACCAGGGCGCGGCAGCCTGCAGGTATTCGTTGCCCGCCACCCAGATCGCCCGCAATTCCTGCGCCGACTTGCGCACTTCCATCGCGTCCATATGGCCCTCATAGGCCCGGATGCGGCGGGTCAGCTCGGCGATCAGCGCCCGTTCCCGCTCGCCGTAATCGCCGCCCTCCGGCACCGCCTCGCCGAATTTCGACCGGCAGAACTTGGTGATGCGGCTGACGAAATTGCCCAGCACGTCGGCCAGATCCTTGTTGACCGACGCCTGGAAGTTTTCCCAGGTGAACTCGCTGTCGCTCGACTCCGGCGCGTGACTCAACAGCCACCAGCGCCAGTAATCCGCCGGCAGGATCTCCAGCGCCTGATCCATGAACACGCCGCGGCCCTGGCTGGTCGAGAACTGCCCGCCGTCATAGTTCAGAAAGTTGAAGGACTTCAGGTGATCGACCATCTTCCACGGCTCGCCCGAGCCCAGAATGGTCGCCGGAAAGCTGAGCGTATGGAACGGCACGTTGTCCTTGCCCATGAACTGCACATAGCGCACGTCATCGGCGCCCTTGTCGGTCCGCCACCAGCGTTCCCATTCGGCATCCGCCTTGCCGTTGGCATCCGCCCATTCCCGGGCGCAGGCGATGTATTCGATCGGAGCGTCGAACCAGACATAGAAAACCTTGCCTTCCATGCCCGGCCAATCCTCGTCCCCCCGCTTGACCGGAATGCCCCAATCCAGATCGCGGGTGATGCCGCGATCCTGCAACCCGTCGCCGTCATGCAGCCATTTCTTGGCGATCGAGGTGGTCAGCACCGGCCAGTCGGTCTTGCTGTCGATCCAGGCATCCAGCGCGTCCTTCATGGCCGACTGGCGCAGATACAGGTGCTTGGTCTCGCGCACCTCCAGATCGGTCGAACCGGAAATGGCGCTGCGCGGCTCGATCAGGTCGGTCGGGTCCAGCTGCTTGGTGCAGTTCTCGCACTGATCGCCGCGGGCGCGTTCATAGCCGCAATTGGGGCAGGTGCCCTCGATGTAGCGGTCCGGCAGGAACCGGCCGTCGGCCTTGGAATAGACCTGTTTTTCATTCACCTCGCGGATCAGCCCGGCCTCGGCCAGCTTGCCGGCGAAATGCTGCGTCAGCCTGTGGTTCTGCGGGCTGGACGAGCGGCCGAAATGGTCGAAGCTCAGGCCGAACCGCCTGGCGATGTCGGCCTGCACCTCGTGCATCTCGGCGCAGTATTCGGCCACCGGCTTGCCCGCCTTGGCCGCGGCCAGTTCCGCCGGGGTGCCGTGCTCGTCGGTCGCGCACAGGAACATGACCTCGTTGCCCCGGCCGCGCTGATAGCGTGCGTACAGATCGGCGGGCAGCTGGCTGCCGATCAGGTTGCCGAGATGCTTGATCCCGTTGATGTAGGGGATCGCCGAGGTGATGAGAATCCGAGCCATGTTCCGTATCCGCGTAACTGTCTGCGCGCCCGTCTAACCCATGTTGCGGCGCAGAAAAAGCCCGGCTTTGCGCGGGCAACGGGATTTGCACCGGCAAGCGGGCCGGTTGCCCGGGCCTACCGGCCTTCGCGCGACCGTTTCAGCAGACGGCCGATGGTGAAGGACGTGCGCGGCGCATAGACATAGCGCGTGCGGTCCTCGGGCGTCGGGCGGGCGCGCATCCGCGTCAGGCCGAACACGATCAGGACGACATGCCCCAGCGCCACGAAGGCGAACAGCGCGCCGGGACCGAAGGACTGGATCAGCGACGAGGACACATAGGGCGACGCGATGGCCCCCAGCGCGAAGAAGAACATCAGCGCCGCCGACAGCTCGACCCGCTGTTCCGAGGTCGCGAAATCGTTGGCATGGGCCGCCGAGACCGAGAAGATCGGAAAGGTGGTAAAGCCGAAGAACCCGGCGGCCAGCATGACGCCCACCGTGCCCGATCCGCTGGCCGCCATGGTCACGCCGCAACTCAGCACGGCGGCGGCGGACAGCCAGATCAGAACCCAGCGCCGGTCGTACTTGTCCGCAAGCCACCCCATCGGATACTGCGCGACCGCGCCGCCCAGCACGAAGGAGGCGAGGAAAAAGGCGATCTGATCGACCCGCAGCCCGACCTCCTGACCATAGACCGGGCCGACCATCCGAAAGGAGGCCGAACTCAGCGCCGCCACGATCACGCCGGCCACCGCCAGCGGCGAACAGCTCCAGGCCAGCTTCGGGCGCAGGCGCGGCGCGTCCGGCGTTTCCGGCTGACTCGCGCGGGTGAGCGTCAGCGGCAGCAGCGCGGCGCAGCAGAGAATGGCCAGGATGTTGTAGGACACGTAGGAGGCCGGCGGCAGAACCGCGATGATGAGCTGCGCACAGAGCGAGGCGCTCATGTCCACGATCCGGTAGATGCCGGTCGCGCGCCCCCGCGTCGCGTTCGTGACCTTGGCGTTCAGCCACGCCTCGATCACCGTATAGCAGCCGGCGACGCAGGTGCCCGACGCGATCCGCAACAGCGCCCAGACATAGGGGTTTTCCGTCAGGGTATGGCCCAGCAGGCCCATCGCGCCCAACGCCGTGCAGACCGCGAAGGCGCGGGAATGGCCGACGGTGCCCATCAGCCGCGGCGCCCACCAGCAGCCGATGAAAAAGCCCAGGAAATGCGCCGATCCCAACAGACCGATCTGCTCGGTCGAGAAGTCGAGCGTCAGCCCCGAGATCGCGTCCAGCGGGCCGACCCCTCCGGTGGAAAGCTGCAGCAGGATGACGGACAGGAAAAGGGCGGCAAAGGAAAGGATCGTACGCATGACATGCCCAAAATGACGGTCTGGTTTCGATGTGCTTGATCGTTCTCGACTTTTGGGCGTCGGTTTTGGCCAAAGCCGGGTCTCAGGCCCCGCGCGCGATCACCGCGCGGATGTCCAGATCGACGGCGTCCGCCACCAGTTCGGGATAGCCCTCGGCCCCGAACGCGCTGCGGCTGATCCGGCCCGTCAGGGCAAAACTCAGCTCCCCCAGCTCGGTCGCCGCCGTGCCCCGCTGCCGGTATAGGCTGGCCTCCAGGGTGACGGGCCGGGTGACGCCGCGCAGGGTCAGGTCGCCGGTGACGCGCGCCCCGTCCGACAGCCGCCCGCCGTCGCCAAGCTGGATGCGGGTCGAAACGAAACGGATAGTCGGGAAGCGGGCGGCGTTCAGAACCTGCGCCCCCAGCATGGCGCTGCGGGCAAAGGCGAACCGGGTCTCGGCCCCGCTCACATCCATCACCACATCCACGCGGCTCCGCGCCAGATCGCTCAGGTCGATGCGGATGTCGGCGGATCTGACCGGCATGGTGCCGACCTGGCGCGTGCCCGCCAGGGTGAACAGGAACCCGACCTCCGATTTCCCGATGTCCAGGTCATACGGGGTCAGCGCGGCCCGCAGCGGCGCCGCCGCCACCGCAGCCGCCGCCAGACACAGCAGGGTCCGCCGGGACATGGCGCCGGACCCGCTCACGCCAGCGCCTCTCGCCGGCGCGGGCGCGACCGCGCCAGCAGCATCAGCATGATCGCGATGTTCAGGCCGTTCCAGGCGATGCCGTTGATGAAGGCCAGCTGATAATTCCCGGTCACGTCGTAGATCCAGCCCGACATCCACCCGCCCAGCGCCATGCCGAGGATCGTCATCATCATCACGAACCCGACCCGCGCGCCCGCCTCGCGCGGCGGCATGTATTCCCGCACGATCAGCGCATAGCTCGGCACGATCCCGCCCTGCGCCAGGCCGAACAGCGCGCTCACCAGATAGAGCGAGACCAGCCCGTCATAGGGCAGGAACAGGAACAGGGCGATGCACTGCAGCACCGACCCGATCAGCAGGGTGCGCACGCCGCCCAGCCGGTCGGCGACCAGGCCCGAGATCACCCGGCTGACCACGCCGCCCAGCAGCATCAGCGACAGCATCTCGGCCCCGGCCACGGGACCATAGCCCAGGCCCACGCAATAGGCGACGATATGGACCTGCGGCATCGACATCGCCACGCAGCAGCCGATCCCGGCCAGCCCCAGCACGTATTGCAGCGCCCGCGGCGACAGGCCGGCGCTCTTGGCGTTCAGGCGGGCCGCGGTCGCCGCGGTGTCATGGGCATCGGCCGGCAACGACCGGCGCAGCAGCAGCGCCAACGGGATGACCGCCACCAGCGTGATGCCGGCAAGGTTCAGATAGACCTGCTGCCAGCCATGCTCGGCCAGGGTGCTCGCCAGCAGGGTGGGCCAGATCGCGCCGGACAGATAGTTGCCGCTGGCCACCAGCGCCACGGCGATGCCGCGCCGGCGGATGAACCAGTGCGAGATGTCGGCGATCAGCGGGCCGAACCCGACGGCGGTGCCCAGCCCCAGCAGCAGATGCGCCGCCGCCAGCAGCGTCATCGACGGCGCCAGCGTGGACAGCACATAGCTGGCCGCGCTCACCCCGGCCGCGCCGATCAGCGCCCAGGTGACGCCCAGCCGGTCGACCAGCCGCCCCAGCCACAGATTGCCCAGCGCAAAGCCGATCATCGTCAGCGTGTAGGGCAGCGAGGCTTCGGCCCGCCCGGCGCCGAACTGCACCTCGATATCCGGCATGACCACGATCACCGCCCACATGCCCACATTCGCCACCGTCGCGATGGCCAGCGTGACCAGCAGGCGGAACCAGGAATATCGGCTGTCATGGATCGGGTGGGTCATGCGCGCACGCTAAGCAGGCCGGGTTCGTTTGACCAGTAACAAGTTGCGTGAACCGGGCCGCGTCAATCCGCGCCGATCCGTTCCAGCGTCAGCCGGGTGCGCGGGGCGGTCTGCGTGACCCGCCACGCCGCCGGGGGCAGGGCGCGGGCGCGGCGGCGGGCCAGGGTCCAGCGGCGCGCCTCGCCGTGATGCGCCGGGGCCATGTGCCAGCGCGTCTCGATCCCCTGCGCGCCGCCCTCGCCGGGGGTCAGCAGCAGCCCCAGCGGCGCCCGTCCCATCGCACCGCCCTGTTCGGCGGCCAGATGCATCCGCCGCACCGGCGTCAGGCCCGGCGCCTCGGGCAGATCGCCCACCACCAGCGGCACCGCGCCGCTGCGCAGCGCCTCTTCCAGGCACCACAGCAGATCCTCGGCCCGGGTGGGGTGCACGAACAGGAACCGCGCCGGATCGGCAAAGGGCATCATCCCGTCCGGGTTCAGCTGATCGGCGCCCCAGGCGGGCGCGATCCACAGCACCGGCCCCTGCATCTGTCCCGCCAGCCACATGGCGAAACTGCGCCGGGCCGGGCCGCAGGCTTCGTGTACGCGGGCCAGCGCCAGGCTGATTTCCGGATGCAGGACCAGCGCCGGCACATCGCGGGCGGGCTTGCGGCTGAGCAGGTGAGTCGACATGGAAAGACTCTATCGTGTTCCCTTTTTGTTCTCAATGCCGGAATGAGGGCGGGCCGGGGCGCGGCCCGCGACCGGGAAGGACCGGCTTCACCGGATCATGCCTCGGCAGGTGGCACCGCCCGCTGATAGAGATGCCATGTGGCGTGGCCCAGGATCGGCAGGGTAAGGACCAGGCCCAGAAAGGCCGGAACCAGCGACACCAGCATGGTGATCGAGATGATCGCCGCCCAGGTCAGCATGACCACCGGGCTTTCCGAAACCACGCGCAGCGACGTGAGCATGGCGGAAACGAAATCGGTTTCCCGGTCGAGCAGCATCGGCATGGCGATGACTGTCACCGAGAACAGGACCGCCGACAGAAACGCGCCGACACAGGTGCCGACGGCAAGAAAGGCCCAGCCCTGCGGCGTGAAGAAGACCGAGTTCAAAAACCCGTCAAGACTCGAAAAGGAGGCATCCTTCAGGATTATCGCCAGCCAAAGCCGCACCTGATAGATCCACACCCAGAAAATGAACAGGGTGACAAAGGCCATCCAGCCCATTTCGCGCTTGCGCTGACTGGCCATGACGCTGAGGATTTCAGACCAGCCGAAACTTTCCCCCTTCTGCATCCGGCGGGACATTTCATACAGCCCGGCGGCGGCGAAAGGCGCGACCAGCGGAAAGCCCACGGCGGCGGGAATGATCATCCAGACCGCGCCGAGCCAGACCAGACACCAGACGAACAGAATACCGAAAAGCGCATAGAACAGGCCGAAGAAGCCGCTCATGACGGGGCGGGCCAGAAAGTCCGAAAACCCGGCCTTCAGCGACGCGGTGACATCGTCCCAGGTCACCCTGTGGACCTCGGGCATGTTGCGCTGCTGCGGCGTCAGATTGTCCGGCGGCGTGGAGCCCGCGGTCTTGGATGTCATGACATACGCCTCCCAAAGCATGGCGCCGCGCTGGTCCGGTTGCCGACCGGCGCGGCGGTGAAACAGACATCCCTCCTCCACCACAAAGTCTGCAACAGGCGAGGCTCAAGGGCAAGCGGGGCGTATGCCGGCCGGGTCCGCGGTCCGGTCCTCGAACCCGACGGACACAGGCCGCGCCGCCTCACGCCCGTTTTTCCACCGGCCCGCCCTGTTTCACCCATTCCGTGAACCCGCCTTCCAGATGCAGCACCGGGCTCAGCCCCATCTCCTGCGCCACCTTGGCGCTCAGCGCCGAGCGCCAGGCGCTGGCGCAGTAGAAGACATAGGTCTTGTCCTGGTTGAAAACCTCCTTGTGATAGGGGCTTTCCGGGTCGATCCAGAATTCCAGCATCCCGCGCGGGCAGGAAAACGCGCCGGGAATCCGGCCCGTGCGCTGCAGCTCGCGGATGTCGCGCAGATCGACGAAGACATGGCCGGGGTCGTCGAACAATGTCCTGGCCTCGGCCACCGGCATGATCCGGACCACAGCGTTCGCCTCGTCCAGCAACGCCTTGATCCCCTTGGTGATGGTCTGCGCCATGGCTGGTCTCCTTCCATCCGCAAGGCTGTCGGAAACCGGCGCGCATCACAAGGGGGTTGCCCCCGGAAACCGGCCCGTTAGGGTTGCGCCGGCAGCAGCAGGAGGATCAGGCCATGAAACGCAAGCCGCTGGGACGCACCGGCGTGATGGTGTCGGAACTGTGCCTTGGCACGATGACCTTCGGCACCCAGACGCCCGAGGCCGAGGCGCATGCCCAGATCGACATGGCCCTGGCTGCCGGGATCAACTTTGTCGATACCGCCGAGATGTACCCGGTGAACCCGGTCTCGAAAGAGACCGTGGGCCGCACCGAAGAGATCGTCGGAACCTGGAACGCCGCCCATCCGGGCCGGCGCGGCGACTATGTGCTGGCCACCAAGCATTCCGGTGCGGGGTTCATGGGCGCGCGTGACGGCGCGCCGATTTCGGCGCGGACCATACCGCAGGCCATCGAGGGATCGCTGCGGCGCCTGCAGACCGATTACATCGACCTCTACCAGTTCCACTGGCCCAACCGCGGCAGCTACATGTTCCGGCAGAACTGGACCTACGATCCGTCCGGCCAGGATCGCGCGGCGACGCTGGCCAACATGGAGGAGTGCCTCGAAGCCCTGCAGCACGAGGTGGACAGGGGCCGGATCCGCGCCTTCGGCCTCAGCAACGAAAGCGCCTGGGGCACGGCGCAGTGGCTGCGCATCGCCGAAGCGCGCGGATGGCCGCGCGTGGCGTCTGTACAAAACGAATACTCGCTGCTCTGTCGCCTGTACGATACGGACATGTCTGAACTGAGCGTTAACGAAGACGTGGGCCTGATGGCCTTTTCACCCTTGGGCGCCGGATTTCTGACCGGCAAGTATCAGGGCGGCACGGTCCCCCACGGCTCGCGCATGTCCCTGGTGCCCGAGATGGGCGGGCGCAAATCATCCCGTGTTTTCAATGCGGTGGAGGCCTATCTTGAGATCGCCCGGCGGCACGGGCTGGACCCGGTCCACATGGCCCTGGCCTGGTGTCACACCCGGCCCTTCATGATGTCGGCGATCTTCGGGGCCACAACCCGGACCCAACTGGAGCACATCCTGCACGGCGCCGACCTGCAACTGTCCGATGCCGTTCTCGACGAGATTTCGGCGGCCCACCGCGCGCATCCGATGCCGTATTGAGTGGGAAGGGGGCCGGCCCCCTCTTGCCCTTCGGGCAATTCACCCCCGGAGTATTTCCGGCAAGATGAAGATCAGGGCTGTGGCGCGCCCGCGCGTTCCTGCCGCAGGTCGCGGGCCGAGAGCCCGTGGGCGGTGCGGAAGGCGCGGGCGAAGCTGGATTGCGAGGCGAAGCCGGTCGCCAGCGCCACGTCCATCAGCGGCATGTCGGTGTCCGTGACCAGCCGGCGGGCCTCGGCCAGGCGCAGGTGCAGATAATGGTCCTGCGGGGTGGTGTTCAGGCGCAGGCGGAACTGCTGCTGCAGGGTGCGGGGGCTGGTGCCCAGGGCCTTGGCGATGTCGGCCAGCGGCCGGGGCTCGTCCAGGGCGGCCTCCATCAGCGCGTTGGCCCTGGCCGTCAGGGCGTTGTGACGGTGCGGCGCGCCGATCCGGCTTTGCGGGCGCGACGGTTCGGCGATGCCGTCATAGAGAAAGAGGCCCGCGACCCGTGCGGCGAACCGTGCGCCATGACGGGCGGCGATGACGTGTAGCATCATCTCGACCGCGGGGATGGCGCCGCCCGAGGTCAGGCGGTTGCCGGACACCGCGAACCGGTCGGGCAGAACCGTCACCTCCGGAAAACGGGCCGCGAAGTTCTCGAGGTCTTCCCAGTGGGTGGTGGCGGAATGGCCGTCGAGCAGGCCGGCCTCGGCCAGCAGCCAGGGGCCGCCGTCGATCCCGGCGAGGGCAGCGCCGGTTCCCGCGATCCGGCGCAGACCGGCCAGCAGGCTGGGCGTGGCGTGGCGGGCCAGTTGAAAGCCGGCGACGACGATCAGCAGATCGCAGGCCTCGAGCCGCGCCAAGGGTATTCCCGGCACGCTCAGCGCGCTGGTCAGCTGCGCCGGCGCGGCCGAGGCGGTGACGTAGTCCCAGTCGAAGGCGGGCCGGTCCGCCAGCCGGTTGGCCGCGCGCATCGGATCGACCGCGGCGGCGAAGCTGAGCGTATTGCACTCGTCCAGCACCAGCACCGCGGTCTTGAGGGCGCGGTGTTCCGGCTGGAGGATGTTTTTTGCGGATTTCATCAAGTTCGATTCGCATTCTGGCAAGTTGTCGTGTTCAGGCTGCGCCAGAGTCGCCTGCGAAAGCAAATCGGAATCCGGGGACAAGTCTGGGGAAAACCGACAGTGCAACCCGGTACAACATGGGGAAAACGACATGCCTCTGGAAATGAACCGCGACGTCTTCATCACCTGCGCCGTCACCGGCTCGGGCGGCACGCAGGATCGCAGCCCGCATGTGCCGCGCTCGCCCAAGCAGATCGCCGACAGCGCCATCGCGGCGGCCAAGGCCGGAGCGGCGGTGGTGCATTGCCATGTGCGCGACCCCGAGACCGGCGCGCCCAGCCGGCGGCTGGACCTCTATCGCGAGGTGACGGACCGGATCCGCGATGCGGAGGTGGACGTGGTTCTGAACCTGACCGCGGGCATGGGCGGGGACATGGTCTTTGGCGGGGTCGAGAACCCGCTTCCGCTGGCCGAAGCCGGGACCGACATGATCGGCGCGTCCGAGCGGGTGGCGCATGTGGCCGAGTGCCTGCCGGAGATCTGCACGCTGGATTGCGGCACGATGAACTTTGCCGAGGCCGATTATGTGATGACCAACACGCCCGGCATGCTGACCGCGATGGGCCGGATGATGACGCATCTGGGTGTCAAGCCCGAGATCGAGGCCTTCGATACCGGGCATCTTTGGTATGCCAGGCAACTGGTCAAGGACGGCGTTCTGGACAGCCCGGCGCTGGTGCAGCTGTGCATGGGAGTGCCGTGGGGGGCGCCCGACGATCTGAACACGTTCATGGCGATGGTGAACAACGTTCCCGACGACTGGACCTTCAGCGCGTTTTCACTGGGGCGGCACCAGATGGCCTATGTCGCCGCAGCGGTGCTGGCGGGCGGCAACGTGCGCGTTGGACTGGAGGACAACCTGTGGCTGGAGAAGGGCGTGCTGGCCGAGAACTGGCAGCTGGTGGAACGGGCGCAGACCATCATCGAAAACCTGGGAGCGCGCGTGATCGGTCCGCAGGAGGTGCGGGAGAAGCTGGGTCTCACCAAGCGCGCGCCGGTGGGCGCCGCAGGCTGAAACCCGATACGAAGTGAAAGATGCGACCATGACGAAAACGGCTGCAATCATCGGCGGTGGTGTGATCGGCGGCGGGTGGGCCGCGCGATTCCTGCTCAACGGCTGGAACGTGCGGGTGTTCGACCCGGATCCCGAGGCCGAGCGCAAGATCGGCGAGGTTCTGGACAACGCGCGCCGGTCCCTGCCGGGGCTGAGCGATGTGCCTCTGCCGCCCGAGGGCGCGCTGAGCTTCCACGCGGACATGGCCGAAGCGGTGCAGGAAGCGTCGTGGATCCAGGAGAGCGTGCCCGAGCGGCTGGACCTGAAGCTGAAGGTCTATGCGGAACTGCAGGAGGCCTGCGACAAGCAGGCGATCATCGGGTCTTCGACAAGCGGCTTCAAGCCGTCGGAGTTGCAGCAGGGTGCGCAGCGGCCCGGGCAGATCGTGGTGACGCATCCGTTCAACCCGGTCTATCTGCTGCCATTGGTCGAGCTGGTGCCCTCGGCGGCCAATCCGCCCGAATTGATCGAGCGGGCCAAGGCCGAGTTGCGCTCGGTCGGGTTCTTCCCGCTGCAGGTCCGCAAGGAGATCGACGCGCATATCGCGGACCGGTTCCTCGAGGCCGTCTGGCGCGAGGCGCTGTGGTTGGTGAAGGACGGTGTCGCCACGACCGAGGAGGTGGACGAGGCGATCCGCATGGGCTTCGGCATCCGCTGGGCGCAGATGGGCCTGTTCGAGACCTATCGCGTGGCCGGGGGCGAGGCCGGGATGCGACATTTCATGGCTCAGTTCGGCCCCGCGCTGAAATGGCCCTGGACCAAGCTGATGGACGTGCCCGAGTTCACCGACGAGTTGGTGGACATGATCGCGGATCAGTCGGATGCCCAGTCGGGGATGCACTCGATCCGTGAGTTGGAACGCATCCGGGACACCAACCTGGTGGGCATGATGCGGGCGCTGAAACAGCAGGATTGGGGTGCGGGGGCGGTGCTCAACCAACACGACGCGCGGTTGAAATCCGGGGCCTTGCCGACTTTGGATCAGGCCGATCTGAGCCAGCCGATCCTGACGCTGGCGCGCGCGGTGCCGCTGGACTGGACCGACTACAACGGCCACATGACCGAGTCCAAGTATCTGGAGGCGTTTGCCAACGCCACCGACCGGTTCATGGAGATCATCGGCTGCGATGCGGACTACATCGCCTCGGGGGGCAGTTATTTCACCGCCGAGACCCATATCCGCCACCTCGATGAGGCCCACGCCGGAACCAGGATCGAAGTCCGGACGCAGATGCTGCTGGGGCAGGGCAAGAAACTGCACCTGTTCCACCGCATGTACGAAGGCGACAAGCTGCTGGCGACCGGCGAGAGCTTTTTGCTGCACGTAAGCCTGGAGACCCGGCGGCCTTGCGCGCCGTCGCCCGAGATCGAGGCGGCGATGGCGCGGGTCGCCGAGGCGCAGGCCGGACTGCCCTATCCCGACGGGGCCGGCAACTCGATCCGCAGGCCCGCATGAGCAGCCGGGTGCTGATCACGGCCGGGGCCTCGGGCGTGGGCCGGGCGATGGCAGAGGCGTTCGATGCAAGCGGGGCGCGGGTTTGGGTTGCGGACGTGGACGAAGCGGCGCTGGCGCTCTGCCCGGAGCATTGGCGCAGATCGCGCGTCGATGTCGCGGACGAAGACGCCGTGGCGGAAGCGTTCGATGCGATCGAGGCTGATTGGGGCGGTCTGGATGTGCTCTGCGCCAATGCGGGCATCGCTGGTCCGACGGCCTTGGTTGAGGATGTGGCGCTAAGAGATTGGCAAAAATGCATTTCCGTCAATATGGACGGCGCGTTTCTGTGTGCGAAACACGCGGCGCCGATGCTGAAGCGGCAGCGCAGCGGCGTCATCCTCATCACCTCGTCCACGGCCGGATTGTACGGCTATCCCAACCGGGCGCCCTATGCTGCGGCCAAGTGGGGAGTCATCGGCCTCGGCAAGACTCTGGCGATGGAGCTTGGTCCGTTCGGCGTTCGCTGCAACGTCATTTGCCCCGGTGCGGTGGAGGGACCACGCATGGAGGGCGTGCTGGAACGCGAAGCGGCGGCCAAGGGCATGACCCGCGACCAGGTCTATGCAGGATATGCGTCGGGGACTTCGATGGGTCGGTTCGTCGAAGGGCGCGACATCGCCAACATGGCGGTGTTCCTCGCCTCGGATGCCGCACGGCTGGTGTCCGGACAGGTGATCGCCGTGGACGGGCACACGGTCAATCCCGACCCCAAACCTTGAACCGCCGCGCCAAACCGGCCCGCCTGGCGGGCCGGCGCACGGCGTCGTCTCTGCGGCTCACGCCTGATTCGGACCTCGGATTTGGCGGATGGCCTGGCGCACGGCTTCCCAGTCCCTGGCCTCGTCCGTCTTGCCGGCCTCTTCGCAGGCGCGCATCTTTTGCGCAGCCTCGGCTTCGGCCTTGTCTCCGTGGGCCGAATAGAGCGCACGGGCATATTCGGCAGTCTTGAGTGCGTCCATTTGTCGAATCCTCCGTTGTTCGTCTCGACCGGTGGGAATTCCATCAGGTTCGCGCCCGAAGACTATACCGCAACGGACCGGGCCTTGCACAGCCTGTGCGCAGCGGTTGCCGCGTCACGCCGTGATCGCATCGCGCAATTCCCGCAGATGTATCGGCAGATCTCTGGCCGTCAGATCGGCCTCGCGCACCAGCGTGTCGAAGTGCCGCGTGAACAGTTCGATCCGGTCCCGGTCGCGGAAAGCCATATAGTGCGAGCCCGCATAGAAGACGCAAAGCAGCGGGCCAAAGATCGTGACCGGCGCCGAGTAGAGGCGCTTGGCGTCGTAGAGGTAGATTCGCAGGCGCGGATAGAGCTGTTCGCAAAGCTCCAGCAGGTGGTCGATCTGCTCAAGCCGCACGTCGAGCGGCAAGCCGTCGTAGTAGCCGGTGCCGTGGGCAAAACTGTGAATCTCATACAGCGGCATGGCGATCTCGTAGTCGGATTGTGCGCTGCGCATCCAGGCCAGCCGGTCGCCGGACGCGCCGATGGCCTGATCCGCCGTTTTGCCCAGATGGGGCGAATACTCCCATTCCAGAATTGCGCGCGTCTTGAGCATGTCGGGCAGGGCCGCCGGGACATAGCGGATCTTGTAGCCCGCGGCCTGCTGGTGCCATTCGAAGATGCGCTCGTCCACCAGCGCCCTGGGCGCTTCGGTGAGCGTCAGCGAACTGGCCAGCAACTCCGCCGCGCTTTCGGGTCGCTCCGACAGGCTGAGCAGCCAGTCGGCCGAGACCCCCAGCGCCGCGCCGCAACTTCCGACGACATGGGCGTTCGGCAGGCGCGCGCCTTCGTCGGTCAGGAGTTGCGAGACCGTTGAACGATCCACGCCGATTCGCCGCGCGAGCTCGCTTTGGCTGATCTCGGCCTCTTCCATGGCACGGGCCAGCCGCATACGAAACTGCGCTGCCCGGTCGCGTTTGTCCATTTTCTCATACATTCGATAACTTTTATCACATCCGCTTAGTTTTGTTAATCATATTCCGAATTCTCACACGTCTCGGTGATCTGTAACAATTTGAAAAAGACCAAGAAAACTTGGGGAACGGAATGGAAACGCGACGCAGATCAGTCGTAAAGGCTGTGATCTGGAATCTTGTGGGTTTGATCTCCATGACGGTGGTGGGTCTGGTCGCGACCGGATCCGCGGCGGTTGGCGGTACGCTCGCCGTGATCAATACGGCCATCGGGCTGAGCTTGTACTTCGTCTATGAACGGATCTGGGCCGGTATCCGGTGGGGGCGCAATGTCTGAGCGGCGCACCCGGAACACCGGCCCCGAATGGCCGACCTTCTTTCTGATCCTCATCTGCTATGGCGCCTGGCTCGCCTCGATCTTCTGGCTGGCGGCCTGGAGTCCGTGGCTGGCCATACCGGTGATGGGCTGCGTGGCGGCGCTGCATTCCTCGCTGACCCATGAGGCGCTGCACGGACATCCGTTCCGCACCAGATGGCTGAACGAGGCGCTGATGGCGCTGCCGCTGACGATCTGCATTCCCTACAACCGGTTCCGGGATCTGCACCTGGCGCATCACCGGGATTCCAACCTGACCGATCCTTACGACGATCCGGAATCGAACTACCTCGACCCCAAGGTCTGGAACGGCCTGCCGCGCTGGAAGAAACGGCTCTACGCGATGAACAACACCTTGCTGGGCAGGATGGTCCTGGGACCGGCCATCGGTCAGGCCGCGTTCTTGCGGGACGAATGGCGCGGGGCGCTGCGGGGCGATCGGGCGATCTGGTGGGCCTGGGGGCTGCACATCCCCGGCGTGGCCGTCGTTCTTTGGATCGTGGCGGTCTCGGCGATGCCGGTCTGGGCGTTTCTGGTTTCGGCCTATATCGGATTGGGTCTGCTCAAGATCCGCACGTTCCTGGAGCACCGCGCGCATGAAAAGGTGCGGGGCCGCACCGTCATCATCGAAGACCGCGGGCCGCTTGCCTTCCTGTTTCTGAACAACAACCTGCACGTCGTACATCACATGAATCCGAATGCCGCCTGGTACCAGTTGCCGGCGCTCTACCGCGCGGGCAAGGACCGCTATCTGGCCTCCAACGAGAGCTACGTCTACCGTTCCTACGCCGAGATCTTTCGCCGGTATTTCTGGAAGGCCAAGGATCCGGTGCCGCATCCGCTCTGGCCAAAGCACTGATTTCCTTCCACAAGGGGAACCATGAGCCTTTGGATCCCCGTCACCGTTGCGGCCGCGCTGTTTCAGACCGTGCGCTTCATGCTGCAGAAATCGCTGAGCACGGTCAAACTGTCCGCCGCGGGCGCGACCTTTGCCAGGTTCGCCTATTCCGCCCCGCTGGCGGGTCTGGCTCTGGCGATCCTGCTGATATCGGGCGCTGCAGACCTGCCGCCGCTGTCTGGCCGGTTCTGGCTGTTCGTCGCCATCGGCGGGACGGCGCAGATCCTCGCCACCGTCTGCGTCGTTGCGTTGTTCAAGCAACGCAACTTTGCGGTTGGCATAACGTTCAAGAAAACCGAAGTGATCCAGACCGCGATTGTCGGATTGCTGGTTTTGGGCGAGGGCGTGTCGATCGGCGCGCTGGGCGCGATCCTGCTGGGTCTGGTCGCCGTCCTGTTGCTGTCCAAGACTCCGGGGGGCGACGGCACGTGGTGGCGGCACCTGACCAACCGTGCGTCGCAACTCGGGCTTGGCTCCGGCGTTCTGTTTGCGTTTTCCGCAGTCAGCTACCGCGGCGCCTCGCTGCAGCTGGGGGATGTCGATGCCTGGTTTCGGGCGCTTGTGACATTGGCGGCCGTGACAGCGTTTCAGTTGCTGTCGATGGGGGCCTGGCTGTTCTGGCGCGACCGTGCGGAACTGGTCGCGGTATGGCAGGCACGGAGGACGGCCGTATTTGTCGGACTGACCAGCTTGGGCGGCTCGTTCTGCTGGTTTCTGGCCTTCACCTTGCAGAACGCCGCCTATGTCAAGGCGCTGGGCCAGGTGGAGCTGATCTTCAGCCTGATGGCCTCGACCTTTTTCTTCCGCGAAACGATAACGCGGCGCGAGATTGCGGGGATCGGATTGCTCGGGGTGTCGATTCTGGCCCTGGTGCTGGCCATCTAGGCGGTCGTATCGCGGAACCCGGCCCGCACCGATCCAGTCAACCGGCGCGGCGTTCCTCGAAGCTGAGCGCGATGAAACGCGGCAGGTGATCGCCCATGCCGACGACGGTCTGGCCGTTGTCGTCCCTTCGGACCTGCTTGCGCCCCTTCGGTTCCCTGGCCTTGCGTGCCTCGCCGGCGCCCTTCTTTTCTCTCTTCTCTTTCGCGCGCTTCGGGTCCGGTTTCAGGGCTTCGGCCTCGGGCTCGGGCTCGGTTGCCGACGGGTTGTCGAGGCGCGGGATCTCTTTTTGGATCAGCTTCTCGACCGCGTCCAACGCCTTCGCATCCCGCGGACCGCAGATCGTGATCGCCTTGCCCGCGCGTCCGGCACGACCGGTGCGGCCGATGCGGTGGACGTAATCCTCGGCATGACCGGGTACGTCATAGTTGAACACATGGCTCACCGACGGGATGTCCAGCCCGCGCGCCGCAACGTCCGAGGCCACCAGAAGCCGCAGGGAACCGTCGCGGAACCCGTCCAGCGTCCTGGTCCGCTGCGACTGGTCCAGATCGCCGTGAATGGCGGCGGCGTCATAGCCGTATTTCTTGAGCGATTTCGCGCAGATATCGACTTCGGTCTTGCGGTTGCAAAAGATGATGGCGTTGGTGCATTTGTCGCCTTCGGCATCGATCAGCTGGCGCAGCAGCTTGCGCTTCTCGCTTGCTTCGCGATCGCGGCGGCTGGCCTTGAACATCACCACGGCCTGCTCGATGGTCTCCGACGCCGTGGCCTGGCGCGCAACCTCGACCCGCGTCGGGGCCGAAAGGAACTCCGAGGTGATGCGCTCGATCTCGGGCGCCATGGTGGCCGAGAAGAACAGGGTCTGCCGGGTAAACGGCGTCAGCTTGAAGATGCGCTCGATGTCGGGAATGAACCCCATGTCGAGCATGCGGTCGGCCTCGTCCACCACCATGATCTGCACGCCGGTCAGCAGCAGCTTGCCGCGCTCGAAATGGTCGAGCAGACGCCCCGGTGTGGCGATCAGCACATCGACGCCCCGGTCGATCAGCGCATCCTGTTCCTTGAAGCTGACGCCGCCGATCAGCAGCGCCTTGGTGAGCTTGAGGTGCTTGGCATAGGTGTCGAAGTTCTCGGCCACCTGCGCCGCCAGTTCGCGGGTCGGGCACAGCACCAGGCTGCGCGGCATCCGCGCCCGCGCGCGCCCGCGCGCCAGCAGGGTGATCATCGGCAGCACGAAGCCGGCGGTCTTGCCCGTGCCGGTCTGTGCTATGCCCAGAACGTCCCGGCCTTCGAGAGCGGCGGGAATGGCGCCGGCCTGAATCGGGGTGGGGGTTTCGTATCCGGCTTCCTCAACAGCTTTGAGGACCTTGGGGTTCAGGTTCAGTTCGTTGAATTTCGTCATATATGTCCGGTTCATGCGGACACTGACCTGGCCCGCGCGTCTGAGATCAGCCGGGTCCGTATGACCATGCGCCCCATGCGCGTTTCGGCTTGCGCGGGGACATAACAAAAAGGCGTGACAGGGTCAAATTAACTCGTGGCGGCGCGTCAATTCCCGCCGAAGGTCGTGCAGGGCCTCAACAATTCAACCCTCGGAAGGGAAGTGTTTCGCCACCTTCGAATCGAGATCGAGCGGGCGGTGCAGCAGCAGCCCATGGGCATCGAGGCGTTTTCGTACCGGCGGGTCGGCGCCGCTCAGCTCGTCGAAAAACGCGCGCAGGCCGGCCTCGCCGCGTTCGGATTCAAGTCCGCTCAGCAATTCGTGCATCGTCACG
The DNA here is from genome assembly GCF_059613135.1 of Ruegeria sp. BHSB196. Taxonomy (NCBI): domain Bacteria; kingdom Pseudomonadati; phylum Pseudomonadota; class Alphaproteobacteria; order Rhodobacterales; family Roseobacteraceae; genus Ruegeria; species Ruegeria sp. BHSB196. The sequence continues at coordinate 123,167 of NZ_JBXWRY010000001.1, forward strand.
CCACCCTTGGCGCGGTCGGTGTTGGGGGCAAGGTCCGGCCGGTACGCACCGTGTTCCAGCCGAAAGCGGTAGCGTGAGATCCAATCCTCCCAGCTGCGCGCGTGATTGTGGCAAAGATCGATCCGCGCGAGTTCGGCGCGGCAGGGCAGGCGCTGCCCGTCGCGAAACAGGTCGTGGATGCGGAATTCGATGCCGGTCTGACCGGTTCGCGCGAACACCTTGCCCGCGACATGGCTCAGGAATCCGGCCTTCACATGGGCTCCGAATTGCGGATGGACGCGGCGCACGATGGCGTCCCGGTCCGGGCCTGCGGGGATGAACCCCTTGTATAGGTCCGTCCCTCCCGCCAGGGCTTCGACGGGACGAACCCGCGCGCAGACCGTGTCGCTTGGAAGCGCATGCAGGGCATCCGCAATGGGGCGGTCGCTCCAAAGGAACTCATCGGCGTCGATATGCACCAGCCAGTCCACATCGGCGCGGTGATAGGCGTGGGTCGCGTTGGCGGTCTGGCGGACCTGGTGCTTTCTGGGCCGTTTGTGTCTGAACCCGGCCCAGTGGGCCTGGTCGCAGGTCGTGACGCAGATTGCGGGATGGGCGGCGAGGCGGTCAAAGGCCATGGGGTTCGGGGCATCGAGATAGATGAACAGCCGCTGCGCCCCCATGTCCAGATGATGCGCGGCAAATCGCAATATGTCCGCAGGCGAGGCCTTGATCGTGGCGACCACGCCCCAGGTCGGTCTATCCATCGGCGTCACGGGTTCTGAATTGCGGGTCTGTTCGGCTCATGCCCCGGACGTTAGGCCAGCGTTGCGGTCAGGTCATCATCTCTTTGGTGGCGGACAGGTGCAGCGCCGGATAGTCGCGCACCACCCGGTCGATGTCCCATTGCAGGCGGGTCAGATAGACGATGTCGCCGTCATGGTCGTGGGCGATGTGCTGCTTGTTTGCGGCCACGAATTTGTCGATCTCGGCCTTGTCTCCAGAGACCCAGCGCGCGCTGGTGAATTGCGACGGTTCGAATCGTACGGGCAGGCCGTATTCCAGCTCGATCCGGCTGGCCAGCACCTCGAACTGCAGCGCGCCCACGACGCCCACGATGAAGCCCGAGCCGATCGAGGGCTTGAACACCTTGGCCGCACCTTCCTCGGCAAACTGCATCAGCGCCTTTTCTAGGTGCTTGGCCTTCATCGGGTCGCCCGCACGCACGCCCTGCAACAGTTCAGGCGCGAAGGACGGGATGCCGGTCACGCGGATCGCCTCGCCCTCGGTCAGGGTGTCGCCGATGCGCAGCTGGCCGTGGTTGGGAATGCCGATGATGTCGCCGGCCCAGGCCTCGTCGGCCAGTTCCCGGTCGGAGGCGAGGAACAGCACCGGGTTGGAAATGGCCATCGGCTTCTTGCTGCGCACATGGGTCAGCTTCATCCCGCGCTTGAAGTGGCCGCTGGCCATGCGGACAAAGGCCACCCGGTCGCGGTGCTTGGGGTCCATGTTGGCCTGCACCTTGAAGACAAAGCCCGCCACCTTTTTCTCGTCCGGCGAAATCTGGCGCGGTTCGGCCGATTGCACCTGCGGCTGCGGACCGTACTGGCCGATGCCCTCCATCAGTTCCTTGACGCCGAAGGAATTGATGGCCGAGCCGAACCAGATCGGGGTCATGTGGCCTTCAAGCACCGCCTGCGGGTCCAGCGCGGGCAGCAGTTCGCGCGCCATCTCGACCTCTTCCAGCAGCTTGTCCAGCAATTCGGCGGGCACGTGCTCGGCCATTTTGGGGTCGTCCAGCCCGTTGATCTCGATGCTTTCAGCCACCTTGTTGCGGTCGGCGCGGTCCATCAGTTCCAGCCGGTCGCGCAGCATGTCATAGCAGCCGATGAAATCGCGCCCCATGCCGATGGGCCAGCTGGCCGGGGTCACGTCGATGGCCAGCATTTCCTGGATCTCGTCGATGATCTCGAACGTGTCGCGGCTTTCGCGGTCCATCTTGTTGCAGAAGGTCAGGATCGGCAGGTCGCGCAGGCGGCAGACCTCGAACAGTTTCTGCGTCTGGCTTTCTACGCCCTTGGCCCCGTCGATCACCATGATCGCGGCGTCAACGGCGGTCAGCGTGCGATAGGTGTCTTCCGAGAAATCCGAGTGACCGGGCGTGTCCACCAGGTTGAACCGGTAGGGGCCGTAATCGAAGGACATGGCCGAGGCCGAGACCGAGATTCCCCGATCCTTCTCCATCTGCATGAAGTCCGACCGCGTGCGCCGCGCCTCGCCCTTGGCCCGCACCTGTCCGGCCATCTGGATGGCGCCGCCATACAGAAGGAATTTCTCGGTCAACGTGGTCTTGCCCGCATCCGGGTGCGAGATGATGGCAAAGGTCCGGCGCCGCGCGATCTCGGGCGGCAGGGTGGGGCGGTTGATGGCGACGTCCAGCATGAGCGCGCGTATAGGCGGGGAATTCTGCCGAGGCAAGCCAAAGGGGCTGTTGCGAATCGCCGGGATGTGACAGAAAGAACATATAGTGAACAAAATAATGGAGTGGACCGATGAATTTGAAGGAAATCGCCCAGGAATTGGTGGCCGGCTGTCGCGAGGACCGGGCCAAGGAAAACCTGGACAAGCTCTATGCGCCCGATGCCGTGTCGGTTGAGGCGATGGACATGCAAGGCATGGGTCGGGAAACAAAGGGCCTCGACGGAATTCGCGGCAAGCACGATTGGTGGGAAAGCGCGCATGAGGTCTCGGGTGGGTCGGTCAGCGATCCGTTCCTGCACGGAGAGGACCGCTTTGCCGTGATCTTCGAGGTGCAGGGCAAGGTGAAGGAAAGCGGCGAAACCTTTGAAATAAAAGAGGTCGGCGTCTATCACGTGGCCAATGGCAAGATCGTGCGGGAGGAGTTTTTCTACTAACTCCACGTCGCCAACTGGTCTTCCCTGTCCGGCCGGTGCTAGACATGCGGGCAACAACGGACAGGGGGGATCGCATGGATCTGGGAATTTCAGGAAAACGGGCGCTGGTCTGCGCCAGCAGCAAGGGTCTGGGCCTGGGCTGCGCCGAGGCGTTGGCGTCCGAGGGCGTCGATCTGGTGATGAACGCGCGCGGGGCCGAGGCGCTGGAGGCGCAGGCCGACCGGTTGCGCGCCGATTACGGTGTCGAGGTGCAGACCGTGGCCTGCGACGTGACCACGCCAGAGGGTCAGGCGCAGGTGATCGAAGCCGCGCAGGGTGTTGACATCCTTGTGACAAATGCCGGTGGCCCGCCGCCGGGCATGTGGTCGGACTGGGATCGGGACGATTTCATCAAGGCGCTGGATGCCAACATGCTGACACCGATCGCCTTCATGAAGGCGCTGCTGCCGTCGATGATGGACAAGGGCTGGGGCCGGGTGGTCAACATCACCTCGCAATCCGTGCGCGCGCCGATCGCGGTGCTGGGCCTGTCGAACGCGGCGCGCACCGGGCTGACCGGCTATGTGGCGGGAACCGCGCGCCAGGTCGCGCCCCATGGGGTGACGATCAACAACCTGTTGCCGGGCATCCACGCGACGGATCGCGCGGATTCGCTGGACAGTGGCGTGGCCAGGCAAAAGAGCATCTCGCTGGACGAGGCGCGCGCCGAGCGCGCCGCGACGATCCCCGCCCGCCGCTACGGCACCCGGCAGGAATTCGGCGCGGCCTGTGCGTTCCTGTGCTCGCAACAAGCCGGGTTCATCGTGGGGCAGAACATCCTGCTGGACGGCGGCGCGACCAACCTGACGATGTGACCGTGGCGCAGGGGTTTTCGCTCAAGGATCAGCTTTTCAACGCCGAAAAGACCCGTTACCTGGCGGGGCTGTTTGCCCAAGCGGAACCCGAATTCGACGCCGCGGCCTTCGAGGCGCGGGTCATGACCCGGCTGCCGGACCTGGAGTTGAAGGCCCGGATGGCATGGATCGCGGAATGCCTGCAGCACGGTCTTCCGGGCGGCTTGCCGGATGTGGCGCCGGTGATCCTGCGTGCCCTGCCGCCGCCGCTGGATCCGGCGCGCAGCGACGACGATTTCGGCGATTTCATCTTCGCTCCTCTGGGCGAATGGATTGCCGCCGCGGGTCTGGACCAACCCGAACTGGCGCTGGACCTGCTGGAAGAGGTGACGCAGCGGTTCTCGATGGAATGGGCGATCCGGCCGTTTCTGAACCGATGGCCGGAACTTGTCCTGGCCCGGATGCAGCTCTGGTGCGATCATCCCAGCTATCACGTGCGCCGGTTGGTCAGCGAAGGAACCCGGCCGCGCTTGCCCTGGGGCATCGGCGTGAAACTCGATCCGCGCGATCCGCTGCCGCTGTTGGACCGCCTGCACGCGGATGCGACCCGCTATGTCACCCGTTCGGTGGCCAATCACCTGAACGACCTCTCCAGGAAAGATCCGGGGATGGTGTTGGACAGGCTGGATTCCTGGCGCGCCGCGGGCCGGCAACGCCCGGACGAGCTCGATTGGGTGACGGGTCATGCCTTGCGCGGATTGGTCAAGTCCGGGCACCCGGGCGCCATGAAACGGCTGGGCTACGATCCCGATGCCCGCCTGAATGTCTCGCTGGACCTGCCGGAACGGGCGCGGATCGGCGAAAGCCTCGACTTCACCGTAGCCATTGACGGCGATGCGCGACAGCCGGTTCTGGTGGACTATGTCATCCATTTCCGCAGGCCCGGAGGCAGACTGTCGCCCAAGGTCCACAAGCTGAAACAGTCCGTGACCGGCCCCGAACCCCTGCGATTGCACAAACGCCACAGGCTCAAGGGCGATGCGACCACGTTTCGGCTGGTGCCCGGCCGACACAGGGTCGAGGTTCAGGTCAACGGCCGCATCCGCGCCAGCGCCGACTTCGAGCTTTTGGCGTGAGCCCGGTCATCGGGTACCGGCAAGCGCGGCCCATGCCGTCGAACGCTTGGCCCCGCGAATGGTCCGGTCCGCGCGGGGATTGCTGATCTCTTGCGTGGACGGGGCGGGGTTGTTATCCCCGCCCAAGCCCGATGGAATTGATCGGGAAAGGCAACGGGGTCCATCGGTGACGGTCAAGGCAGTTCCACCACGTCTCGAAATCCGCAACATCAAACGCGCCTTCGGGGGCCGCATGGTGGTCGATGACGTGTCGCTGCGGATCAATGCCGGGCAGGTGACGTGCCTGCTGGGTCCGTCGGGCTGCGGGAAATCCACGACCTTGCGCATGATCGCCGGGGTCGAGATGCAGGATTCCGGAGAAATCTATGTCGATGGCAAGCTGGTCTGCGACACGGTGTTCCGGGTTCCGCCGGAGCGGCGCGAAATCGGGCTCATGTTTCAGGATTTCGCCCTGTTTCCGCATCTCAGCGTCGCTGAAAACGTGGCTTTTGGCCTGAAGGGGCCAAGGGACAGGAAACGGGCGCGTGTCGAGGAACTGTTGGCCAAGGTCGATCTGCTGCGCTTCATCGACGGGTATCCCCATCAGTTGTCGGGCGGCGAACAGCAACGGGTGGCGCTGGCCCGCGCCCTGGCGCCGCGCCCTCGGATCATGCTGATGGACGAGCCGTTTTCGGGCCTCGACAACCGGTTGCGCGACGGTATCCGGGACGAGACCCTGGCCATTCTCAAGGATGAGGACGCGGCGGTTCTGCTGGTCACGCACGAACCGGAAGAAGCCATGCGCATGGCCGACGAAATCGCGCTGATGCGCGGCGGCAGGATCGTGCAGCAGGGCGCGCCCTACAATGTCTATACCCGGCCCGTGGACAAGGCCGCGGTGGCGTTTTTCAGCGATGTCAACGTGTTGCGGTCCCAGGTCAACGGCGCGCTGGCGCAGACTCCGTTCGGGCAATTCCTGGCGCCTGGCGTTCCGGACGGGACCAATGTCGAAATCGTGTTCCGGCCGCAGCACGTCAAACTGGACTTCGACCGGGGCGGAAAGGGGCCGGTTCCCACGCCGAGCGACGGGGTCGCGGCGCGCGGCGTGGTCGAGCGTGCGCGCTTTCTGGGCAACGAAAGCCTGGTCGAGTTCCGGATGGATTATGACGGCTCGATCCTCAAGGCGACCGTACCCAATGTCTTCATGCCGCAGCCCGGGCGGGTGATGTGGCTGACGATCCGCCGGGACCGGTGTTTCGTGTTTCCGGCCTGAGCGGACCGGCTTTGGCACGCCGCAGCCGCTGGCCTTGTCGAGATGAAATTCCCCCTCAGTGGTGCGCGAAAGCCGCAGGTTGCGGGCCGGGTTTGCTTGCCGCTGCGCGAGGCCGCGTCTATCAAGGGCCAAACCGGATCGGGATCAGGCAATGCGCATACTTCTGACCAATGACGACGGGATCAACGCGCCGGGCCTCAAGGCGCTCGAGGCGATTGCCGCCGAGTTGGCCGGAGCCGAGGGCGAGGTCTGGACGGTCGCACCCGCCTTTGAGCAGTCGGGAGTCGCGCATTGCATCAGCTACACGCATCCGATGATGATCGCCAAGATGGGCGAGCGCCGCTACGCCGCCGAGGGGTCGCCGGCGGACTGCGTGCTGGCGGGATTGCATGACGTTATGAAGGACAATCCGCCGGATCTCGTCCTGTCCGGTGTGAACCGGGGCAACAACTCGGCAGAGAATGCGCTCTATTCCGGCACTTTGGGCGGCGCGATGGAGGCGGCCTTGCAGGGTCTGCCGGCCATTGCGCTGTCGCAGTATTTCGGCCCGCGCAATCTTGGGCTGGACAACGCCTTTGAAACGGCCGAACGCTATGCGGTCGATCTGGTGCGCCGGATCCTGGCCGCCAGCCCAGACGAACAGGCGGATTACCGGCTGTTCTACAACGTGAACTTTCCTCCGGTGCCGGCGGACGAGGTGCTCGGCGTGCGCGTGGTTCCGCAGGGTTTCCGGCAGGGCACCAATTTCAGCGTCGAGCCGCACAGTTCTCCGTCGGGACGGCGGTTCTTGTGGATCAAGGGAGGGTACCAGCACAATCCCACCGCGCCGGACACCGATGCGGCTGTGAACCTGGACGGCTATATCTCCGTCACGCCGATGCGCGCGGACCTGACGGCCTATGATGTGCTGGCCGAATTGAAGGCGATCGAATGACCGGCCCCGATCCCGAAACGAAGATGCAGTTCCTCTTTGCGCTGCGGTCCAAGGGGGTGACGGACGCGCGCGTTCTGGCCGCCATGGAAGAGGTCGATCGCGGCCATTTCGTCACCGGCCTGTTCGCCGAACGGGCCTATGAGGACATGCCGTTGCCGATCGCCTGCGGTCAGACCATCAGCCAGCCCTCGGTGGTCGGTCTGATGACCCAGGCCCTGCAGGTGCGCCCGCGCGACACGGTCCTGGAAGTGGGAACCGGATCGGGCTACCAGGCGGCGATCCTCGCCAAGCTCGTCCGGCGCGTCTACACCGTCGAGAGGCACAGGCGGTTGGTGCAGGAAACCGGCGTGCTGTTTCGCAAGCTGGGCCTGACCAATATCACCGTGGTGCTGTCGGACGGCTCGCACGGTTTGCCCGAACAGGCGCCCTTCGATCGCATCATCGTCACCGCTGCGGCCGAAGACCCTCCGGGCCCGCTCTTGGCGCAACTCAAGATCGGGGGTATCATGGTCTTGCCGGTTGGCCAGTCCGATGCGGTGCAGACGCTGATCAAGGTCACCCGCACCGAAACCGGGCTGGACTATGAAGAATTGCGGCCCGTCCGATTTGTGCCCTTGCTTGAAGGGCTTGGCAGGGACGGGGCGTGAGAAGCGAATGTGTTTGGAACGCCAGAACCCCGGCAAACAGGGGGCGGCATTGAGGATGGCAAGATGAGTGCAGTTTCACGATCGGTAGCAGCGGTTGCGGCCTTGGCCGTGCTGGCCGGATGCGACGGCCCGCTGGATTACGACTTGCGGGGGAACGTCGGGGGCTTCTCGACCGCGCCGGCCGCTCAATCCGTCAGCACCGCCAACAGGCCCGCGCCCGACTCCCGCGGCGTCATCACATATCCGAACTACCAGGTCGCCGTGGCCCGAAGCGGCGACCGGGTCAGCGATGTTGCCGCGCGAGTCGGATTGCCGCCAGCCGAACTGGCGCGGTTCAACGGCCTTCAGGTGGACGACACCCTGCGCGACGGCGAAGTTGTCGCCCTGCCACGATCGGTCGGTGGCGCGCCGGGTTCCGGTGTGGACATCGAATCCATCGCCAGCACCGCGATCGATGCCGCGCCGGCCAGCACAACCGTGCAAACCACCACCCTGGAACCTGCCGCGCCGGCGCCCGCGGCGACGGTCGCCGCGGGGCCGGAACCGGTGCGCCACAAGGTCAAGCGGGGTGAAACCGCCTATACGATCTCGCGGCTCTATCAGGTGCCGGTTGAGGCGCTGGCGGAATGGAACGGGTTGGGGTCCGATTTCATGGTGCGCGAAGGGCAATACCTGCTGATCCCGGTCAAGAACCAGCCCGCGCCGCAACGCACCGTCGAAAACACCGCATCCGCCGCGGCCGTGACGCAACCGGGGCAGGGTTCTCCGACGCCGACGCCGCCAAGCGCGACGCAACCTTTGCCGGATGAACAGGTCGCCCCGAAAACCACGCCCGAACCGGTGGTGCAGTCGCAGGCTCCGACCACGGCCAGCAACGCGGCCTTGGCCATGCCGGTGGCCGGCAAGATCATTCGCCCCTACAAGAAGGGCAAGAACGAAGGCATCGACATCGCCGCCGCACCGGGCACCGCCGTCACGGCGGCCGAGGCCGGGACGGTGGCGGCGATCACCGCCGACGCGGATCAGATCCCGATCATCGTGGTCCGGCACCAGGGCGACCTGCTGACCGTCTATGCCAATGTCGAGGGGATCAGCGTCAAGAAGGGCGACCGGGTCAAGCGCGGCCAGAAGATCGCGCAACTCCGGGACGGCGACGACGCCTATGTACATTTCGAGGTGCGCAAAGGTTTCGATTCGGTCGATCCGAATCCCTACCTGAACTGAGCGGCAGTGCTCCGATGCCGGCTCAGGGCTCGTAGTCGCTGAGCCGCTTTCCGGGCTCGTCCGCAAAAACCTCGGGCAGTGGCGTCACCGCTTCGATCAGATCGACGCGAAACACCCGGAACGCGGCGCGCAGCTCGCACCAGGCGGTCAGCGTCCAGACCCGGCCCCAATACTCCATGTGCAGCGGGCGCACGACCCGATCGGTCAGGGTGCCGTCGATACGGCGGTAGGACAGGCGCAGCTTTTGCCGGGCCTTGATGGCGGCGCGGATCGGGGCCATTTGCGCCAGACCGCGTGCGGCGTCGGCAAACGGATAGACGGCGAATTTCCAGGCATCGGCCTCGGCCACGACCTGAGTGGGCAGAACCGCGTCGATCTTTTCGGCCAGTGACTCGGCAGCGGCTTTCAGGTCTGGGTCCGCCGCCTCGGCCACGATGGCCATGCCGAGGTTCAGCGCCTCAAGCTCGGCCGGGGTGAGGTTCAGCGGGGGCAGGGTGATCTGCTCGCGAACCATGTAGCCCACGCCGCGTTCGCCCTCGACCGGAACGCCGGATGCCGCCAGCGTGTCCATGTCGCGATAGATCGTGCGCACCGACACTTCCAGCCGGTCGGCAATGTCCTGCGCGCGGTGCAGCTTTCCGTCGCGCAGGATCTGTATGATGTCGAACAATCGGTCGGTGCGGCGCATGGATCTACCCTTGGCGCGCCGCCGCTGGCGGCGTCAAGCGTTCATGTCCCAGAGCACGGTTTCATGCCGGACTTCAAGGCTGTCGGGGCGGATCGCGGTCATCAAGGCCGGTGCAAAGTCCTGCTCGGCAAACGCGGCCGCGGCGGTCTGGGCGCAGGCCATGTCGCGCCAGACCACGTAATCGGTCCAGCGCCCGTCCGCGCCCTGGCTCAGTTGGCGATGCAGGAATCCCTCCAGGCTGCGCACGAAGCCTTCCGAAGCGAGGCTGAGCGCCACGAAGTCCTGCGCGGATGTGCCATCGGCCAGCGAGAAGGTCACGATTTCTGCGACTTGGGTCATGGGTATTTCCTTGTTTGGACGCAATGCTCTGGACCTAGCAGGCATTAACTGACATAAACCTGTCAGTTGGATGGGCGCCGCAGAAGAATTCGCGCGATTTTGACGCGATCGCGCCCGCGCCGGGCCTCTGGCCGCTTCCCGTGACCGAGACAGAGGCGTAGAACACCAGTCGAATTCGGATGTCCGGCACGATCCGCGCCGGGAAGAAAGGAGAAAGAACATGCTCAACAATATCGGCCTTCCGGGTCTGCTGCTGATCGCGGTTGTCGTTCTTGTGCTGTTTGGGCGCGGCAAGATCAGCTCGCTCATGGGCGAAGTCGGCAAGGGCATCACCGCCTTCAAGAAGGGCGTGAAGGACGGAACCGAAGAACTCGAACAGGACGCCGCCACCGCCGCCAAGGACGTGACGCCCGATACCGACAAAGACAAGGCCTAAGCCTCCATGTTTGATCTTGGCTGGACCGAGCTTCTGGTCATCGGCATCGTCGCGCTGATCGTTGTCGGGCCGAAGGACTTGCCGGTGCTGTTCCGAAACATCGGACGATGGGTCGGAAAGGCCCGGGGCATGGCGCGCGAGTTCAGCCGCGCGATGAACGAAGCCGCCGACGAAGCGGGCGTGAACGAGATCTCCAAGGGCATCAAGGCCGCGACGAACCCCGTCGGGTCGGCCATGGACGGCGTCAAGAAGGCGGCGCAGGACATGGCGTCGGACATCACCGCGGGCGTCGATCCGGCCAAGTTCGATCCTGACAGCGAGACCGGCAAACTGGCCGCCGAACGCGCTGAGCAGGCCAAGAAGATCCAGGTCGCCACCGCCCGCGCCGCCGCCGAGCGCAAGGCCCGCGAAGCCGCCGAAGCGATGGCCAAGGCGGAAGAGATGGAAGCCGCGCTCAAATCCGAAACGGACAAGACATGAGCAAGACCGACGAGATCGACGACACGTCCGCGCCGCTGATCGAGCATCTGACCGAGCTGCGCACGCGGCTGATCCACAGCGTCGTGGCCTTTCTGATCGGCATGATCCTCTGCTTCACGGTCGCGACGCCGATCTTCAACTTTCTGACCCAGCCCTTGTGCGATGTTCTGTCCGAACGCGGTCAGGATTGCGACCTGATCTTCATTTCACCGCAGGAAGGTTTCTTTGTGGCGATCAAGGTCTCGTTGCTGGGCGGGTTCATCCTGGCCTTCCCCTACATCGGGATGCAGATGTGGCGGTTCGTGGCGCCGGGGCTGTACCGTTCGGAAAAGAACGCGTTCCTGCCGTTCCTGCTGGCCTCGCCGTTCATGTTCCTGCTGGGCGCGAGTTTTGCGTTCTATGTCGTGACGCCGCTGGCCTACGACTTTTTCCTGGGCTTCCAGCAATTCGGTGCCGAAGGCGAAGCGGTCGCGACCGAAACAGGTGCCCCGCTCAGCGTCGTGTTCCAGGGCTCGGCGCAGGAATACCTCAACCTGACCATCAAGTTCATCGTGGCCTTCGGTCTCTGCTTTCAGCTGCCGGTTCTGCTCACGCTGATGGGCAAGGCCGGGCTGGTCAGCGCCGAGGGGCTGGGCAGCGTCCGCAAATATGCGGTTGTGGGTATCCTGGTTCTGGCCGCGATCGTGACGCCGCCGGACGTGATCACCCAGGTCATCCTGTTCGTCGTGGTCTATGGCCTCTACGAAGTCTCGATCTTCCTTGTCGCGCGGGTCGAGAGGAAGCGCGAGGAACAGCTTCGGACCGAGGGGTATTACGACGACGAGGAAGTGGCCGACGATCCGATGATGGCCGAATTCGAGGAAGACGCGAAATAGGCCCTTCGATCACGAGTTGAACAGGCGCGCCGGGCGACCCGCGCGCCTGTTTGCCGTGCGGGCTTGCCGGTCGCTGCGGAACATGGTTTGAAGCGCCGCAATCGACCGGAGGAGCGAGATGGACAGCCAAGCCCTGAACCGAATTGCCGACGCCCTGGAGCGCATGGCGCCCGCGCCGTTGGCAGCACCCGATTTCTCCGCCGCCTCGGCTTTTGTCTGGCATGTTGAACCGGATCGGCTGGAACCGGTCGCGACCGTCAACCGCGTCGATCTGGAGCTTCTGGTCGGGATCAATCGGTCGCGCGATACGCTGCTCGACAACACACGGCGGTTCGCGCGCGGGTTCAAGGCCAACAACGCCTTGCTCTGGGGCGCGCGGGGGATGGGTAAATCAAGCCTCGTCAAGGCGGTGCATGGCACTTTGCTGGCGGACTTCCCGGAGCTCAAACTGGTCGAGCTTTTGCGCGAGGACATGAGCACCGTGGCGCGTCTGCTCAACCACCTGCGCGCCGCGCCATACCGGTTCATCCTGTTCTGCGACGATCTTTCGTTCAGCCATGACGACCAGCATTACAAGTCGCTCAAGGCGGTTCTGGATGGCGGTATCGAGGGGCGGCCCGAGAACGTGGTCTTTTACGCCACATCGAACCGCCGCCACCTGATGCCGCGGGACATGATCGAAAACGAACGCTCCAGCGCCATCAACCCGTCCGAGGCGGTCGAGGAGAAGGTCTCGCTGTCGGACAGGTTCGGCCTGTGGCTGGGATTCCACCCGTGCAGCCAGGACGAATACCTTGCCATGATCGACCGCTATTGCGCCGCCTATGGCGTCACCACCGATCCCGAGACCCTGCGCGCCGAAGCCATCGAGTGGCAGGCAACGCGCGGCGCGCGGTCGGGCCGCGTGGCCTGGCAGTTCTTTGTCGATCTGGCAGGGCGGCAGGGCGTCCACATCGCATGAGCCGTTCAATGCCCGCCGGAAGATGGTCGGCGGGCAGGCGGGATCAAAGCATCGCCAGCAGCCGCACCGCTTCGTCCGTCGGAGTGGAAAGCGCCGAGCGATCCTCACCGGGGTGGAACCTGGCGCGCAGCGCCGTCGCCATCGGCGCGGGGTCCAGAATGGTCACGCGCGGACCGGTCCGGACGGTTTCGGCCTGCCAGCTGCGCGCCAGCGCCATTTGCGCCGCCTTGGTGGCCCCGTAAGCACCATAGAACTTCTCGCCCGCCTTCGGATCGTCAAAGAACACCGCGTGGCCGGTTTCTCCCAGCAGGGGCGCGACATAGGGAATCAGCACCGAGGTTGCCGTCGCGTTGACCGAGACCGACTTTTCCCAGTCCTTGGGGTCAACGAAAGGCGCGGGCGACAGCGGCGCCGTGTGGATGGCGGTGTGCAACCACAGATCCAGCTTGCCCCAGCGGTCATGGATGCCGCGGCACAGGGTTGCCATCGCGTTCGGATCGGTGATGTCCATCGGCGCCAGGGTGGCAGTGCCGCCCTTGGCCTGGATGTGGTCGTCCAGTTCCTCCAACGCACCGGTCGTGCGGGCCACCGCCACGACGTGATGATCGGGTGCCAGCGCTTCGGCCAGGGCAAAGCCCAATCCGCGGGACGCGCCGGTGACGAGGGCGAGTTTCTTTTGATCGGTCATGCGCGCGGTTTGGCCTGCCACGCGCGAGGCGTCAAGGCGCCATCAGCTTCCCGGGATGTCAATGCGCCGCGTCTGGCCGCTTTGTCGCAGCACCAGGCCCGTCCTGTCGATGGCCAGAACTCTGCCCGACGCGACACGGCTGCCCGGTTTGATCCTGCGCGTGCGGCCGCTCGACAGGCGCACCAGCGCGCGCAGATCATGCTCGGGCCCGAAGACGCCCAGAACGGTGACTGTATTTCGCGCCAGCGCGCCTTTCTGCGTCGCCGCGCCGTTGACTCGTGCGTTCGCCATGGATTCCGACCGGTGAGTGGATAGCCCGCGTCGGGTATCAAGGCCCGCTGTCGAGGTGAAGAAGGGGCGCTGCCATCGGCAGGGTTTTGCCGTTCAGGTCCGGCCGAAGTCGCCCGACGCAGCCGAGCGCTTTCAATCCGTCCGGAAAATCAGCCTCATTCGGCCGCGGGCTGCATCTTGAATCCCTGCTCGATCATGTCGGCCGGGGTGACGGGATATTCGCCCGAGAAACAGGCATCGCAGTATTGCGGGCAGGACTTGTTGCGGCCGCCGGCTTCGCCGACCGCGCGATACAGCCCGTCCAGCGAGATGAATTTGAGGCTGTCCACCGCCAGATGCTTGGTCATCTCTTCCTCGGTCATCGTCGCGGCCAGCAGTTTCTCGCGCTGGGGCGTGTCCACGCCATAGAAACAGGGCCAGGCGGTCGGTGGCGAGGCGATGCGGAAATGCACTTCCTTCGCGCCGGCATCCAGGATCATTTCCTTGATCTTGCGGCTGGTCGTGCCGCGCACCACCGAATCGTCTACCAGGATCACCCGCTTGCCCTCGATGAGCGCCCGGTTGACGTTCAGCTTGAGCCGCACGCCCATGTTGCGGATCTGTTCGGTGGGTTCGATGAAGGTTCGGCCCATATACTGGTTGCGGATGATCCCCATCGCATAGGGAATGCCGGATTCCAGCGAATAGCCGATGGCCGCGGGCGTGCCGCTGTCGGGGACGGGGCAGACCAGATCGGCCTCGACCGGGCTTTCCTTGGCCAGTTCGCGCCCGATGCTCTCGCGCGTTTCATAGACCGAACGTCCGCCCAGAATGGAATCGGGGCGCGAAAAGTAGACATGCTCGAAGATGCAGAACTTCGGCGGCTGCGGGCGGAAGGGAAAATTGCTCTCGACACCCTTTTCGGCGGTGATCACGACCATTTCGCCGGGTTCGATCTCGCGGATGAACTCGGCGCCGATGATGTCGAGCGCGCAGGTCTCGGACGACAGGCACCAGCCGTCGCCGATCCGGCCCAGGACCAGCGGCCGAACCCCCATCGGATCGCGCACGCCGATCAGCTTGGTCCGGGTCATGGCGACGACGGAGAACGCGCCCTCGACGCGGCGCAGGGCGTCTTCCATCCGCTCGGGGATATTGCGCTGCAGGGACCGCGCCATCAGGTGGATGATGCATTCGCTGTCCGACGAGGACTGGAAGATCGAGCCGCGCTCGATCAATTCGCGCCGCAGCGCGTTGGCGTTGGTGATGTTGCCGTTATGGGCGATCGCCGCGCCGCCCATCGAGAACTCGCCGAAAAACGGCTGAACGTCCCGGATGGCGGTCTGGCCCTTGGACCCGGCCGTGGAATAGCGCACGTGACCGATCCCGAGCGGTCCCGGCAGCGCCTCCATGATGTCGGCCGAGGTGAAGTTGTCGCGCACATAGCCGAAGCGGCGCACCGAATTGAACCCCTTCTCGGGATCGTGGGTGACGATCCCGCCGGCCTCCTGCCCGCGATGCTGCAGGGCGTGCAGGCCAAGGGCGATGAAGCTGGCGGCGTCCTGTACGCCGATGACCCCGAATATCCCGCATTCCTCGCGGAGCTTGTCATCGTCGAAAGGGTGGGCGGGTGGCATCTGCGGGCTTGGCAAGGCGGGCAGCTCCGATTCCTTTGCTGTCTGGCCTCCACATAATGCCTCAGGCCACGCATGTCACCAAAGGATCACATTCACGTTTTGCCGCAGGCGCGCCGGGCCTGGCTTTTGCAAAAACAGACATCCTCTGTGGCGGTTCCCGCAGCTGCCGCCGCTGTGTTACTGCTGCACGGCGCTGTTGCAGCTGCCGACCAGTTCCTCATATTGCCGCGTGACCCATCCCAGCGCCTGTTCCGGGTTCTGTTCCTCGATCTTCTCGCTCATCTGGGCGAAGACCTGTGCCGAACGGCTCTCGTCAACCATGGTGAAGTTCTGGCCGGTCATCACGGTGTCATAGACAAAGAACGCGATGGCCACCAACAGGATGCCGCGCGCGACGCCAAAGAAGAACCCCAGCGCCTGATCCAGCCCGCCGAGCGCCGAACGTTGCACGAGCGACGAGAACAGCGGCGTGAAGACGCTCACGACGATCAGGGCCACCGCAAAGACGGCGGCGAAGGAGGTGATGACCGATAATTCGCAGCTGTCCTTGAGGAATTCGCCCAGAACCGGGACTTCCTTGATCAGGGGCATGGCTTGCGGTGCGAAGATGAAGGCCAGAACCGCGGCGGCGACCCAGCCGACGATGGCCAGGGTTTCGCGCACCAGGCCGCGGGAATAGGCCAGCAGCGCTGACAGCACGATGATCAGGGCTACGACCCCGTCAATGATGTTGAAACCTTCCATGGCCCTCGCCTGTTCTTTTTTGCGCCTCGCGGGCGGATACTACCCCGCTCCAAAGGTTTCGCCAACAAACCCGATCAGATCAGAGGGGCGGGTCAGTGTCAGTCCTGCCACAGTACCGGTTTTGCCGCCTGCCGGAGCAATTGCCGCCGTGAAACCAAGTTTTTGCGCTTCTTTCAACCTGTTTTCGGTCTGGGGGGCGGGTCTGAGCGCGCCGGAAAGCGATATTTCCCCGAAAACCACGGTATCGGCCGGCAGGGCGGTGTCCTCGCGCGCGCTCAGGAGGGCGGCGGCCACCGCAAGATCGGCCGCGGGTTCGGAAATCTTCAGCCCGCCCGCGACGTTCAGATAGACATCCAGCCCCGCAAACGGGATGCCGCAGCGCGCCTCGAGCACGGCCAGGATCATCGCCAGCCGTCCGCCATCCCAGCCCACCACGGTGCGGCGCGGCTGGGACAGGGGAGACGGGGCGACCAGCGCCTGCAACTCGACCAGCACCGGGCGGGTGCCCTCGATCCCGGCAAATACGGCCGAGCCGGGGCTGGGCTCGCCGCGCTCCGACAGAAACAGGGCCGAGGGGTTGGATACCTCGGCCAGTCCGCGCCCGGTCATCTCGAACACCCCGATCTCGTCGGCGGGGCCGAACCGGTTCTTGACCGCGCGCAGGATGCGGAACTGATGGCCGCGCTCGCCCTCGAAATAGAGCACGGTATCGACCATGTGCTCGACCACGCGCGGGCCGGCGATCTGGCCTTCCTTGGTGACATGGCCGACCATGACGATCGACACGCCATGCCGCTTGGCGAAGGAGGTCAGTTCATGCGCCGCCGCGCGCACCTGGCTGACCGACCCCGGCGCGCTGTCCACGTTGTCGGCCCACATGGTCTGGATCGAATCGATGATGGCGAGGCCGGGCTTTTCCGCCTCAAGCGTGGTCAGGATGTCGCGCAGGTTGGTCTCGGCGGCCAGTTGCACCGGCGCATCGGCCAGACCCAGGCGACGCGCGCGCATCCGGACCTGCGCGCTGGCCTCTTCGCCCGAGACATAGATGGTCTTGAGACCCGTTCGCGCAAACCGCGCGGCGGCCTGCAGCAGCAGGGTGGACTTGCCGATGCCGGGATCGCCGCCGACCAGAATGGCCGAGGCCGGAACCAGCCCGCCGCCAAGCACGCGATCCAGCTCGGTCACGCCGCAGACCGTGCGCGGCGGCGGCGTTTCACCCGCCGCCAGATCGCTGAGCGCGACCGCCCGGCCGCGCTTGCCGCCCAAGGATTTCGACGCTGGGCCCGAAGACAGCGGCACCTCCTGCACGATGGTGTTCCAGGCACCGCAGGCGTCGCAGCGCCCGGACCAGCGGGCATGGGTCGCGCCGCAACTCGAACAGGAAAAGGATGTCGTCTTGGCCATGTGGTCTTGGTGCCCGAGGAACGCCGAAGCTGCAAGCCCTCAGGTCGCGCGCCGCTCGGTCAGGATACCGAGCCCGATCGAGGCCAGAATGCAGCCGGTGAACAGGTAGAGCCCCCAGGCGGTCTCGATTGTGGCATAGGAGATGCCCTTGGCCAGCGTGATGTAGAGCGCGATGAGGAAGATGTCGGCCATGGCGAGCTTGCCGAGAATGTGCAGGACGGGCTGGGCGCGCGGATCCAGCAGCTTCCACTGCACCAGGGCGGTGCCGATGGTCTTGAGATAGGGCGCGAAAAGGGCAAAGGCGGTGACGATCAGCGCCAGAAACACATCCGAGCGCCAGAGCGACTGCAGCCCGGTGATGACGCTGATCTCGCTGAGGCCGAATATCGGCAGCAGCCCCGCGCGCAGCAGGGGCGCGAACCACGCGATGGGGTAGAGGATCAGGAGCGAGAGGGTGGCGAGGCGGAGGGTCATGAGAGCCTGTTCGAGGTGCGTGATTTCACACACCTTACGGCGGCAGGCGGTGCGCGCAAGCACGCACCGCTTTCTTGCTATCCCGCCCGCCCCATGCGCGCCATCAGGTTGGTCTTGAGAACGAACTGATGAAACAAGGCGGCCACCACGTGAAGCAGGACCAGGATCAACATCAAGGGTTTCATTACCTCATGCGCCTCGGCGGCCATTTCGAACCCGCCAAACCAGGCAAGTGCGCCCGACACCGGCATCAGGATCATCAAGGCATAAAGCGACAGACGGGTGGTGTGCGCGGCCAGTTTCATCGCGGCGGTTTCCTGTGCCGGCAAGGGCGGCGCACCGCGTTTCACGCGCAGCGCGACCCGCCAAACCACAAGCGCCAGGATCAACAACCCGCCAAACACGTGGGCGGCGATCAGCGGCTGAAAGGTGACCGGCAAGCCGTCCTCGATCTGTTCCCACGCCTCGGCGATGGGCTCATGGAAAACAAACTGGGCGGCGATCAGCAGAAAGATGATCCAGTGCAGGGCAATCTGCGCGCGGGAGTACGCCTTGGGCATGGGAGAGCTCCGGTAGACAATCGGGTTACAACTGTACTACGCGGGGCGCGGCGCGTTCCGTCGGAGGACGAAGATATTTTTGACCGGCGGAACTGCGCGCGGCCTCTACCGCACCGCCTCGATCGGCCCCTCGGCGCTGCCGTGGATGAATTGCTCCAGGTAGGGATCGCCCGAGGCATCCATCTGTCCGACGGGTCCGGTCCACTGGATCACCCCGTCATGCAGCATCGCCACGTTGTCGGCGATGGCCCGAACCGAAGACATGTCGTGGGTGATGGTCATCGCGGTGGCGCCCATCTCGGTCACGATCTCGCGGATCAGGTCGTTGATGACGCCGGCCATGATCGGGTCGAGCCCCGTCGTGGGCTCGTCGAAAAAGATGATCTCGGGCTCGGCGGCGATGGCGCGGGCCAGGCCCACGCGTTTCTGCATCCCCCCCGACAGCTCGGACGGAAACAGATCGGCCACCTTGGCGCGCAGGCCGACGCGGCGCAGCTTGTCGATGGCGATCTCGCGCGCCTCGTCGACGGGCCGCTTCAGCGATCCGCGCAGCAGGCGAAAGGCCACGTTCTGCCAGACCGGCAGCGAATCGAACAGCGCGCCGCCCTGAAACAGCATCCCGAACCGCGCCAGAAACTTGTCCCGGTCGCCTTTCGAGGCGTCCTTGCCATCCACATAGATCCTGCCGCTGTCCGGCGTGATCAGGCCAAGAATACATTTCAGCGCCACCGACTTGCCGGTGCCCGATCCGCCGATGATGACCATCGAGGTGCCCTTGGGAATCTCCAGGTTCATGCCCTGCAGGACGCGGTTGTCGCCAAAGGCCTTGTGTATGTTCTCCATCCGGATCATAGCGAGAAGAACACCCCCGTGAGCACGAAATTGGCGGCCAGGATTAGCACCGCCGCGGCTTCGACCGACCCTTTGGTGGCCCGGCCCACGCCCTGCGCGCCGCGGCCCGAATTCATGCCGTAATAACACCCCATCAGCGCGGCGATCACGCCGAAGGCCGCGCCCTTGACCAGCGACGAGACGATGTCGCGCGCCTCCAGGAAATCCACCGTGTTCTGAAGATAGGCGGCGGCGTTGAAGCCGAGGTTCTGGGTCGCCACCGCATAGCCCCCGGCAATGCCTATGACATCGCCGACGCCGACCAGGGCCGGCACGGTGATCAGCGCGGCCAGAACGCGAGGGGCGGTCAGATACTTCATCGGGTGGGTGGACAGGGTCACCAGCGCGTCGATCTGTTCGGTCACTTTCATCGTCGCGATCTCGGCCGCGATCGAAGATGTCACGCGCGCGGCGATCATCAGGCCGACCAGCACCGGGCCAAGTTCCCGCACCATGCCGATGGCGACGATCTGGGGCACCACCGCCTCGGCATTGAACCGGGCGCCGCCGGCATAGATCTGCAAGGCCAGCGCGCCGCCCGTGAAGATCGCGGTCAGCCCCACCACCGGCAGCGACAGCCAGCCGATATTCATCAGCGCGACACCGAATTCGCGGGGATAGAAAGGCGGTCGAAAGATGTGCGACACCGCATCCAGCGCGAACAGGCCGACCCGGCCGAAGGCCGCAAGAATGGTCAGAACCGTGCGGCCAAGCCCGGCAAGGAGGGTGAGAGGGTTCATTCCACGTATTTCCGCGAATAGCGCGCGCCCAGCGAGGTCAGGATTTCATACCCGATCGTACCGGCGGCGTCAGCCAGATCGTCCACCGTCTGCTGGTCGTTCAGGATCTGCAGGGCTTCGGGCACGTGGTCGGCATCGGTCACGTCCACGGTGATCAGGTCCATCGAAATGCGACCGACCACCGGGCAGGCGGCGCCGTCGGCATAGGCCCTGATCCGCCCGCCGGTGGCCCGGTGCAGCCCGTCGGCATAGCCGGCGGCCACGGTGGCGATGCGCGACGGCCGGTCGGCGGTCCAGGTGTTGGAATAGCCCACGGTCTCGCCGGGCCGCACGTCTCGCACCTGAACCACCGGCAGATCGACGCTCACCACCGGCCTGGCCTCGGCAAAGGGCCGGCCGCCGTAGAGCCCGACGCCGGGGCGGCAAAATTCGAAATGATAGTCCGGACCCAATAGCAGCCCGCCGGTGGCCGCCAGCGAGCGTGGAACGTCAACATCGCCTGCCATCTCCTTGAAAACACGCAATTGATGGAGGTTCATCGGGTGATCCGGCTCGTCGCTGCAGGCGAGATGAGACATGACCAGCGCCGGGCCTTTCGCCAAGGCCCGATCGCGCAGTTCCGCCCAGTCGGCAGGCTCCAGACCCAACCGGTTCATGCCGCTGTCGAGCTGGATGCCGAAAGGGTGATCCGGCAGCGCGTTCATGTGCCGCTGGAACTGTTCGGCGGAATTGATCATCGGCACCAGATCGTGCTGGCGCAGGATGTCGGTGTCGTGCGGCATGTGACCCGAAAACACCGCGATCAGCGGGCCGGGGCCGAGCGCCGCGCGCACCTCCGCGCCCTCTTCGGCCACCGCGACAAAGAACTTGCGGACGCCGGCCCGCGCCAGGGCCGGGGCAACCCGCCCCACGCCCAGGCCATAGGCATCCGCCTTGACGACCGCAGCGGTCTCGACATCCGTCCTGGCGTCAAGCGCCCGCCAGTTCTCGACAAGGGCGGTCAGATCGATGTTCAGTCTCGCGGTTCCCATGGCCCGTTCATGACATCCGGGTTCGGCAGGTCAAGGGGGAATTGGTGCGATCTGGCGGGGGCTTGCACACCGTGACCGCCGGCTTTGGCCTTTGCCGCGGAAAATCCGCTGTGCCGATGGTGCTGAGCGATCGGAGGCATTGCCAGAGGTGCGGCAACGCGTAGAGATGCGGGGATGGACATGCCCGATCTTCTTACCGTGCTGGTGTTGCTGGCCTCGGGAACCTTTGCCGGGGCGCTGAACGCGGTGGCGGGCGGGGCCACGTTCCTTACGTTTCCGACGCTCATGGCGGTCGGACTGCCGCCAATGGCGGCCAATGCCACGAATTTCGTGGCCTTGGTGCCCGGCAACCTGGCCGCCTTGCCCGCCTTTCGCGGAGAACTGCGCGCAGCGGCGCGCGACCTGCTGCCCCTGCTTTGCGTCTGCGGCGCCGGTGGGGTGGTCGGTGCGGTCGCGCTTCTGTGGCTGGGCGGCGGCGTGTTCGAACGGCTGGTGCCCTGGCTGATGGGCACGGCAACTCTGTTGTTCGCCGCTGCTCCGCATCTGCGCCGCTACGTGGCCGGGACCAGACCCGGACAGGCGGCGGTCTGGCCGATGCTGTTCCTGTTCTCGGTCTATGGCGGCTATTTCGGGGCCGGTCTGGGCCAGATCATGCTGGCGGCGCTGATCCTGGCCGGTTACGCGGATTTCCATCAGGCCAACGCCCTGAAGAACGCCGTGATCGGTTGGATCAGCGTGCTTGCGGTCGTGATCTATGGCCTCAGCGCCGCGGTGGTCTGGCCCTATGCCCTGGTCATGATGGCAGGCGCCACGCTGGGCGGGTATGCGGGCGGCGCGCTGTCGCGGCTGGTCCCGCCAAATGCCCTGCGTCTTGCCGTGATCGCCTTTGGCGCGCTGTTGACGGCCTATTACTTCCTGCGCGGTCAGTAGCCCTCGATCTGCCCGCCCTGCTGCCAGGGTTTGACCAGATTGCCGAACCGCGTGAACTGCGCTTCGAAGGACAGTTCGACCGTTCCGATCGGGCCGTGGCGCTGCTTGCCCACGATCACCTCGGCCTTGCCGTGCAGGCGTTCCATCGCGGCCTTCCACTCTTCCATCTTTTCCAGTTCGTGGTCGCCGGGTTTCTCGCGTTCCTTGTAATACTCCTCGCGGAACACGAACATCACCACGTCGGCATCCTGTTCGATCGAGCCGGATTCCCGCAGGTCGGACAGTTGGGGCCGCTTGTCGTCGCGCGATTCGACCTGCCGCGACAGCTGCGACAGGGCGACGACGGGAATGTTCAACTCCTTGGCGATTGCCTTGAGCCCCATGGAAATCTCGGCGATCTCGTTCACGCGGTTGTCGGCCATGCCCCGGCAGAGCTGCAGATAGTCGATCACCAGCAGATCCAGCCCATGCGTCCGCTTGAGCCGCCGCGCCCGTGCCGCAAGCTGCGCGATGGGCAGGGCGGGCGTGTCGTCGATGAAAAGCGGACAGGCTTCGAGCTCCTTGGCGGCGTCCACGAAGCGGCGGAATTCCGCTTCGGTCATGTCGCCTTGCCGGATCTTGTGCGAGGAAATCTCCGAGGCTTCGGCCAGAATCCGACCCGCCAGCTGTTCGGCGCTCATCTCCAGCGAGAAGAACCCGACCACGCCGCCATCGACCGCGCCTTCGGTGCCGTCGGGTTTCATCCCGCGCTTGTAGGATTTGGCCACGTTGAACGCGATATTGGTGGCCAGCGAGGTCTTGCCCATCGAAGGACGCCCCGCCAGGATGATCAGGTCCGACGGGTGCAGACCGCCCAGCTGCTTGTCGAGATCGGCCAGACCGGTAGAGATCCCGGCCATGCCGCCGCCACGCTGATACGCCTCGTTGGTGACGTTCACGGCCTCGGTGACCGCCTTGAGGAAGGATTTGAATCCCTGCTCGGTCTGGCCCTGCTCGGAAAGCTGATAGAGTTTCTGCTCGGCTTCGACGATCTGCTCTTTCGGTTCGCTTGCCACATCCACCCGCGCGGCCTTGTCCGAGATGTCCCGGCCCAGGCGGATCAGCTCGCGCCGAATCGCCAGGTCATAGATCATCTGGGCATAATCCCGCACGGCAAAGGCGCTGATCGAGGCGCCGGCCAGCTTGACCAGATAGGCCGGCCCGCCCAACTCCTTCAGCCCCTCGTCCTCGGCCAGGAAGGATTTCAGCGTCACCGGCGAGGCAAGCGCATTCTTGGCGATGCGCGCCGCCGCGACCTCGTAGATGCGCGCATGCACCGGATCATAGAAGTGCTCGGCCCCGATGATCGAGGCGACCCGGTCATACAGGTCGTTGTTGGTCAGGATCGCGCCCAGAAGCTGCTGCTCGGCCTCGATCGAATGCGGCATCGTGGTGGGATCCTGGATCTGCGCCGCCGCCTGCTCGATACTGCTTATCTCGTTCATCTCGTCCCCGCTGCCCTTCGGGATTTCTATACGCGCTGCCCCGGATCAAGCCATCTGCAAATGATTGGGGGTAAGTCGGAATAACTGACTTTCACTGCGGGATAAGTGTGGACCCGACTGGGGATAACCTCGAACCATCATGTCACGAAACAAGGACTCCCGCAACATCTTGGGGGCAGTTGCCTTGCCATTCGCAAGATAGGCTGGCGGACTGGCGATTCGGTATTCAAATGTCCCCACTATGCCCACAGGTCGAATTTCAGGATCTCCGGGCTTCTTGCCATTCGCGCGGATCGTTCAGAAACGCCTCCACGCCGGTCAGCGTTTCGGGATCGAACGCGCCTTGCGCGCGGGCTTCGGCGAGCACGTCCCACCAGGTGCACAGGTGATGCAGCCGCACGCCGTGATCGCCCAGCGTCTTCTCGGTTTCGGGGAAGATGCCATAGTAGAAGATGACCGCGGTATGCCCGCAGGTCGCGCCGGTTTCGCGGATCGCGTCGACGAAGCTGAGCTTCGATCCGCCATCGGTGGTCAGATCCTCGACCAGCAGCACCCGTTCACCCTCGCGCATCTTGCCCTCGATCCGGGCGTTGCGGCCATAGCCCTTGGGTTTCTTGCGGACATAGGTCATCGGCAGCGCCATCCGTTCCGCCACCAGCGCGGCAAACGGGATGCCCGCCGTCTCGCCCCCGGCGATGTTGTCGAAAGCCTCGAACCCGGCGTCGCGCAGGATCGTGACCGTCAGGAAATCCATCAGGGTCGCGCGGATGCGCGGGTACGAGATCAGCTTGCGGCAGTCGATATAGGTCGGGCTGGGCAGCCCGCTGGCCAGCGTGAACGGCTCGCGCGCGTTGAAATGCACCGCCTCGATCTCCAGCAGCATCCGCGCGGTCAGGCGGGCGATTTCCTTTGCGTCAGGGTAGCTTGAAGGGATCATGTCATACCATCCTGGGGTCTGGGCGGAGGCGGCGGACGCCTCCGGCGGGAGTATTTGGAGCAAGATGAAGTCAGCTGACGCGCCAATGCAGCGGAAAGCCCGGATCGAAAACGGTGACCGGCCCGTCGCCGGTTTCGATTCTGGCCGGATAGGTCACCGGTGCGCCCTTGGTCAGCGTGATCGTCTCTTCGTTCGGGGGCAGGCGATAGAAGGCCGGGCCGTGCAGCGATGCGAAGCCTTCGAGCCTGTCCAGCGCGCCTTCGCGCTCGAACACCTCGGCCAGCACCGACAGGGTGTTGGTCGCGGTGAAGCATCCGGCGCAGCCGCAGGCGGTTTCCTTGTTCGCATCCGTGTGCGGTGCGCTGTCGGTGCCCAGAAAGAAGCGCGCGTCGCCCGAAGTGGCGGCGGCCAGCAGGGCGCGGCGGTGCTCCTCGCGCTTGGCGACGGGCAGGCAGTAGTAGTGCGGTTTGATCCCGCCCACCAGGATGTGGTTGCGGTTGATGACCAGGTGGTGCGTGGTGATGGTCGCGCCCAGATCGGCGTCGTTCGCCCGCACGTAATCGGCGCCGTCCGAGGTGGTGATGTGTTCCATGACGACCCGCAGACCGGGTGTGGCCCTGCGGATCGGGTCCAGAACGCTGTCGATGAACACGGCCTCGCGGTCGAAGATGTCGATCTCGGCATCCGTCACTTCGCCATGGACGCAGAGCGGCAGGCCGATCTCGGCCATCGTCTCCAGCACGCCGCGTACTTTGTCGAAGTCGCGCACACCCGAGGCCGAATTTGTCGTGGCCCCGGCGGGGTAGAGCTTGACCGCCTTGATCAGCCCGCCGGCATGGGCCTCGGCCACGTCCTCGGGGTCGGTGTCCTCGGTCAGATACAGCGTCATCAGCGGCTCGAACGACATCCCCTCGGGCAGCGCCGCGAGGATGCGGTCGCGATAGGCGGCGGCCTGCGCGCCGGTCACGACCGGCGGCACCAGGTTGGGCATGATGATCGCGCGGGCGAAGTGGCGCGCGGACTCGGGCAGGACGGCTCTCAGCACCGCGCCGTCGCGCAGGTGCAGATGCCAGTCGTCGGGGCGGCGGATCGTGAGGCTTCGGGTCATGGCGCTTCCGCTAGCACAGCCGTGGCGGGCGGAAAAGTCCCGCCGCGACCGACCGAGGCAATTTGCGCGCTTCTCAGCCCCGCATGGGGGAGGCAGGCTGTCGGTGCTGGGAGAACGCATGAAACGCACACTGACTTTCAGGCACGTCTATCCGACCGATCCGGACCGGTTGTTCGAACTGGTCACGGATCTGGATACGCTCGAGGCGGTCTCGCGCCCCTGGATGCGTTTCGATCACCTGCCATCCGGACCGGTGCGCGAAGGACAGGTGATCGACGTGGATCTTTCGCTGTTCGGCCTTCTGCCTGCGCGTCCCTACAAGATGATCGTCACGAAATGCACCGATGCCGATCACCAGATGACCTCGGACGAGACCGGTTTCGGCTCGCATCTGGTGCACCGGCTCGAAGTGCGCCCCTGCGACGAGGGTGCGGAACTGGTGGATGTGATCGAGGTGGAGTCCGGTTGGGTCGCCCCTTTCCTGGCACTCTGGCTCAGGCTGACCCACCGTTGGCGCCATCGCGTCCGATTGCGTCTGTTGAGAAATGCGGGGTGAGGCGTGGCGCGGTCTTGCAATCAATTCGATTTGGCACAGCTTCACCCAGCAGGCGGCTTGACCTGCCAGGCCCGCCGTGACCTGTTGTGCGCGGGAGAGGAGACGAGATGACCCAAACGCGATCCATAGACGGCGTGCAACAGATGCTCGCAGCGCAAGGATATGTGTGCGGCCGCGCGCTGGCGACGGTCGTGTTCCTGGCGCTGAAACTCGGACGCCCCTTGTTTCTGGAGGGTGAGGCCGGCGTCGGCAAGACCGAGATCGCCAAGGCGCTGGCCGCGGGTCTGGGACGCCGCCTGATCCGGCTGCAATGCTACGAGGGTCTCGACGCGGCCTCGGCGGTCTACGAATGGAACTTCCCCGCGCAGATGGTGGCGATCCGAACCGCCGAAGCCGCCGGCGGCGCGGACCGTGCCGCATTGCAATCGGAGCTTTTCTCCGATGAATACCTGATCGAAAGGCCGTTGCTTCAGGCCATGCGCCCCGACGAACAAGGCGCGCCGGTCTTGCTGATCGACGAGCTTGATCGAACCGACGAGCCGTTCGAGGCGTTCCTGCTCGAGGCGCTCAGCGATTTCCAGGTGACGATTCCCGAATTGGGCACGGTTTCGGCGCCCCAACCTCCGGTCGTGATCGTCACGTCGAACCGCACCCGCGAAGTGCATGACGCGCTCAAGCGCCGGTGCCTCTATCACTGGGTGGACTATCCGGATTTCGATCGCGAGGTGGAGATCCTGCACGCCCGCGCGCCCGAAGCCGCCGAAACCCTCAGCCGCGAGATCGTCGCCTTCGTCCAGAAGTTGCGCACCGAGGATCTGTTCAAGAAGCCGGGTGTCGCCGAAACCATCGACTGGGCCAAGTGCCTGCTGGCGCTCGACGTGATCAATCTCAGCCCGGAAGTGATCGGCGACACCGTTGGCGCGATCCTGAAATACCAGGATGACATCCAGAAACTTCAGGGTTCCGAAGCCAAGCGCATTCTGGATCAGGCCAGGGCCACGCTCGAGCCGGCCTGATGCTTCATCTTGCCGAAAATACTCCGGGGGTATGGGGGCAGAGCCCCCATGGAGCGTGATGGCCGAACAGCTCCCGCTCGAGATACCTGACGATCCGAAGCTGGCCCAGAATATCACCCATTTCGCCCGTGCCCTGCGCAAGGCGGGGCTGCCCATCGGGACCGGGCGGGTAGTCGATGCCATCCGCGCGGTCGAAGCGGCGGGTTTCTCGGCGCGGGAAGACTTTTTCTGGACGCTTCATGCCTGTTTCGTCAGCCGTCCCGAGCATCGGGAGGTCTTCGCCCAGGTGTTCCGCCTCTACTGGCGCGACCCGCGCTACCTGGAGCACATGATGGCGATGATGTTGCCGGCCCTTCGCGGCGTGCAGGAGGAGCGCAAGGCGGACGCCGCGGAAAAACGTGCCGCCGAGGCGCTTCTCGACGCGCTCGAACGCGACCGTCCCGACACGTCCGGCACGGAAGAGGACTCCGAAGTCGAGATCGACGCCTCGCTGACCGCAAGCGGCGAAGAGCGTCTGCGAACTCTCGATTTCGAACAGATGAGCACCGCCGAGATCGCCGCGGCCAAACGCATGCTCGCGCGTCTCACCCTGCCCGTGAAGCCCATAGCGTCGCGGCGGGGGCAGGCCAGTCCCCTGGGCCATCGGATCGACCGGGCGCGCACCCTGCGCGCGGCGATGCGGCAGGGGGGCGACCTGCGCGACATCGCGCGGAAGAAACCGCGCCCGCGCTGGCCCAACCTGGTCGTGCTGTGCGACATTTCCGGATCGATGAGCCAGTACAGCCGCATCGTGCTGCACTTCCTGCATGCGGTTTCGAATTACAAGGGGGCGGGCTGGGCCAGGGTCCACGCTTTCACCTTCGGCACCCGCCTGACCAACATCACCCGCCATCTGCATCAGCGCGACGTGGATGCAGCCCTTGCGGCGGCGGGGGCCGAGGCGCAGGACTGGGAAGGCGGCACGCGCATCGGCGCGTGCCTGCATGCGTTCAACCGGGACTGGTCGCGCCGGGTGATGGGCCAGGGTGCGGTGGTGCTGTTGATATCGGACGGTCTCGACCGGGGCGACCCGGCGGTTCTGGCGCATGAGATGGAGCGGTTGCACCTGTCTTCGCGCCGCCTGATCTGGCTGAACCCGCTCTTGCGCTGGGATGCATTCGCCCCCAGAGCGCAGGGAATCGCCGCCATGCTGCCGCATGTGGACAGCATCCGGGCCGGCCATTCGATCGCGTCGCTGGAAGACCTGGCCGGGGTGATCTCGGCGCCCGACGACGTGGGGGAGAAGACGCGGCTGATGGCGCAGGTGACGCAAGGCTGACTTTCTCTCGGCCCGGGTCGAGGCGGCAACCGGGGCGAGGGGCGCTGCCCCTCTTGCCCTGCGGGCAATTCACCCCGGGGTATTTCGGACCAGAAAGAAGCCCTGCGACGGGACGCGCCGGGTTGCCGGGCCCGGTATGTCGCGCGAGCGGCCGCGAACGATCGCGGCGAGGCCCACCTAGCCGAGCAGCTTGGCGTTGCACTCCCGCGCCATTTCGATGGCCTTGTAGGTGCCCGTCAGATCGACGGTGAAGCCGAACTCCTTTTCCGGGAAGACGGCCATCACCTTCTCCTTCGCGACGGCGTCGACGAAGCCTGGATCGTCGGTCAGAACGTAGCCGCCGGAATATCCCTTGGTGATGTTGCCGCGCATGCCGGTGGCTTCCCCGACATAGAGCTTGTCGCCCAGCAGGATCGCGACCGCTTCCTTTTCGCCTTTCTTGATGTTGGTTTCAGCCTTGGTGAAGACGCCGACATAGGCGACGCCCCGATCCTGTGTCAGGCCCATCTGCACCACGTTTTCGGCGTCATCGACGGCCTCGATCAGGCAGGACTGCTTTTCGTTGTCGATGAAGACCTTCCAGCCTTCGACCTCGCCGTAGCGCTCGAACGTATCCGCCCAGGCGGCGGAGGATGCCAAAACGACTCCAAGGGTTGCGCAAGTTTTCATGACAAGTTTCATTGCTCTACATCCTTCAATCAATGGTTTTGGCCCCTTCGGTCGCCGGGCCCGGGCTCAGCATGAGGCGGGGCGCGCGACTTCGCAAGCGGGTGCGCGGAAATCTGCGGAGACAGCGACTTGATCTATGTCATGCGGGAATTGGAATGTGTATGATATTCTGACAACGGAATGTGAAAGTTCGAAAGGGAAACGCCATGCCACTGAACTGGAAAACCGGCGGGTTGTTGCTGGGGCTGGTCTTTTTTGCCGCGGTCCTGCTGGTCAAACCCATCGGCGTCTCGACGCAATTCGTGATTCTGGACGGGATCATCGCCGATGCCGCAAATCCGGGCTTCGTGACGCAGACCGATGACGGCTATACCTCGACCAACGCCTACATGGCCAAGTCGGGGGGCAAATATGCCAAATCCGTCGCCAATCCGCTGAACTACTCCTTTGTCTTCGTGATTGCCATGATGATCGGCGGCTTTCTGTCGGTACTCGCCCGCGGCGGGCTTTCGCGGGAGGAGCGGTCCGTGCCCGCGCTCTGGCGCGCCAATTTCGGAGACAGCCGGGTCAAGCGCTATGCGGCGGCCTTTCTCGGCGGCTTCATCGTGCTCTACGGCGCACGGCTCGCCGGCGGGTGCACGTCGGGCCACATGATGTCGGGGATGATGCAGACGGCACTCAGCGGCTACATCTTTGCCGCCGGAGCCTTCGCCGCCGCCATTCCCGTATCCATGATGATGTTCAGAAAGGAGGCCTGATCCATGACCTCGATTCTTCTTGCACTGGTGATCGGCGCCGCCTTTGGCGCGGTGCTGGACCGGGTGGGGGCCGCGAACCCGTCCTACATCAACGCGATGCTCAACCTGACCAACCTCAATCTGGCCAAGGCCATCCTGCTGGCCATCGGAACCGGATCGGTTCTGATGTTCGGGGGGCAGATGCTGGGGCTGGTCGATGTGGGCCACATGTCGGTCAAGACCGCCTATGCCGGCGTGTTCCTCGGCGGGCTGCTGCTGGGGGCCGGGTGGGCGATCGCCGGCTATTGCCCCGGAACGGGTGTCGTGGCGGCGGCGTCGGGCCGCAAGGACGCGCTGTTTTTCATCGCCGGAGGATTGCTGGGCGCGGCCGCCTACATGGCGACCTATCCGGCTTGGAAAGCCTCGGGACTGCTCGACAAGTTCGCGGGCGGCGCGGTGACGCTGGGCAGCGTGCCGGGATCGAAATACGACGGTCTCACCGGTTTGCCCGGTGACGTTCTGGGCATCGTGCTGGGGCTGGTCTTCGTCGCCGTCGCCTTTGCCCTGCCCGAACGCCTGGTCGGTCAGCCGGCCCGGACGCAGCCGGCCGAGTAGGACACAAGGGACGCGCGCGGCGACTCGCGCTATTTTCCCCGCCGCGCGTCAGCGGCCCGGCGTTCCGTGTTCCCGCCGGGCCGCTTTTCATTGCGCGATTCCTCCTTATGTTGGTTCACAGCACCCCGGGAGGAGCAGATGGACAGATTCGACAACGGTCCCGAGACGGCCCTGCGCTGGCACCGCAAGGGCCTGGGCGCGGCGCTGGCCACCGTGGTCGAGACCTGGGGCAGCGCGCCGCGCCGGGTCGGCGCGCAGCTCGTCATAGGCGGCGACGGCCGGATCGAAGGATCGGTCTCCGGCGGCTGCGTCGAAGGCGCGGTGATCGTCGAGGCGCTGGAAGCCATCGAAGAGGGGGAGGCGCGGCTCCTGGAATTCGGCGTCAGCGACGAGGATGCCTTTGCCGTGGGTCTGGCCTGTGGCGGCACCATCCGGGTTTTGGTGGAACCGGTGGGACGGGTCTTGCCCGAGGCCATGCTGGCCGATCTGGTGAAGGCCCGTGCCGGGCGCGACCCCGTGGCCTACGAAGTCAATCTCGCGACCGGGCATCGCGCCCTGAAACGGAATGCCTATCCCGACCGGATGCGGATGGATCGGTCGGGCTTCGAGGAGGATGGAGAGACCTTCGTCGCGGTCCACAACCCGCCTCTGAGGCTGATCGTCGTGGGCGCGGTCCACATCGCGCAGGCGCTGGTGCCGATGGCGCGGATCGCGGGCTATGATCCGGTGATCGTCGATCCGCGCGATGCCTTCGCGTCCGAGAAACGCTTTCCCGGCGAAACCATCCTGACCGACTGGCCGGACGAGGCGGTGGCGCGGCTGGGGCTCGATTCGCGCACCGCGCTCGTGCTGCTGACCCATGATCCCAAGCTTGACGATCCGGCGCTGGAGGCGGCCCTGCGGGCGGGAGTGTTCTATATCGGCGCTCTGGGTTCGACCCGCACGCATGCCAAGCGGGTCGAACGGATGAAGGCCGCCGGGTTCTCGGACACGGACATCGGGCGCATTCACGGCCCGATCGGGCTGGATATCGGCGCGGCGGGTCCGTCCGAGATCGCCGTGGCGATTCTGGCCCAGATGACGGCCGTGTTGCGGGGCAAGGCGTGAAGTTCGGACCGGTTCCCGTCGCCGAGGCCGAAGGCGCCGTGCTCGCCCATTCGGTCAAGGTGGGCGACCGCAAGCTGCGCAAGGGGCTGACGCTTGCGGGCGAGCATCTGGCCGCCCTGGGCGCGGCGGGAATATCCGAGGTCATCGTGGCCCGGCTGGAACCCGGCGACCGGCATGAGAACGACGCCGCGCGCGTACTTGCGCAGGCACTGGTTCCGGACCCGGCGGCGGCCAATCTGCGCGTGACCGATCCCTTCACCGGCAGGGTCAACATCCTGGCCGACGGGCCGGGCGTGGTCGTGCTGGATGTCGCGGCCATCGAACGGTTCAATCAGGTCCACCCCATGATTACCGTCGCGACGGTGCCGCAGTATCAGCAGATGGGCACCGGCGGCATGGTCGCGACGATCAAGGTGATCTCCTACGCCGTGCCAGGGGCCGACGTTGACAAGGCGGCGGATCTGGCGCGGGCCTCGATCCGGCTTGTGCGCCCGGTTCACGGCAGCGCGGGGCTGGTCGTGACCGACATTCCGGGCGGGCCGTCCAACGACAAGGGCATCGCCTCGGTTCGGGGCCGGGTCGAGGCGCTGGGCATGGAACTGTCCGACATCCGGACGGTCCGGCACAGGGCCCGGGATCTGGCCGAGGCGGTTGCGCAGGTCGGGGGCGATCTGGTCATGATCCTGACCGGTTCGGCGACCTCGGACCCGGACGATGTCGCCCCCAGCGCCGTGCGTATGGCCGGTGGCACGGTGGACCGGTTCGGCATGCCGGTCGATCCCGGGAACCTGCTGTTTCTGGGGCAGATCGGACCGCGCCCGGTGATCGGCCTGCCGGGCTGCGCCCGGTCGCCGGCGTTGAACGGGGCCGACTGGGTGTTGTCGCGGGTGGCCTGCGGAATCGAGACCACCGGCGCGGACATCGCGGCGATGGGGGTGGGCGGCCTGCTCAAGGAAATCCCGACGCGCCCGCAGCCGCGGGCCGGCAAGTCCAAGTGACGCAGCGGCAGAGTGGTCCGAGCCAGGCCATGGCTTAGCTTGTGAAAGTCGCGTCCGCGTATCGCGTCGAAGGCGACGAATATTTTTGTTCTCAAACGAATTTTCCCATGTTTAACTCCCACCCAAGGGAGAAAAATCAAAAGGGAGGATCTCATGGCACAGGTCGCAATGACCGTGAACGGGAAATCCGTGACCGGTGATGTCGAAGGCCGGACGCTGCTGTCCACTTTTCTGCGCGATCACCTGTCGCTGACCGGAACGCATGTCGGCTGCGACACCGCGCAATGCGGGGCCTGCGTCGTCCATGTCGATGGCGAGGCGGTCAAGTCCTGCAACATGCTGGCGCTGGAGGCCGACGGATCTGCGGTGGACACGATCGAAGGGCAGGCCAACGCCGACGGGTCGCTGAACGTGATCCAGCAGGCCTTTCAGGATCATCACGGGCTGCAATGCGGCTTCTGCACGCCGGGCATGGTGATGTCGGCGGCGGCGCTGCTCAAGGAAAACCCGCGCCCGACCGAGGCCGAGATCCGCAAATACCTGGAAGGCAACCTGTGCCGCTGCACCGGGTATCACAACATCGTCAAGGCGATCATGGCCGCGTCCGGACAGGACGTGAGCCGCATCGCCGCCGAATGATGCCGCTGCGGGCGCCGGGGAGGCGCCCGTGGATGACGCAACGATGCGCCCGGCGCGCATCGCCTTAGGGAGGAGAACCAGCAATGCCCAAAGACAGTGGCATCGGAGCCAGTTCCAAGCGCCGCGAGGACGTGCGCTTTCTGACCGGAGCGGGCAACTACACCGACGACATCAACGTGCGCGGCCAGGCCTATGTGCATTTCCTGCGCTCCGACATTGCGCACGGGCGGATCAACAGCCTCGACACTTCCGCGGCCGAGGCGATGCCCGGCGTGGTGCGCGTGTTCACCGGCAAGGATTTCGAAGGGGTCGGCGGGCTGCCCTGCGGCTGGGAAGTGGCCGACCGGCACGGCGCGCCGATGCAGGAACCGCCGCACCCGATCCTGGCGCAAGGCAAGGTCCGCCATGTGGGCGATCCGTTCGCGGCGGTTGTCGCGGACACCGCCGAACAGGCGCGTGACGCCGCCGAAGCCATCGTCTTCGACATCGAAGAACTGCCGGCGGTCATCGACATGAAGGCCGCGGCCGAGGACGGGGCGGTCAAGGTCCACGACGATCTGAAATCCAACATCTGCTATGACTGGATGCTGGGCGAAACCGACAATGCCAAGGTGGACGAGGTCTTTGCCAATGCCGCCCATGTCACGACGCTGGAACTGGTCAACAACCGGCTTGTGGCCAACCCGATGGAACCGCGGGTCTGCGTCGCCGAATACAGCCGCGGCACCGACGACTACACGCTCTACACCACCTCGCAGAACCCGCATGTGATCCGGCTGCTGATGTGCGCCTTCGTGCTGGGGTTGCCGGAACACAAGGTGCGCGTGGTTGCTCCGGATGTGGGCGGCGGCTTCGGCTCCAAGATCTTCCACTACGCGGAAGAGGCGTTCTGCACCTTTGCGGCCAAAGCCTGCAACCGGCCGGTCAAATGGACCGCCAGCCGCAGCGAAGCGTTCATGTCGGACGCCCAGGGCCGCGATCACGTGACCAGGATCGAGCTGGCGCTGGACGCGCAGAACAACTTTACCGGATTGCGCACCCATACCTTCGCCAATCTCGGGGCCTATCTCTCGACCTTTTCCAGCTCGGTGCCGACCTGGCTGCACGGTACGCTGATGGCGGGCAACTACAAGACGCCGGTCATCCAGGTGAACGTCAAGGCGATGTTCACCAACACGGTGCCGGTGGACGCCTATCGCGGCGCGGGCCGCCCCGAGGCGACGTTCCAGCTGGAGCGGGTGATCGACAAGGCGGCGCGCGAACTTGGGGTCGATCCGATCGCGCTGCGCCGTCAGAACTTCATCACTGAGTTCCCCTATGACACGCCGGTGGCGCTGACCTATGACACCGGCAACTATCACGGCACGATGGACAAGCTCGAGGCCGCCGCCGATCTGGCCGGGTTCCCGTCGCGGCGCGCGGAAAGCGAGGCCCGGGGCAAGCTGCGCGGCCTGGGCATCAACTGCTATATCGAGGCCTGCGGCATCGCGCCCTCGAACATCGTGGGCATGCTGGGCGCGCGTGCCGGGCTCTACGACGCGGCGACGGTACGGGTGAACGCCACCGGTTCGATCAGCGTCATGGTCGGCGCGCACAGCCACGGGCAGGGGCACGAAACCTCGTTCCCGCAGATCGTGGCGGAGATGATCGGCATCGACGAGTCGATGGTCGAGATCGTGCATGGCGACACCTCCAAGATCCCCTTCGGCATGGGCACCTATGGCTCGCGCAGCCTTGCGGTCTGTGGCTCGGCCATGGTCAAGGCGACCGAGAAGGTGATCGACAAGGCCAAGAAGATCGCGGCGCACCTGCTGGAAGCCTCGGAGGCCGATATCGAGCTGAAGGACGGCCAGTTCTCCGTGGCGGGCACCGACAAGTCGGTGGCCTGGGGCGATGTCACCCTGACCGCATATGTGCCCCACAACTATCCGCTGGAATTCACCGAACCGGGGCTTGAGGAGACCGCCTTCTACGATCCGGCGAACTTCACCTTCCCGGCCGGCGCATATGCCTGCGAGGTGGAAGTGGACCCGGAAACCGGCCAGGTCACAATCGAGCGTTTCACGGCCGCGGACGATTTCGGCAACATCATCAATCCGATGATCGTCGATGGCCAGGTGCATGGCGGCATCGGTCAAGGGATCGGACAGGCCTTGCTGGAGAACTGCGTCTACGACGAGAACGGCCAGCTGCTGAGCGCGACCTTCATGGACTATGCGATGCCGCGCGCCGATGACGTGCCATTCTATACGGTCGATCATTCCAGCCAGACGCCGTGCACCCACAATCCGCTGGGGGTGAAGGGCTGTGGCGAGGCCGGGGCGATCGGGTCTCCGCCGTCGGTGGTGAATGCGGTGATCGACGCGCTGCATTCGGCCGGCAAGACGGTGGATCACATCGACATGCCGGTGAGTCCGTCGCGCGTCTGGGCGGCGATGAACGGATGAGTTGAGAGGGCGGGTGCGAGGGGCCGGCCCCTCGCGCTCCCCGGAGTATTTTCAGCAAGATGAAGTGGCAGCCTCGGGCTTGCGGACTTCAGGAGGACGAGATGTACAGCTTCGAATTCGAAAAGCCTACGACCATCGCCGAGGCGGTAGCCGCGCTTGCGACGGAAGAGGCGCAGGCGCTGGGCGGCGGGCAGACGCTGATCCCGACACTGAAGCAGCGGCTGGCGGCGCCGGCCAAGCTGGTGAGCCTGAGCGGCATCGCCGAGATGAAGGGCGTTTGCGTCGAGGATGACGGGGCGCTCGCCATCGGCGGGGCGACGACCCATGCGACCGTGGCCCGCGAGGCCGCGGACCGGTACCCGGCGCTGGCGGCGCTGGCCGGGGGCATCGGCGATCCGGCGGTGCGCAACCGCGGCACCATCGGCGGGTCATTGGCCAACAACGATCCGGCGGCGTGCTATCCGGCGGCGGCGCTGGGATTAGGCGCGACCATCGTCACCAATGCGCGCCAGATCGCCGCGGACGACTTCTTTCAGGGCATGTTCGAAACGGTTCTGAACGACGGGGAACTCATCACCTCGGTGCGGTTCCCGGTTCCGCAGGCGGCGAATTACCAGAAGTTCCTGCAGCCGGCCTCGCGCTTTGCGCTGGTCGGCGTGTTTCTGGCGCGGTTCGCGGACGGCGTCCGGGTCGCCGTCACCGGCGCTTCGGAAAACGGCGTGTTCCGTTGGAGCGAGGCCGAGCAGGCGCTCAACCACGATTTCCGCACCGATGCGCTCATGGACCTGCGCATCAATCCGATGAACATGATCGCGGATCTGCACGGAACCAAGGAATACCGCGCGCATCTCGTATCGGTTCTCACCAAGCGCGCCGTGGCGGCGGCCAGCTGACGCGGCACGGCTTTCCCGCCCCTGCCGCGCGGGGCGGGCGGTGTCAGGGTCGCCGGATACGGGGCGGTTTCGGCGCCTGCCAATAGGCGCCGGTATCCTCGCGCATCGCCTTGTATTCCGCGATCCGCAGGCGCGCGGCGTCGCCGCCGGCGGTGACGAGGTGGCCGAGCAGACATTCCAGAACCACCATCGCCCCGGCGAAGCATCCGAAATGGTGCTGCGACTGGGTGCTGACCGGCAGCACCACGTCCGGGTCGATCCTGGGCGCGATGACGTCGCTGTCGGACACCAGCACGATCCGGGCGCCGCGCCCCCTGGCAAACCGCAGCGTCTTGATCGTTTCGGCGGAATAGGGCGCCACCGTGATCGCCAGCAGACAGTCGTTTTGATCCGCGTCCACCAGATCGTCCACCGCCGATCCCATGTGGCGCGGCACCAATTGCAGGCCGGGCAGGGCCATGCGGCCCACATAGTGGAAATAGTAGGCCAGCGCATAGCTGACCCGCGTGGCGGTGACGAAGCAGCGGCGTGATGTCGTGATGTCGGCGACGGCGGTGCGGACCTTGTCCGGATCGAGCAGCCGCAGCGAGCGGGTGACGATGTTGATCTCGTTGCGCGCCAGCGCGGCCTGGGCCCGGGCAAAGGCATCGCCGCCGGACATGCGGTCCAGCCAATCCGTCCCCAGACGCTCCTCGCTTTCCGTGACCAGGGCGGAGCGGAACGGCGCGCGGAAGGCTTCGAACCCGTCATAGCCCATGCGGTCCGCCAGCCGGACGAGCGAATTGGAACTGACCCCGATCTTGTTCGCCGTCACCCGGATCGGATCGATCCCGAAATCGCCGGGATGATCGATGATGTATTTGGCTGCAGCCTGGAGCTGCGGCGGCAGCCGGTCGATGGCGGATCTGAGCCGGGCCACCAGTTGGATATGGGAGTGATCTGACATGCGTGGACAAGAACACATGTTCTTGATTCTGGGAATTGAAAACATGTGCGCGCATGGGATTAGATCGGAACATGTCATGTCGGGAGTTGCCATGCGAAACGAGGCGCGCGTTATCGCCAGGAAGGGATCGGTCCGGCCGGTGATCCCTTATGTCCTGGTCGCACCGAACGGGGCGAGGCGCGGGCCGGGGGATCATCCGGCCGTGCCGGTTCGGTTGGAGGACACTTTGCGCGCGGCCCGATCGTGTTTTCTGGCCGGCGCGCAGGGGCTGCATCTGCACATCCGGGACCGGGCGGGTCGTCACAGCCTGGATGCCGGCCAGTATCGGGAGGCACTGACCGCCCTGGCCGAGGTGGTGCCCGAGATGGACATCCAGATCACCACCGAGGCCGCGGGCCGCTATGACGTGGGCGCACAGTTGGACTGTCTCGAACGGGTCCGGCCGCGATGGGCGTCGATCTCCGTCCGGGAAATCGCGCGCGCACCGGAAAGCGCGGCGCAGGTCTATGGAACATGCGCCGATCAGGGGACGCGCGTTCAGCACATCCTGTACGATGCCGCCGACGCGGCCCTGCTTGCCCGATGGCAGGCGCAGGGGGTCGTGCGGCCGGGACAGGAGGACCGGCTGTTCGTTCTCGGCCGGTATTCGGATGGCCCGATGTCGCATCCGAGTGATCTCGACCGCTTCCTGCCGGTGCAAGCTCCGTGGATGGTCTGTGCTTTCGGACCGGCCGAGCATGCCTGTCTGCTGGCGGCGGCGCGGCTCGGCGGCGCTCTGCGGGTTGGTTTCGAGAACAGTCTGACCGATGCTGAGGGCAACGCCTGGGCCGACAATGCAGCCTCGGTCGCAGCCCTGATCGCAGCCCTTGAAAGGAATCCGGCATGAGCCACGTCTTTCCGCGCCACACGAAATCGAACCTGCCGGTCGCGGCGGGGGGCGATGGCTGCTACCTGATCGACGCCGAAGGCAAGCGTTATCTCGACTGCGGCGATGCGGCGGTCTCCTGCCTGGGCCATTCCGATCCGGCGGTGATCCGGGCCGTGCAGCAACAGGTGGAACGGATCGCCTTTGCACATACCGGGTTCATGACCTCGGAACCGGCCGAGGCGCTGGCGGATGTGCTGATCGACCACGCACCGGGCGATCTGGACCGGGTCTATTTCGTGTCGGGCGGTTCCGAGGCGACCGAGGCGGCGATCAAGCTGGCCCGGCAATACTTCCTCGAGATCGGGCAGCCCGAGCGCCGCCGGGTGATCGCGCGGCGGCAGAGCTATCACGGCAACACGCTGGGGGCCCTGTCGGCCGGGGGCAACGCATGGCGGCGGGCGCAGTTCGCGCCGCTTCTGATCGAGATGAGCCATATCGCCCCGTGCTATGAATACGCCGAAAAGCCCGAGGGCGAGAGCAGCTTTGATTACGGGCAGCGGGTTGCCAACGAGCTGGAGGCCGAGATTCTGCGCCTCGGGCCGGAAACGGTCATGGCCTTCATGGCCGAGCCGGTGGTGGGGGCCACGCTGGGCGCGGTTCCGGCCGTCGAGGGCTATTTCCGGCGGGTGCGCGAGATCTGCGACGCCCATGGTGTCCTGCTGATCCTGGACGAGGTGATGTGCGGCATGGGACGCACGGGGCATCTGTTTGCCTGCGACCATGACGGCGTTGCC
The DNA here is from genome assembly GCF_059613135.1 of Ruegeria sp. BHSB196. Classification (NCBI taxonomy): domain Bacteria; kingdom Pseudomonadati; phylum Pseudomonadota; class Alphaproteobacteria; order Rhodobacterales; family Roseobacteraceae; genus Ruegeria; species Ruegeria sp. BHSB196. Next base: position 162,367 of record NZ_JBXWRY010000001.1, read on the forward strand.
CCGGATATCCTGTGTATCGCCAAGGGGTTGGGCGCGGGGTATCAGCCGATCGGCGCCATGCTGTGTTCTGCCGCGATATACGATGCGATCCGTGCCGGATCCGGGTTCTTCCAGCACGGGCACACCTACATCGGCCATCCGGTCGCGACCGCCGCGGCCCTGGCCGTGGTGCGGGAACTCACGGAGCGCGACCTTCCTGCCCGCGCGGGCGCGATGGGCGACAGGCTGCACACGGCTCTGGAGGCGGCGTTCGGCCAGCATCCCAATGTCGGCGACATCCGCGGCCGGGGGTTGTTCCGCGGCATCGAACTGGTCCGCGACCGCGAGACCAGGCAGCCTTTCGACCCGTCGCTTGGGGTCGCGGGCAGGATCAAGACGGCGGCTCTGGCCGAAGGTCTGATCTGCTACCCGATGTCCGGTACACGGGATGGCCGGAACGGTGATCATATCCTGCTGGCGCCGCCCTTCATCATCGAGGAGGCCCAGATCGGCGAACTGGTCGAAAAACTGTCCCGATCCATCTCGGCCGCCCTGCCGCACTAGCGACGGCGCCATCGAAAAAGACCCTGCCAAAGTGCTTCTGACAGGGTCCAACGCCAACCATGGTTGCGCTTGTTACTTCTGCGGCAACGGGCCGATCATCATGATCATCTGACGGCCTTCCATCTTCGGCATGTTTTCGATCTTGCCGATTTCCTTGATGTCTTCGGCCACCCGCTCCAACAATTCGCGCCCGAGATTCTGGTGTGCCATTTCGCGACCCCGGAACCGCAGGGTGATCTTCACCTTGTCGCCGTTTTCAAGGAACTTCATGACGTTCCGCATTTTCACGTCATAGTCGTGGGTGTCGGTGTTCGGCCGGAACTTGATTTCCTTCACCTCGATGACTTTTTGCTTCTTGCGGGCTTCGCTTTCGCGTTTTTGCTGTTCGTACTTGTACTTGCCGAAATCCATGATCTTGCAGACCGGTGGATTGGCATTGGGCGAGATCTCGACCAGGTCGAGACCGGCATCTTCTGCCATTTGGAGGGCTTTTGCGGGATGGACCACCCCGACATTTTCACCATCGGGGCCGATCAGACGGATTTCGGGGGCACGAATCTTGTCATTGACGCGCGGGCCGGTGTCGCGTTGCGGCGGCGCGTTGTGGGGTCTGCGGGCTATGGGTCCATTCCTTTGTTGATTGCAGAATACGGGACGGGAATCTAGACTGGCGCGCGACCCGTTTCAAGCGGGATCGCGCAGGTCGCCGCGGAAATTTCCGGCACAGTGCCGAAACTTGGGCGTTCGCGTCCGGCCCGTCGGCGCCACGCCGGACCGTCAGCCCACGAAAGCCTTTTCCACCACGAATTCCTTGGGCTCGGAATTTGCCCCCTCGCGCAGGCCGTACCCTTCCAGGATCGCCTTGATGTCGTGGTTGAAGGCCAGCGACCCGCAGACCATCGCGCGGTCGGTTTCCGGTTTGATGCCGCCTTCGATCCCGAGATCCTCGAACACGGTCCCGTCTTTCAACAACTCGGTGATCCGGCCCATCCTGGGGCTCTGTTCGCGGGTCGTGGTCGGGTAATAGCGGATCTTGTCGGCAAAGCCCTGGCCAATCAGCTCGGCCAGTATCTCGTCCTGGCGGATGCTCTCGATCAGCTGGCGGCCGTATTCCAGCTCGGCCACCTCGCGGCAGGTATGGGTGATGATGACCTCGTCGTAATCCTCGTAGGTCTGCGGCTCGCGCAGCAGCGATGCGAAAGGCGCAAAGCCGGTGCCGGTGGCAAAGAACCAGATCCGCTTGCCCGGCAACAGCGCGTCATGCACCAGCGTGCCGACCGGCTTGGGCCGCAGGATGATCTGGTCGCCGGGCTGTATGTGCTGAAGTTTCGAGGTCAACGGACCGTCCTGCACCTTGATCGAATAGAATTCCAGCTCGTCGTCCCAGGACGGCGACGCGATGGAATAGGCGCGCAACAGCGGTTTGCCGTTGTCGCCCAGCAGGCCGATCATCACGAACTCGCCCGAGCGGAACCGCAGCGATTGCGGGCGCGTCACCTTGAAGGAGAACAGCCGGTCGGTCCAGTGCTTCACCTCAAGAACGGTTTGTGCATCGGGCAGGACAGGGGCCTTGACGGCAGCGGCTTCGGTCACGGATTTCATCTCTGTCATCGTTTCACTACCGGTCTGCTAGACCGGCGCCTTTCCATATTCTTTGACATACGTCATGAAAAGGGGAAAGTCTCCCCTTTTCGTTTGTATACAAACGGTATCCGGCGCTAGCCGCGCAACCGCGCCTGATAGTCGTGCGCCTGCCAGTCGGCCCGGGCGAGCCACTGGTCCTCGGGCTGGCGCGCGGCCAGTGCCTGGTCGATCTCGACCTCGTCGAACCCGCTGCGCCGCGCCATGGCATACTGGTCGGCCAGCACATGCCCCCTGGCGCGCAGCCGGCCGGCATAGCCCTTGAGGCGCAGGGTGCGGGCAATCGTGAACCCGCGGCCATCGGCGAAGGACGGGAAATCCACCCGCACCATGCGGACCCCGCTCAGCCGTTCGGCCAGGTCGTCCGGGTCCGTGTCCGAGGTCACGTCCAGCGCCACAACATCATTCGCGGCGTCGTCCAGCGTGACGAAGCCGTCGGTCCAGTCGTCGGGGGCGAACCCCTCGTCAGTCACGATCACGTTCATTGTCTTTCTCCATCGCGGACCATCCTGCCATCGACGAAATGGATGCCGCATTCTTCCTTGTTCCGGTCGCGCCAGCGTCCGGCGCGGGGGTCTTCGCCGTCCTTCACCGGCGAGGTGCAGGGCGCACAGCCGATCGAGGGATAGCCCTTGGCCACCAACGGATGGCGGGGCAGGCGGTTTTCTTCCATGTAGGCGCGCACGTCCTCGGGCGCCCAGTGGGCCAGCGGGTTCACCTTGATCCGGCCGGTGCCGTCCTCGACCTCGAAGAACTCCAGCGCCGCACGGGTGCCCGACTGGAACCGCTTGCGCCCGGTGATCCAGCCGTCATAGCCCGCCAGGGCGCGCTGCAAGGGGATCGTCTTGCGCAGCGTGCAGCAGGCGTCAGGGTCGCGCAGGCGCAACGCGCCATAGGGGTCGTCGCGGTCCAGTTCCTCCTGCTCGGCGCGGACGATCCGTACATTGCGCAGCCCGAGCCGCTCGCTCACCTCCTGCTGATAGATCAGCGTTTCGGTGAACAGCATCTGGGTATCGACAAAGAGGACCGGCGTCGCCTTGTCGATCACCGCCGCCATGTGCAGCAGCACCACGGATTCGGCGCCGAAACTGGACACCAGCGCGATCTTGCCAGCCTCCTCCAGCGCGCCGTGCATCACGTCATGCGCGCTGTGATGGCGGAAGCGGGCGTTGAGCGCCGCCACCCTTTCGGTCAGCGCGTGACGCTCCTTGCCGAGTTCGGTCTGAATCTCGTCAAGCGGCATTGGCCCGCGCCTCGGGATACAGGGCCGCCTTGAAGGGTGCCATTCCCAGGCGCCGGTAGGTCGCCAGAAAGGTTTCCTCGGGTCCGTCGCGCAGGTCGAGATAGGCATCGATCAGACGCTCGATGGCCGGCACGATTTCGTCATAGGCAAATCCCGGACCGGTCCGCTCGCCCAGGCTTGCGGTTTCGGTGCCGTCGCCGCCCAGAGTGATCTGGTAGTTCTCGACGCCTGCGCGATCCAACCCCAGGATGCCGATATGGCCCACATGGTGATGGCCGCAGGCGTTGATGCAGCCCGAGATCTTGATCTTCAGGTGGCCGATATCATGCTCCAGCTTCAGTTCTTCGAACCGGGTCGCGATCTGCTGCGCCACCGGGATCGAGCGGGCCGTCGCCAGCGCGCAATAGTCCATGCCGGGGCAGGCGATGATGTCGCTGATCAGGCCGATATTCGCGGTGGCCAGGCCATGCTCTTTCAGCTTGGCATGGATCGCGGGCAGGTCCGATTTGTGGACATGCGGCAGGATCACGTTCTGCTCATGGCTGATGCGCAGTTCGTCATAGGCGTATTGCTCGGCCAGGTCGGCCATCACGCGCATCTGCTCGGCGGTCGCATCACCCGGCGTTGCGCCGTGCTTTTTCAGCGAGATCGTAACGATCGCGTGGTCCGCCTGCTTGTGCGGCGCGATGTTGGTGTCGATCCACGACCGGAACACCGGGTCGTTCGAATAGGCGCTTTCGAACGCCGCGACCGAGCCTTCGCGGAAGGCGGGCGGGGCGAAATGCGCCTTGATCTCGTCCAGCAGCGCCATGTCGGCGCCCTTGAACTGCGGACGGACCTGCAGGAAGCGCTCGTTCACCTTGGCGCGGATCGCGTCGATGCCGTGTTCATGCACGGTGATCTTGATGCGGGCCTTGTACTTGTTGTCCCGCCGGCCGATCTGGTTCCAGACCGAAACGGTGGCTTCCAGATAGGCCAGCAGGTCGTCGAACGCGACGAACTCGGACAGCTCCTTGCCGATCATCGGTGTCCGGCCGAGACCGCCGCCCACCAGGACGCGGGCGCCCAGAACGCCGTCGCGCTCGACCAGTTGCAGGCCGATGTCATGGGCCTTGATCACGGCGCGGTCATTCTCGGACCCGGTGATCGCGATCTTGAACTTGCGCGGCATGAACTGGAATTCCGGGTGGTCGGTGGACCACTGGCGCAGCAGTTCGGCATAGGGGCGCGGATCGGCGATTTCATCCGCGGCGGCGCCCGCGAAATGGTCGGCCGTCACGTTGCGGATGGTGTTGCCGCTGGTCTGGATCGCGTGCAGGCCGACCTCGGCCAGCGCGTCCAGCATGTCGGGCACGTCACGCAGCTTGGGCCAGTTGTACTGGATGTTCTGGCGCGTGGTGAAATGGCCGTATCCCTTGTCCCATTTCTCGGCCAGCAGGGCCAGCTGCCGCATCTGGGCGCTGTTCAGCGTGCCATAGGGGATGGCGACCCGCAGCATGTAGGCGTGCAGCTGCAGATACAGCCCGTTCATCAGCCGCAGCGGCTTGAACTCGTCCTCGGTCAGCGAGCCGTCGATGCGGCGTTCGACCTGGGTGCGGAACTGGGCGTTGCGCTCGGTCAGAAAGGCTTTGTCGAACTCGGAGTAGCGATACATGACTGGCTGTCCTTTTTTGCAGCCCCGGACCCGGGGCCTGGTGTTGGGGAGAGAAGGGGGGCCTGAGGTCAGGCCCGGGGCTGCGGGGAAGATTCCTGTTTGCCGTGGGCATAGTTGGACGGGCCAGTCCGGCGGAAGTCTTCCCGGAAATGGGTGGGCTCTGGGCCGTTTTCGCCGGCGACGGCATCGGCAAGGTAGGCGCCGACGATCCTGTCCACCTGCCGTTCGGCCTCGAGCAGGCGAAGCTGCGCATGGGCTTCGTCTGTGATCAGTTCCGCTTCGGACAGGTGGCGCGACCAGCGGTCATCGGCGGTCATGTAGATCACGTCGCCTTCCAGCAGATCGTTGGCGGTGACGACTTTGGGGGTGAATGCGCGGGCCATCAGGCGAGCTCCTTGTTGAATTCGGTCAGGGCCTCGATCGCGTTGCGCGGCGCGAGGCCAAAAAATGTCAGAACCGGGCCGTCCATTCCGGCCGCCGCCAGATCGGCGGGGAGGGCGCCGAGCGTTGTCGCCAGAATCCTCTGCCGGGGTCGCGTGGCGTTTTCCACCAGCGTGACCGGTGTCGCGCGGTCCGCGCCGTGCATGATCAGGCGGCCCTGTACGAAACGGGCGGATTTCTTGCCCATGTAGATGGCGGCGACTTCTCCGGGCCGGGACAGGGCGGCCCAGTCGTGATCCGCAAATCCCCGAATGTCGTGACCCGTAAGGAACCGGACCGATGAATTGCGCCCGCGCCGCGTCAGACTCTGTCCGATCGCGGCCACCGCGGCCGAGGCGGCGGTGATGCCGGGAACGATGCGCCACGAGATGCCCGCGGCCTCGACCGCTTCGATTTCCTCGTCCAGCCGGCCGAATACGGTCGGATCGCCCGATTTCAGGCGAACGACCCGCGCCCCCGTGCGCGCCTGCGCCACCAGAAGCGTATCGATGTCGGCCTGTTTCCAGGACGGGCCGAATCCGGCCTTGCCCACGTCGATCAGACGCGCGGACCCGCCGGCCAGCGCGAGGATTTCCTCGCTGATCAGGCGGTCGTGCAGCACCACGTCCGCCGCTTCCAGCGCGCGGAGGGCCTTGAGCGTCAACAGGTCGGGATCGCCGGGGCCGGCGCCGACGAAATCGACGTGGCCTTCGGATCTGATGGTGGCGCGTCCTTGCATCGTGTTCTCTGCGATCGGTTTGACTCGACCTCCAATATAGGAAATATTCCCGTCCAACCGCCATATCGGCGCGCAAATAAGGACGCTTGTTCCAAAATGGACCAGATGCGAGACGCGAGTTTCGAAACGAGGGAAAATCAGGAATGTCGGTGCGGATAGACGAAACGGATCGGAAAATTCTGGTCGAGCTGCAACGCGATGCCAGCCAGTCGCTGGACGAAATCGCGTCGCGCGTAGGCAGTTCCAAGACACCGGTCTGGAATCGCATCCGCAAACTCAAGAGCGCGGGGGTGATCGGCCAGCAGACGGTTCTGCTGGACGCCGAGGCGCTGGGATTCGAGGCGACTTTCTTTGTCCTCATCCGCACGTCCGAGCACGAGGCGGAATGGCAGAAGAAGTTCCTGCAGGCCTTGCGCGACCGCCCCGAAGTGCAGGAGGCACACCGGTTGGCGGGCGACATCGACTACATCCTGAAGGTGCGGGTCAAGAACGCGCGCGCCTATGATGCCTTCTATCAGGCGCTGATCTCCGAGGTGCGGGTCTACAACGTGACCGCGCTGCTTTCGATGGAAGAAATCAAATCGACCACGATGTTGCCGCTCGATCAGGTCGCCGGGTGACGCACCGCCGCCGGAGCTGACGAGGCCGATCCTCAGCGCAGGACGCGAAGCGCGCGCAAACCGCGAAAGTGATAGCTGTCGGAATAGACCGGCGGCGCGGCCAGGCGCAGGTCCGGGCAGCGTTCGAACAGGATCGGCAGGGCGATCTGCAGTTCCAGCCGCGCAAGCGGTGCGCCGACGCAGAAATGCAGCCCGCCGCCAAAGCTCGCATTGGTCCGGATTTCGCGCGCCGGATCGAACCTCTCGGGCCGTTCCCAGTGCTCCGGGTCGCGGTTCGCCGCGCCCAGCAGCAACGCGACCTCATCGCCGCGGCGAAACCGGTGTCCGAATACTTCGACCTCCTCATAGGCATATCGCCTGAACATGTGCAGCGGCGGATCGAACCGCAGGATTTCCTCGACGGTCCGTTCGAGAGCCTCGGGGGCCAGCGCGGCAGGGCCGGTTCCGGTTTCAAGCAGGGCCTTGATGCCATTGCCGATTGCGTGAACCGTCGCCTCGTGACCCGCGTTGAGCAGCAGAATGCAGGTGGCGATCAATTCGTCCGTGGACAACCGCGCCCCTTCCTCCTCGGCCACAATGAGCCGGGTGATCAGGTCGTCGCGCGGCGCCGAGCGGCGTTGATCCACATAGGCGCGCAGAAAGGCGCTGAACGCCCGCGCCGCGTCCGCGGCGGCGTCCTCGGTATCACGCGTCCGCCCGGCCTGATACATGGCGACCATGGCGTGCGACCATGTCAGCAACTGCGGCGCCATCGCCTCGGGCACCCCCAGCAGCCGGCAGATCGTGATCACCGGCACCTGCGTGCAATAGGCATCGATCAGATCGAAAGGCGTTTCGGGAAAGGCATCGATCAGGCTGTGGCACAGGGTTGCGATATCCGGCCCGAGCGCGGTCACGGCGCGCGACGTGAAGGCGCGCAGGACCAGGGCGCGCAGGCGGGTATGGCGCGGCGGCTCGGCTTCAAGCAGCGAATGTGCCTCGACCGCAAGCCAGGGCGCGAGATGGGCCGGGCCTTCGGTCGCCCGTTCCCGTGGCACTTCCCGCCCGAACCGCCGGTCGCGCAGGATCGCGTGCACCAGGTCGTGCGACAGGGCGGCGGGCAGCCCATAGTCGGCCCAGTGGACCAGTGGGCCGTTCCGGCGGGCCGAGTCATAGAAGGCATAGGGGTTCTGGACGAAGGCAGGATCGGTGGGATCCTGATGCACGGTTCTCATCCGAGCACCCTTGCCATGCGCCCCCGTGAATGCAAGACCCTATACCATGCGACGCGCGTTGGTCATTCTCGGGTTTCTGCTTGCCGTCGGGCTGCTGTCTGCCGGGGTCTGGTCCTATGCCTACCGTCAGGCGCTGACGCAGCTGAGCCTGCGGGCCGAGGCCGATCTCGAACTCGCCGCCGACCGGCTCGGGACACAGTTGCAGGTCTATCAGGAACTGGCGGTGCTCATGGCCGAACACCCCGACCTGCGGGAACTGGCCGGACCGCAGCGCCGGCAAGCGGCGCGGGCGCTGCTTTTGGAGATCGCCGACAAGACGGCGGCGATGGATGTGCTCTATGCCGATACCGAGGGCCGCGTACTGGCGGCCGCGCAGGGCATCCTCGGAGACCGCATCGCCGGCGACCCGGCCTTCGAGCGCGCGATGCACGGCGCGCTGGGCAGCCGGCACGGGATCCTGCCGCCCGACGGCCGGCGCATCCATGCCTATGCCGCCCCCGCCTTCGACCCTGACGGCGCGGTTCGCGGCGCTCTGATGGTGATTGCCGATGTCGAGGACATCGAACAAACCTGGCGCGGCAGCCCCGAGGCGGTGTTCTTCACCGACCGCCAGGGGCGGGTCTTGATCTCGAACCGATCCGAGCTGCTGTTCTGGCGCCGGCCCGACGGTCAGCCGGGTCTCGCGCCGCCCTCTGGCGCAGCGCCCGAATTTGCCGCGACGCGCGTGGCCGGGCACGAGATCTGGCGCCTGGGCTGGGGGCCGTATCTGCCGCGCCACGCCCTGCATCTGGTACGCGACCTGCCGGCGATCGGCATGACGGGTGAAGTCCTTATGGATGCCGCGCCGGCCCGCCGCCTTGCGGCGCTGCAGGCCGCGGCCGTTGCCGCCATCTGCCTCGCCTTCGGGGCGATGCTCTATCTCGCGACCGAGCGCCGCCGCGCCCTGGCCGATGCCAATGCGGTTCTCGAAAGCCGCGTCGCCCAGCGCACGCGGGCGCTGACGGCGGCCAATGCCGCGCTGCGCCGCGAGGTGGTCGAACGCCAGGAGGCCGAGGCCGCCCTCAAACGCGCGCAGGCCGATCTGGTGCAGGCCGGCAAGCTCAGCGCGCTGGGGCAGATGTCGGCCGGGATCAGTCACGAACTCAACCAGCCGCTGATGGCCATCCGGCAATTCGCCGAGAACGGCGCCGCCTTTCTGGACCGGGGCGAGGGGGCGAAAGCCAGCGACAACCTGGGCCGCATCTCCGAACTGGCGGGGCGCATGGCCCGGATCATCAAGAACCTGCGCGCCTTTGCCCGCAATGAAAGCGAACCCACGGGCCGGGTCGATCTGGCGCAGGTGGTCAACACCGCCGTCGAACTGACCGAGGCCCGCTTGCGCGCCGAAGGCGTGTCGCTGCAATGGACACCGCCCGAACGGCCGGTCTTTGCCTGGGGCGGCGAAGTGCGGCTGGTTCAGGTCTTCGTCAACCTCATCAACAACGCCGCGGACGCCATGTCGGGGCAATCCGACAAGCGCATCTCGGTGGCTTTGGATGTCGGGGACCGGATCACCGTCACCGTGCGCGATTCCGGTCCGGGCATCGCGGACCCCGAGAAGATCTTCGAACCCTTCTACACCACCAAGGCGGTCGGCAGTTCCGAAGGGATGGGGCTGGGCCTGTCGATCTCCTACGGTCTGGTGCAGAGTTTCGGCGGTGAGATCCGGGGCGCGAACACGCCGGACGGCGCCGAGTTCACCGTCGTTCTGGACCATGAACGCAAGGAGCGCGCGGCATGATCCGCAGGGTGCTTTTGGTGGATGACGACGCCGCGGTGCGCGAAGCCCTGGGGCAGACCCTGGAACTGGCCGACTACGAACCGCTCACGGCCAGTTCCTTCGTGGCGGCCAAGGACCACATCCGACGCGATTTTCCCGGCGTGATCCTGTCGGACATCCGGATGCCCGGTCGCGACGGGTTTCACCTGCTCGGCTATGCGCAAGAGGTCGATCCGGAGTTGCCGGTCATCCTGCTGACGGGCGAGGGCGACATTCCCATGGCGGTGCAGGCGATGGGGCAGGGCGCCTTCGGCTTCCTCGAAAAACCCTGCGCTCCCGCCGATCTGCTCAGCGTACTGGAACGCGCCTGCAAGACCCGATCGGAAGTGCTGGAGAACCGCGAACTCAAGCGGCAACTGGAAAGCGGCGATCCGGCGGCGCGGATGCTGTTCGGGATTTCGGCGCAGGCCGAGGTCTTGCGGGAAAAGGTCCGCAGCGTCGCACCGACAGGCGCCGAGGTGCTGGTGACTGGGCCGCCGGGCAGCGGCATCTCGAAAGTCGCCGAGGTAATCCACCTGATGTCCAGATCGGCGCAGGGTCCGTTCGTGAAGCGGCCGGCCTCCGGCCTGGACGTGGCCGAATTCCAGCGGCTATGCGTCGATGCCGCAGGCGGGTCGATCTATCTCGACGAGGTTTCGGCCATGCCCGAGGCAACGCAATACGCGGTGCTCGAACGTCTGGAACAGGGCGCCGGCCTGCGCATTCTGGCCGGGACCACCGTGGATCTGGCGGGACTGGTCGCGCAGGGACGGTTCCATGCCGATCTCTACTATCGGCTGGACGTGATGCGGGTGCGCATCCCGTCGCTGGCCGAACGCCCCGAAGACATACCGGTGATTTTTCGCCACTACGTCGCGCAGGCCGCCGAGCAGGCCGGGCTGCCCGAGCCCGAGCTGAGCCAGAGCCAGCTGGCCGAGCTGATGGCGCAGGACTGGCCCGGCAACGCGCGGGCGCTGATGTCGGCTGCGATGCGTTTCGTGCTGGGGATGCAGGAGGACGGGGTGAAAGGCTCCGAACTCGGTCTGGCCGAACGGATGGCTCAGGTCGAACGCAGCCTGTTGGCCGCGGCCCTGTCCCGCCACAAGGGCAAGGCGGCCGATGCGGCGCGGGCGCTCAAACTCCCGCGCAAGACATTCTATGACAAGCTGGCGCGATACGGGCTGCGGCCGGAAGATTACCGGGGCTAGCGGGCAGAGTGCCCGTCCGCCTCAAGGCATCCTGCGCCACGAACCGAATTCCGCGGACCAGGACGCGACCGGGTGAGTCGCGCATGATTCGCATCTGTGCGGGATTCCGCACAATCCGGGTGCATGCCGTGCGGGATTTCGCACAGGCGATCCGGTCCAGACGATGCCAGTCGCGCAGATCGGAACCTAAAGCATTTAAAAACAAGCAAAAAGTTTGGTTTTCGGGATTCGATCACGAATCGTTGAGCCAATGACCGCGATTCGCTTCACTGCCCTCGATGCGACGCCATCCGGGCGTGCAGCACTGTGATCTGAGAATTTCGGGAGGATGAAAACGATGAAATTCCTGACAACCGCCGCAACCGCGCTGGCCCTGTCCGTCACCGCAACCGCCGGTTTCGCCGCCTGCGACGATGGCGAAATCGTCGTCAAGTTCGCGCATGTGACCAACACAGACAAGCACCCCAAGGGGATTGCGGCCTCGCTTCTGGAAAAGCGGGTGAACGAAGAGATGAACGGCGTGATGTGCATGGAGGTCTATCCGAACTCCACGCTCTACAACGACGACAAGGTTCTCGAGGCGATGTTGCAGGGCGACGTGCAGCTGGCCGCTCCGTCGCTGTCGAAGTTCGAGAAATTCACCAAGCAGTTCCGCCTGTTCGATCTGCCCTTCATGTTCAAGAACATCGAGGCCGTGGATGCGTTCCAGGCGTCCGAACAGGGCCAGGCCATGAAGGACAGCATGCAGCGCCGCGGCCTGCAGGGACTGGCGTTCTGGCACAACGGCATGAAGCAGATGTCGGCCAGCAAGCCGCTGATCGAACCCTCGGATGCCGAAGGTCTCAAGTTCCGGGTGCAGAGCTCGGACGTGCTGGTGGCCCAGATGGAAGCCATCGGCGGCAGCCCGCAGAAAATGGCCTTCTCTGAAGTCTACGGCGCGCTGCAGCAGGGTGTGGTGGACGGTCAGGAGAACACCTGGTCGAACATCTACGGCAAGAAGTTCTTTGAGGTGCAGGACGGCATCACCGAAACCAACCACGGCATCATCGACTATCTCGTCGTGACCTCGGTGGACTGGCTCGACAGCCTCGATCCGGAAGTGCGCGAACAGTTCCTGACCATCCTCGCCGAAGTGACCGAGGAGCGGAACAAGGAATCCTCCGCGGTCAACCAGGCCGCGCGGCAGGCGATCATCGATGCCGGCGGCGAGATACGCGAACTGACGCCGGAACAGCGTCAGGCCTGGGTCGATGCGATGAAACCGGTCTGGGACAAGTTCGCCGGTGATGTCGGGCAGGACAAGATCGACGCCGCCCAGGCGATCAACGCCGGGTTCTGATCCCACCGACCAGGGCGCCGACCCCATGCGCAGCGCGCCAGGGTCGGTCGCCGTCCGGCGGGCCGAAACAGGGCCCGCCGCCACCTTCTCAACGAAAAATGCGGGGACGATGAAATGTCTGGTGCGAAATCCGCTCCGACAGGGTTGATCGATCATATCGAGGAAACCCTGATCGCGGTGCTGCTCGGCCTGATGACCGCGGTGACCTTCGCCAACGTGATCGCGCGGTTCGTGTTCAATTCCAACATCCTCTGGGCGCTGGAACTGACGGTGTTCACCTTCGGCTGGCTGGTGCTGCTGGGCGCCTCCTATGCGGTCAAGAAGCATGCCCACCTGGGCGTGGACGCGATCCTGAACATGCTGGCTCCAAGGCCGCGCCGCGTCATGGCGCTGATCTCGGTCGGGTTCTGCCTGATCTTCTCTTTGCTGATGCTGAAGGGCGCCTATGACTACTGGGCGGTCTTCGCCGATCTGCCGCCGACCTCGGGCCGCTGGTTCCCGACCGGTTTCGATACCTCTGCCCGCAGCCAGAGCTTCTATGAGGTCGACGACATTCCGATGGTCGCGCCGCTGCGCTTTCTCGAAGGTCTCATCAACTATGGCGAGGCTTACGAAAAACTGCCCAAGGTCGTGCCCTATCTGGTTCTGCCGGTGTCCATGCTGCTTCTGGTGATCCGCTTTGCGCAGGTCGGCGTGCAGATCTGGCGCGGCGAGACCGACCGTCTGGTGGCCAGCCATGAAGTCGAGGACGAAATCAAGGAAGTCCGCGAACAAAAGGGGGAGCATGACTGATGGATGTCGTTCTCCTCTTCGCGATGGTCATCGGCCTTCTGATGATCGGCGTGCCGATTGCGGTGTCTCTCGGCCTCAGCTCGACGGTGTTCCTGCTGATCTACTCCGACAGTTCGCTGGCTTCGGTCGCCGGCACCCTGTTCGAAGCCTTCGAAGGCCACTTCACGCTGCTGGCGATCCCGTTCTTCATTCTCGCATCGTCCTTCATGACGACCGGCGGGGTGGCGCGGCGGATCATCCGGTTCTCCATCGCCTGCGTCGGCCATCTGCCGGGCGGGCTGGCGATTGCGGGCGTCTTTGCCTGCATGCTGTTCGCCGCGCTGTCCGGATCGTCGCCGGCAACCGTGGTCGCCATCGGCTCCATCGTCATCGCCGGGATGCGCCAGGTCGGCTATTCCAAGGAATTCGCCGCCGGTGTCATCTGCAACGCCGGGACGCTGGGCATCCTGATCCCGCCCTCCATCGTGATGGTGGTCTATGCCGCCGCGGTCGAGGTGTCCGTGGGCCGGATGTTCCTTGCCGGCGTCATTCCCGGCCTGATGGCCGGGCTGATGCTGATGGTCACGATCTATGTCATGGCCAAGGTCAAGAACCTGCCCAAGGGCGACTGGCTGGGATGGGGCGAGATCTTCGAGTCCGCCCGCGAGGCGGCCTGGGGCCTGTTCCTGATCGTCATCATCCTGGGCGGCATCTATGGCGGCATCTTCACCCCGACCGAGGCCGCGGCCGTCGCAGCCGTCTACGCCTTCCTGATCGCCAGCTTCGTCTACAAGGACATGGGGCCGCTGCGCACGAAGGGCGACGCCAGGAACCAGTCGTTGCTGAAGAAACCCCATGCGCTGATCACCGCCTTCTTCCACCCCGACACCAGGCATACGCTGTTCGAGGCCGGCAAGCTGACCGTGACGCTGCTGTTCGTCATCGCCAACGCGCTGATCCTCAAGCACGTTCTGACCGACGAGCAGGTGCCGCAGCACATCGCCTCGGCCATGCTGTCGGCGGGCCTCGGGCCGATCACCTTCCTGATCGTGGTCAACGTGATCCTGCTGATCGGCGGCCAGTTCATGGAACCGTCGGGCCTGCTGGTGATCGTGGCGCCGCTGGTGTTCCCGATCGCCATCGAATTGGGCATCGACCCGATCCATCTGGGCATCATCATGGTGGTCAACATGGAAATCGGGATGATCACGCCGCCGGTCGGTCTGAACCTGTTCGTGACTTCGGGCGTGGCGGGCATGCCGATGATGAGCGTCGTGCGCGCGGCGCTGCCCTTCCTGGCGGTGCTGTTCGTGTTCCTGATCATGATCACCTACATCCCGTGGCTGTCGACGGTGCTGCCCAACACCTTCATGGGGCCCGAGATCATAACCAACTGAACCGGCTCGGAACCGACCGAACGCCAGGCGGCCATGCCCGCCTGGCGTGTTGCGTTCTTGCAATGCGAATACCGGCGCTTATCTTGAGGGCAGAGGACGGCCTCTCCCATCATGGGCAGCAATTCGGGACGACCCGATCACGGGGGTTCCGATGGCTTGGATCTATCTTCTCTTTGCCGGTTTACTCGAAATCGTCTGGGCGGTCGCGATGAAACAGTCGCACGGTTTCACGCGCTGGATGCCGACCCTTGTCATGATCGTGACCATGATCGGCTCGTTCGGGCTGCTGGCGCTGGCCATGCGCAGCCTGCCGCTGGGCACGGCCTATGTGATCTGGACCGGAATCGGTGCGGTCGGCGCGTTTCTGGTCGGCGTCGCGTTTCTGGGCGAGGCCCTGACACCCACGCGGATCTTCGCCGCATCGCTCATCGTCGTCGGGCTGGTGGCGATGAAACTTGCCTGAGCGGCGGCCTCAAACGGTCACGCGGCGATTGACCGGCCCAGCGCGGTCGGGCAGGCTCGGGGCAAGGGGACAAGCCCCGTTTCGAACCGACCGCGAAAGGATTCAGAGCACCATGCTGACCGAAACCGACCAGCGCCTGCTGCGGATCGCCTTTGAAGAGGCGAAGGCGGGCTTCGACGAAGGCGGATGTCCCATCGGATCGGTTTTGGCGCGAAACGGGCAGGCGGTGTCACAAGGCCGCAACCAGCGGGTGCAGAAAGGCGACCCGATCGCGCACGGCGAGATGGACGCCCTGCGCAAGGCCGGCCGTCAGCGCACCTATCGCGACACGGTCCTGTATACCTCGCTGTCGCCCTGCATGATGTGCGCCGGCACCATCGTTCAGTTCGGCATCCCCCGCGTGGTGATCGGAGATGCGGTGAATTTCGGCGGCAACGAGGATTTCCTGCGCAGCCGTGGCGTCGAGGTCGTGGTGGCCGATGACCCGGATTGCGTCGCGCTGATGCGGCGGTTCATCGCGGAAAAGCCCGAACTGTGGGCCGAGGACATCGCGGAATAGCACGGCCCCGCCGTGCCGCGTGAAACCCGGTCAGGCGTTTTCCAGCGCCGTGACGATGGGCGAGAAATCCGCCGCCTTCAGACTCGCACCGCCCACCAACGCCCCGTCCACATTCGGGACGCCAAATATCCCGGCCGCATTGCCCGGCTTGACGGATCCGCCATAGAGCAACCGAACGGACCGGCCCACACCGGCGCCAAAGCGACGTTCCAGGCGCGCGCGGATGAAATCGTGCACCTCGCCGATCTGTTCCAGCGTGGGCACCTTGCCCGTCCCGATCGCCCAGATCGGCTCATAGGCGACCACAAGGTTTTCGCCGGTGGACTGGTCGGGGATGGAGCCCGACAACTGGCCGGCGATGATGTCGAGCGTGTTCGCGGCCTCGCGCTGCGCAAGGCTTTCGCCGACGCAGATCACGGCGGTCAACCCGGCATCCATTGCCGCGCGGGCCTTGGCCCGCACGTCCTCGTTGCGTTCGTCGTGGTCCTCGCGCCGTTCGGAATGCCCGACGATCACGGCGGTCGCACCGGCATCGCGCAGCATCTCGGCGCTGATGTCGCCGGTATGGGCGCCCGAGGCGGCGGCATGGCAATCCTGACCGCCGATGGCGACCGCCGCGCCGGAGACAGTCTGAGCGGCGCGGTGAAGCAGGGTCGCGGGCGGGCAGATCAGGATGTCGAGGCCGGGCTCGGGATGCGCCTGCGCCAGCGCCGCCAGCTCGGCCAGGGCCGCGCCGGTGCCATTCATCTTCCAGTTGCCTGCCGCAAGCTTGCGCCGCATCCGCCTCTCCCCCGTCCCGAAACTTGTCTCGTTGCCTCCCGGATACCACCGGCGCGCCGGCGAGACAATTGCCCGGGCGGGCCGGTTCCGGGTCACGGGCAGGGGCGTTTGGGCGCGGTCAGTTCTGGGCCGAGATGTTCTCGTCGAACTTGATCGACTCGCCGCAGCCGCAGGCATCGACCACGTTGGGATTTCTGAACTTGAACCCCGATTCGAGCAGCGACACCTCGTAGTCGATCTCGGTTCCGAACAGGAACATCTGGGCCATCGGTGCGATCATCACCCGGGCGCCGTCCTGTTCGACCACCTCGTCATGCGGATCGGCCGCGTCCACATATTCCATGGTGTATTCCATGCCCGCGCATCCGCCCTTCTTCACGCCGATGCGCAGACCGGCATGACCGCCCTTTTCCATCAGGTGGGTGATCTGGGCGGCGGCCTTGGGCGTCATGGTCACGGCCTGTTTGCCGGGAATTCCGAACATGGGTGTCTCCGTCGTTCGCGCGTTGCCCCTAATCTAGGTCCGCGCACCGAAAGGCTCAAGGGACCGGGTGCAATCGGCGCGTCCGGGTCGCGCGGCAGTCGCGCCGCCGACCGGCCGCATCGGTCAGAAATACAGGAAGCCGGGCAGGAACAGAATGGCGAACAACATGGTCATGACGACAAGGACCGGCCAGTAGGCAACCTGGGTCAGCACCGCCAGTGTCGCGCCGGTATAGTCCGCGCCGCGATGGATCACGGTCAAAAGCGCGGGTTTGATCTGCGGATGCCTCGCAAGAAACCGCGAACCGGCGCGCGCCACCCAGCGAACCGCAAGCAGGTAGATCCCGAAGGTTGCGGCAAAAACAACGGCATAGAGCGTCACCTGCAAGGTCATTGCGCCACTCCGCACAGCCGATCCTGTGTGCCGAGGCGGGTGCGGTGCGCACCCCCCGCCGGGCCAATACGCTCGCTGCCGAATCTTTGCGGCAAACCGGCCATGCAATACCGATCCCTGACCATCCACAGCCCCCTCGTGGTCGTCTGTTTCAACCCTAGCGGAGCTTGCCCGGAAACCGCCAGACCAAAATGCCACAATTTTGCCGCAATCTGCGGGATCGTCCTGAATACATGAACAGTCAGGCCGAAACGCCTAAAATTGTTGCTGTAAAAGCGATGAAAGCCACGCCGTCCGGCTGGACTTCGGCCGGTGAACGCGAAGCGCGGCGCATCTCCGGCATTCCGCGGCGAATCCCCCGGGTTCGACGCGCAAGAAAAGGACCGCCTCGGGCAAGGCGGCCCTTGAATTCGGGCCAGAGACCGGGGGAAGGCTTGGTATTGCGTATGGCCCGTGGACAGGAGATTTCTGTCGCGCGGATCGTGGCGATGGTTTGTAAAGGCAAGAAAACAAAAGCGTAACACTGCGGTTACGCCTTTGTGAAATTTCGCGATCCGTGCGCGCCTGGTTACATGAAACCGAGTTCCAGCCGCGCTTCGTCCGACATCATCTCCATGCCCCAGGGCGGATCCCAGGTCATTTCCACATCGACGCTCTTGACCCCGGGCAGCGGCGTGATCGCGTCCACCACCCATCCCGGCATCTCGCCGGCCACCGGGCATCCCGGCGCGGTCAGGGTCATGATCACCTTGACATCGTTCTCGTCGCTGATCTCGATCGTGTAGATCAGGCCAAGTTCATAGATATTCACCGGAATTTCCGGATCGTAAACCGTTCGGCACGCCTCGACCACCGCCTCGTACAGCGGGTGATCGACGGTGGAAGGCGCGATCAGGGGCGCACCTTCGAGCGGTTCGGTCGCATGGGTCATCAGAACCTCGGATCTGTTACCTGAGCGATTATATAGGGAAATCCGCGCGCAGCGTCCAGAGGCGGGCGCGGGTTCCCGCAGCGCGCGCCGCCGGGACTTGCGGTCGGTCGGACGGAGTTCCCGACACTGATGCTCAAAGGTTGCGGTCAGGGCTCAGCGCCAAAAGAATCGGACCCGACGCTAAACCAGAGGGAGAACTGGAAAAAGAATGCTGTTATGATAGGATTACCTCATTGTTTTTGAGGATTTGAATCATGCGCCAGTTGTACATATCGGCGGCCTTGGGCGTTCTGGCCTCGGCGGCTCTGATCTCCACCAGCCTCGCGCAGTCCGAGGGCGCCTTGCCGCGCGACGAGGAAGAGGAAGAAGAGGCGGGCGGCGGTACCGGCTGGTCGGGCGGCTATTCGGCTGGCAGCGGCTGGAGCACCCATGGAAACACCGGCAGCGGCTACGTGATTGTCCCGGACACGAGCAGGGGCCTCAGCATCGCGCCGACCGCGCCGGCCACGCCAGCTCCGACACCGGCGCCGGATGTCGCGGTTGCGCCCGCAGATCCCGCCGCGGGCGCAGGGCGCGCGACCCGCATCTTTGCCGGACCGGGCATGTTCCCGCCCGAACATTTCGCGGCCTACGCCATCGTCGCCTTCAAGTCGCGGCCGCTGCCGCAGGATCGCGACCGCTTCGTGCGCATCTGTCAGGGCTATGTCGCGGCGATCCTCGCCTATTCCGAGGTCGAGGTGCCGCTGGATCAGCAACTGGTCACCGTCTGGCCGGTCAGCCAGGATTACGTGGCGCAGGAGGCCATGAGCGCGACCGGCGCGGAGGCTTGTGAAAAAGCGGTGGATGCCTACGGGCTGGCCACCTCGCTGTCCGCGCTCGAGGACGCGCGGGCAGCCCTCGAGGCGGACGACATCGAAACCCTGCAGGGCCGCCGCGGCCCGTTCGTTCTGGCCTGGAGCCCGACGCATCAGAAAGGCGCCGATGACGCGCTGATCCTGCGGATGGATCTGTCGGACGTGGAAACCGCGATCCAGGCGCGCGAGAAGTTCGAGGCCTGGCGCGACGAAATCGAGGCCAAGCAGGATCTCTGGATCGACGGCTGGAAAGAGGACTCGCTGTCGGACACCATCGGCAACTGGGCGGATCGCTGGGGCAACGAGATCCTGTCCTTCCTCGGAAAGGACTGACGCGATGGGCTGGTTCTCCTACGGGGCCTGGGGTGCGTTCGGGCTTCTGGTCGGCATAGCACTCGTCACCTACGCCGCGCCCGACACCAATGCCGGGGTCGGATTGCTGCTGGTGATCTGCCTGGCGTTCTCTCTTATCGCCCGGGGCATCTGGAGCTGGGCGACGGCGAAATCGGACAACAGTGAGGACGACGCCGAAGATCAGGAAAAAAGCTGAACTTCCCGGTGTTCAACTGCACAGTGTTGGCCGACCCGAAAGACATCCGCCGCGCTATCCGTTGATGTCATCCTTGAACCGCTTCACCTGGCCCTTGGGCAGGGCAAAGACCCGGCGCAGCACCAGCCAGGTGATCAGCGACAGCACCGCGAAGATCAGCAGCAGGACCGGCAGCGAAATCGACAGGCCGGGGACCATCAGCAGAAGCCCGGTGATGGCCGCGCCGATGGCGAAGCCGAGAAAGACGAAGCCCGGCAGCAGCACTTCGGCGATGGCCAGGATCAGCGCCCCGGCCAGCCAGACCCACCAGATCGACCAGAGCGGTTCGGTCATGACTTGCCTCCATTCAGCATCTTGAACGCATCGCCGAACGCTTCCAGCGCGTTGGCCGGAACGATGATGGTCTGCTTGCCGGCGCCGTTGCCCAGGGCGTTCAGCGCCTCGACCTGTTTCAGCGCCACCTGGTACTGCGCCGCTTCCATCCCGTTGTCCTGGATCGCCTTGGCGACCACGCCGGTGGCATAGGCTTCGGCCTCGGCCTGGATCCGGCGCGCCTTGGCGGATTGTTCCGCCGCGTAAAGCTCGGCATCCGCCTGCAGCTCGACGGCGCGTTTCTGGCCTTCGGCCTCCGTCACCTGCGCGCGGCGGGCGCGCTCGGCGTTGAGCTGCTGCAGCATCGCGTCGCGCGTCGCCTGATCCAGGTTCACGTCCAGGATCTCGGCGCGCGTCACCTCGATGCCCCAGTCGTCCACCGCCGTCTCGACGCTTTCCTGTATGCGGTCGATCAGTTGCGCGCGGTTGGACTGCACCTCGTCCAGATCCATCTTGCCGATCTCCGCCCGCACGATCCCGGCAACGGTCGTGGCGATGGCGGCATCGACATCGCGGATGCGATAGACGGTCTTTTCCGGCTCCAGAATGCGGTAGAACACCGACGTGTCGATCTGGACCAGCACGTTGTCCTTGGTGATCGCGTCCTGCGTCGCATTGGGCAGCTGGCGTTCCAGAATCGAGATCTGATGCCGGGCAACATCCAGAAACGGCACGATGAAGTTGATGCCCGGCCCGAGGACCGAGTGCAGGCGTCCGAACCGCTCGATCACGTATTTCTCGGATTGCGGCACGATCTTGATGCCCTTCAGAATGATGACGATGACGAATATCGCCGCCAGAACGTAGACGATGTTCTCGGTGATCAATCCGATGATCTGGTCTTCGGTCATGCCTGTCCCCTGATTATGTATACTATCGTATGCATTTGGTGGTTGAGTCGCTGGTTTTCAATACTGGTAGGGGGAGATCGGGGGGCGTGACAAGCGTGCGCAGGCCCCGACAGGGCCGGCGGCGGCGCGGTTGTGGCGGGCGTGCATCCGTCGTCCGAGCGGCCGGGACCGCAGGCGCGCGTCCGGCCCGCGCGGACGTGCGGGTTGCATCGCACGGGCATTTCGGGCAAAGCCTGCCCGGTTCAGCGATCCGGGGCGGCAAGATGACCCAGCGTTTCTCATTCGACCTGAAAGCGACGGACGGCAAGGCCCGCACCGGCGTGATCCGCACGCCGCGCGGCGATATTCGCACGCCCGCCTTCATGCCGGTGGGCACGGCGGCGACGGTCAAGGCGATGCTGCCGGAAAGCGTGCGCGCCACCGGGGCCGACATCCTGCTGGGCAACACCTATCACCTGATGCTGCGCCCCACCGCCGAACGGATCGACCGCCTCGGCGGGCTGCACCGGTTCATGAACTGGCACCGCCCGATCCTGACCGACTCGGGCGGGTTCCAGGTCATGTCGCTGGCCGGATTGCGCAAGCTCACGGAAACGGGCGTCACCTTCAAATCCCATATCGACGGCTCCCGGCACGAACTGACGCCCGAGCGCTCGATGGAGATCCAGCGCCTGCTGGGCTCGGACATCGTGATGTGTTTCGACGAATGCCCCGCGCTGCCCGCCGACCGCGACCGCATCGCCGACTCGATGCGGCTTTCGATGCGCTGGGCCGACCGGTCGCGCGCGGCGTTCGGCGACCGGCCCGGACATGCGCTCTTCGGGATCATGCAGGGCGGTCTGGAACCGGACCTGCGCGAGGAAAGCGCCGAGGCGCTCACGCGGATCGGCTTCGACGGCTACGCCATCGGCGGGCTGGCCGTGGGCGAGGGGCAGGAGGCGATGTTCGCCTGCCTCGACTACGCCCCGGGCTTCCTGCCGGCGGACAAACCGCGTTACCTGATGGGCGTGGGCAAGCCCGACGACATCGTCGGCGCGGTCGCCCGCGGCATCGACATGATGGATTGCGTGCTGCCCTCGCGCTCGGGCCGCACCGGCCAGGCGTTCACCCGCCGCGGCGTCGTCAACATCAAGAACGCGCGGCACGCCGACGACCCGCGCCCGCTGGACGAAACCTGCACCTGCCCGGCCTGTTCGGGATATCCCCGCGCCTACCTGCACCACGTCTTCCGCGCGGGCGAGATGATCTCGGGGATGCTGCTGACCTGGCACAACCTGCACTATTTCCAGCAGATCATGCAGGGCATGCGCGATGCCATCGCCGCCGGGGCTTTTGCGGACTGGCAGGCGGATTTTCATTCCCAGCGCGCGCAGGGCGACATCGACCCGCTCTGAACCGGCGTTCAGGCGATGCGCATTTCCGGTTTGGCGCTCGTGGCTTCGTTGCCCTGGGCGCGGTTCAGATGCGGCGCGTCGGCGCTCAGCAACCCGATCAGCGCCGCTGTCGGCAAGGCCGTGCAGAATTCGCCGTGCATCGCCGCAACCGACAGGTCGTGCACCAGTTCGGGATCGTGATCGGTGCCGTTCAGGTCCACGCGATTGGTCGTGGCGCAGGCATCATGGGCCAGATAGACGTCATACCCCATGTTTCCGGCCATGCGCGTCGTGGTCTCGACGCAGAAATTGGTGAAATACCCGGCAATGACCAGCCGTCGGATTCCGGCCCGGCGCAGATCGATTTCCAGAGATGTCCCCAGAAAACCGGAATTGACATCCTTGATCACCACGATGTCGCCGTCGCGCACCGAAAGCCCCTCAAGCTGCTCGCCGGTCGGCAGCGCGAGCTTCAGAGGCGAGTCCGGCTCCAGACTGTCATGGCGCGTAAAGGCCACCTGGCGCCCGGCCGCACGGAATCCGTCGAGCAGCGATCTCAGATTGCGGTGACAATCCGGATTGTTCATGCGTCCGCTCGGTCCTCCCCAATGCGACAGCTCGTGCACGCCCTTCTGCACGTCGATCAGCAACAAGGCCGCATCGGCTCCGAATTTCTCGATCATTGAAGTCTCCCGGGGTAACGCGAACGTGTTTCGCCGATGTTAGTGGGGCCGCCGCAGACCACTGGCCCATTTGCGACCCTTGGCCATGACGATCGCGACCTTTGCTGCACAGGTCAATCCGTCACGCAAAAACTGAAGAACCGCCCTTGCGGTCGCAGCACGCAGACGCCATTGTTGACCAAATGCCATGACAGGCTGGGTTGAAACAACGGGGTCATCGCCCCACCTTTTCACCTGATGAACGGAGAAGGCCCATAGTTGCCGCAAAGCGGGGCTGAGCCTTCTTGCCAAAGATAAGGATAGAGCATGCAAGAGCCTCTGAACTCCTCTTACCCCGTCCTGCCGCTGCGCGACATCGTTGTGTTTCCGCACATGATCGTGCCGCTTTTCGTCGGTCGCGACAAATCGGTCCGGGCACTGGAAGAGGTGATGCAGGACGACAAGCAGATTCTGCTGTCCAGCCAGATCGACCCCAGCGTGGACGATCCCGATACCGACGGCATCTACCGCAGCGGCGTGCTGGCCAATGTGCTGCAACTGCTGAAACTGCCCGACGGCACCGTCAAGGTGCTGGTCGAAGGGCAGGCGCGGGTGAAGATCACCGAATTCCTTGAAAACGACTCGTTCTTCGAGGCACGGGCGGAATATCTCACCGAGATTCCGGGCGACGTGACCACCACGCAGGCCCTGCTGCGCACGGTCTCGGACGAATTCGAGCGCTACGCCAAGGTGCGCAAGAACATCCCCGAAGAGGCCCTGGCCGCGGTCGGCGAGACCGCCGAGCCCGCCAAGCTGGCCGATCTTGTCGCCGGGCATCTGGGCATCGAGGTCGAGCAGAAGCAGGATCTGCTGGAGACGCTCAGCGTCAGCGAGCGGCTGGAAAAGGTCTATGGCCTGATGCAGGGCGAGATGTCGGTTCTGCAGGTCGAGAAAAAGATCAAGACCCGCGTCAAGTCGCAGATGGAGAAGACCCAGCGCGAATACTATCTGAATGAGCAGATGAAGGCCATTCAGCGCGAGCTGGGCGATGGCGAGGACGGCTCGAACGAAGTGGCCGAGCTGGAACAGAAGATCGCCGAAACCAAGCTGTCGAAAGAGGCCCGGGAAAAGGCCGAGGGCGAGCTGAAGAAGCTCAAGAGCATGTCTCCAATGTCCGCCGAGGCGACGGTGGTGCGCAACTACCTCGACTGGATCCTGTCGATCCCGTGGGGCACCAGGTCGCGCGTGAAAAAGGATCTGGGACGCGCCGAGGAAATCCTCGACGCCGATCACTACGGCCTGGAAAAGGTCAAGGAGCGGATCGTCGAATACCTTGCCGTGCAGCAGCGGTCCAAGAAGCTGAAAGGCCCGATCCTGTGCCTCGTCGGCCCGCCGGGCGTCGGCAAGACCAGCCTGGGCAAATCCGTGGCCAAGGCGACCGGGCGCGAATTCATCCGTATCAGCCTTGGCGGCGTCCGCGACGAATCCGAGATCCGCGGCCACCGCCGGACCTATATCGGCTCGATGCCGGGCAAGATCATCCAGTCGCTGAAAAAGGCCAAGACCACGAATCCGCTCATCCTGCTCGACGAGATCGACAAGATGGGGCAGGATTTCCGCGGCGACCCGGCCTCGGCCATGCTCGAAGTGCTGGACCCGGAACAGAACAACACCTTCGTGGATCACTACCTCGAGGTCGAATACGACCTGTCGAACGTGATGTTCCTGACCACCTCGAACAGCTACAACATGCCCGGGCCGCTGCTGGACCGGATGGAGATCATTCCGCTGGCCGGCTATACCGAGGACGAAAAGCGCGAGATCGCCAAACGTCACCTGATCCCCAAGCAGATCAAGAACCACGGGCTGAAGTCCAAGGAGTTCGAGCTGACCGACGACGCGCTGAACGGGATCATCCGCACCTATACGCGCGAAGCGGGGGTGCGGAACCTCGAACGCGAGATCGCCAAGGTGGCCCGCAAGTCGCTGACCAAGATCATCAAGGGCGAGGCGGACAGCGTGACGGTCACGCAGGACAACCTGGACGAGTTCCTGGGCGTGCCCAAGTTCCGCTACGGCCTGGCCGAAAAGGAGGACCAGGTCGGCGTCGTCACCGGGCTGGCCTATACCTCGGTCGGTGGCGAGCTCCTGTCGATCGAGGCACTGCGCCTGCCGGGCAAGGGCCGGATGAAGACGACCGGCAAACTGGGCGACGTGATGAAGGAATCGATCGAAGCCGCGTCGTCCTATGTCCGCTCGATCTCGCCCAAGCTGGGCATCAAGCCGCCGAGCTTCGACAAGTGGGACATCCACGTGCACGTCCCCGAAGGCGCCACGCCCAAGGACGGGCCGTCGGCCGGTCTGGCCATGGTGACGTCGATCGTCTCGGTGCTGACCGGCATCCCGGTGCGCAAGGACATCGCCATGACCGGCGAGGTCACGCTGCGCGGCAACGCGCTGGCGATCGGCGGGCTCAAGGAGAAGCTGCTGGCAGCTCTCCGCGGCGGCATCCGCACCGTGCTGATCCCGCAGGAAAACGAAAAAGACCTGCCCGAGATCCCCGACAACGTCAAAGAGGGGCTCGAGATCATCCCGGTGGCCCATGTCTCCGAAGTGCTGAAGCTCGCGCTGGTGCGCGAACCCGAGCCCATCGAATGGGACGAGGCGGCGGAAGAGGCCGCCGCCGCGGCCGCCAAGGCCGCCAGCGAAAGCGGCGCGTCGGCCACGGCGCATTGATCGGTCCGCGACCGAGATCAGGGGTGGGCCGCGCGGTCCGCCCTTTCTGCATCCGCCCGCCGGCTCGACCCGGCGAATTTCTCGCCCCGGACCCTCTTGCAGCGGCCGGAAAGTCGCGGTAATACCCCGCCTCACGGGTGATTAGCTCAGTGGTAGAGCGCTTCGTTCACATCGAAGATGTCAGGAGTTCGAATCTCTTATCACCCACCATTCTCCCTCTGACACAGAAATCCCCGGCCCAAGGCCGATGCGGCGGTGCGGTCAGGCGCGTGGCGCCCGTCGTTTCGAAGGTTCTGTTCGAATCCGCACAACGCCTCTCACGCCCCTTGCCTACCGTTTCCCCGGCGATGCCCTAGATTAGGCGCAGTAACCCGATGCCAGCCCCGGCCAAGGGCGGCGCCAGGACAGAGGAGCCCGACCATGAGCTGGAACCCCGCCCTTGACCCCCATTGCCCCACCGGCGACGGCGTTGACGCCATCGAAACGGTGATCATCCCGCGCGCCCGCGATCTCGGCGGGTTCGAGGTGCGCCGGGCGCTGCCGGCTCCGCGCCGGCAGATGGTCGGCCCCTTCATCTTCTTCGACCAGATGGGGCCGGCCGAGTTCCTGACCGGGCAGGGGATCGACGTGCGCCCGCACCCGCATATCGGGCTTGCGACCGTGACCTACCTCTATGACGGAAAGCTGCATCACCGCGATTCCCTCGGAACCGACCAGTGGATCATGCCCGGCGCCGTGAACTGGATGGTCGCCGGACATGGCGTGACCCATTCCGAGCGCACCGACGGCGACGCGCGCAAGCAGCCGCTCCGCATGTTCGGGATCCAGACCTGGGTGGCCCTGCCGGAAGAGAAAGAGGACAGCCCGGCATCCTTCGAACATGCCGGAGCCGATGCGCTTCCCGTGCTGCGGGCCGAGGGCAAGGAACTGCGCCTGATCCTCGGAAACGCCTATGGCGAAACCGCTCCGGTCTCGACCACGTCCGAGATGTTCTACGCCGATGCGATCCTCGAACCCGGCGCGGCGATACCGCTGCCCGACAATCACGAGGACCGGGGCGTGCATGTCGTGCAGGGCTCGGTCCAGGTCGCGGGCCAGACCTTCGAGGCGGGGCAGATGATGGTCTTTCGCCCCGGCGACCGGCTGAGCCTCACCGCCGGAGAGCAGGGCGCGCGCCTGATGCTGCTGGGCGGCGCGACGCTGGGCGGGCCGCGTCACATCTGGTGGAACTTCGTGGCCTCGTCCAAGGATCGGATCGACGCCGCTAAGGAAGCGTGGCGCGCCGGGGACTGGGCGCATGGGCGGTTCCAACTGCCGCCTGGCGACGATCAGGAATTCACCCCCTTGCCCGCGCGGTGAGGGTCTGTCATCCGTGCCCGGATGATCCTCCGACCCGCAACACCGCACGACCTGCCCGCGATCAAGGCGCTGCACCTGGCCAGTTGGCGGGATTCCTACGCCGGCATTCTGACCGCCGGGTTTCTGGGGGCGCCCATCGAGGTCAGGATGGATCGCCTGTGGTCGCAGCGCCCCCAAACCGGCGATATCGCCCTGGTGGCCGAGGAGGGCGGCCTGCAAGGCTTTGCCTATGTTTGCATGGGTGCGTCCGATGGCCCGCTTCTGGACAATCTCCACATCCAGGCCGATGCGCGCGGGCAGGGTCTGGGCCAGCGCCTGTTCCGGGCCGCGGCTGCCGCAGTGCAGGCGGCCGGGCAGGACAGCCTGTTGCTTGTCGTCATGGAAGGAAACCTCGGCGCGCGGCGCTTCTATCAACGGTTGGGCGGCACCGAAGGCGATGTTTTTCAGGACAAAATTTTCGGCCAGCCCGTACCGGCGGTGAAAGTGCGGTTTCAGGGCCTGAGCGAATTCGCTGCGTGAGGCAAAAAAAGTGTCCGTGGCCGCTTGACGATGCACGGGCGGGGCCATAATACACCCAAACGCTCCGCAGTGAGCGGGCAGTGAGCGGTTGTAGCTCAGTTGGTTAGAGTACCGGCCTGTCACGCCGGGGGTCGCGGGTTCGAGCCCCGTCAACCGCGCCACCGCTGCCAGCCCCGAATCCGGGCCAAGGGATTCCCGTTGTTTGCGCGGTTGTAGCTCAGTTGGTTAGAGTACCGGCCTGTCACGCCGGGGGTCGCGGGTTCGAGCCCCGTCAACCGCGCCATTTCCTCCGATCCTCGATCCGACGACCGACGGTTTCGGTCGCCGTTCCGTTTGTCCCTAAGATCGCGGGCAGGGCCTGAACAGCCCTTACCTGGTCAACCCGTCCAGAATCCGCGCCCAGGACCGGATGCCCTTGTGAAAGCTCGTCACGTCGTATTTCTCGTTGGGCGAGTGAATGGCGTCGTCGTCGTTGGCATAGCCGACCAGCATCGCATCCAGCCCCAGAATCGACTTGAAGAACCCCACCACCGGAATCGAACCGCCCATGCCGGTGAACACGGCCTCGCGGTTCCATTCGTCGGACAGGGCGGCGCGTGCGGCTTCGAATTCCGGGCGCGCGATGTTCATCACCGAGGCGGGCGAGCCTTCCAGATCGTTGTCCCAGATCACCTTGGCGTCGGGCGACAGGCGGTCCTCGACATGCTTTCGGATCCTGTCGCGCAGGGCGTCGGGATCCATGTCGCCGACCAGGCGGCAGGTGATCTTGCAATGCGCCTCGGACGGGATCACCGTCTTCGACCCGGCGCCGTTGTAGCCGCCCCAAAGCCCGTTGACCTCCAGCGTCGGCCGCGCCCATTGCTGTTCCAGGGTCGAGTAATCCTTTTCGCCATGCGCTTGGGTGTAGCCGACCGAGTTGAGGTATTCCGCCTCGTCGAAACCGCAATTCTCCCATTGGCGCAGTTGTTCGGCGGGCACCTCGTGCACGCCCTCATAGAACCCCTCGACCGCGACGCGGCCGGTTTCCTCGTCATGGAACGAGGCCACGATCCGCGACAGCTCCCGCAGCGGATTCAGGCCCGGCCCCCCATAGTGCCCGGAATGCAGGTCGATGCGCGGGCCGACGATGGTGAATTCATCCTTGAGCATGCCGCGCAGTTGCGATGCGATCGACGGCACGCCGCGCGACACCATCGACGTATCGCAGACCAGCGCCAGATCGGCCTTCAACTCATCCGCGTTGGCCTCGAGGAACGGGATCAGCGAAGGCGAGCCCGATTCCTCTTCGCCCTCGAAGAAGAAGGTGATGCGGCAGGGCAGTTTCCCATGCACCGCCTTCCAGGCGCGGCAGGCTTCGACAAAGGTCATGAGCTGTCCCTTGTCGTCCGACGACCCGCGCCCCCGGATGACCCGCCCGTTTTCAGTGTCCTCGATGGCCGGATCGAAGGGATCGCGCGTCCACAGGTTCAGGGGATCGACCGGCTGCACGTCGTAATGCCCGTAGAACAGCAGATGCGGCGCGTCCGCATCCTCGCCCACATGGCCGACCACCATCGGATGGCCCGGCGTCGCGCGCTTCTCGGCGGCGATCCCGATGCTTTGCAGATCGGCGACCAGCCAGTCGGCGGCCTTGTCGCAATGCGCCTTGTAGGCCGGATCGGTCGAGATCGAGGGGATCCGAAGCAATTCCATCAACCGGTCGATGGCAGAGGGCAGATCGGTGTCGATCCGGTTCAGTACGGCATCTAGCGACATGAGGGGCTCCTGTCTGGTCTCGTTTCGGGCGGAGCCTATCAGCGCCGTCGGTACAGTCCAGTAGATCGGCCCCGAAAATGGTGTACAATCCGGACGGTTTCGCAGAAGGCCGCGGCCCGCCTGCGTCGTTTCCCCGCGCCGGTGCGCCGGAACTCTGCTTGAGGCATCGGCCGCGAAAAGCTAATTGATACAAATCAAGGCTGCGCCCGACGGTTCGACGATAGGCAGTTGAAAAGAAGGTGTACAAAAGATATTCATTCACGAACGTGAATTCGTTCACGCCCGTGGATAGGTCCGACCGCTTGTACAAAAGGACAGCGGAACGACGATGAAGGAGACCCCGGTGGACTACACTGCTCAGCTCGATTCCGCGATTGCCAGGCTGCACGAAGAAGGACGATACCGGACCTTCATCGACATCGAACGCCGCAAGGGGCACTTTCCACATGCCGTATGGACCCGGCCCGATGGCAGCCAAAAGGACATAACTGTCTGGTGCGGCAACGATTATTTGGGGATGGGCCAGCACCCGGTGGTTCTGGCGGCGATGCACGAGGCCATCGACTCCGCGGGCGCCGGCTCGGGCGGAACGCGCAACATTTCGGGAACCACCGTCTATCACAAGCGGCTGGAAGCGGAACTTGCCGATCTTCACGGCAAGGAAGCGGCGCTGCTCTTCACCAGCGCCTACATCGCGAATGACGCGACCCTCTCGACACTGCCCAAGCTGTTTCCGGGGCTGATCATCTATTCCGACGCGCTGAATCACGCGTCCATGATCGAAGGCGTGCGCCGCAACGGCGGTGCCAAACGCATCTTCCGCCACAATGATGTGCAGCACCTGCGCCAGTTGCTCGAGGCCGACGACCCCACGGCGCCCAAGCTGATCGCCTTCGAATCCATCTATTCGATGGACGGAGATTTCGGACCCATCGAAGAGATCTGCGACCTGGCCGACGAGTTCGGCGCGCTGACCTATATCGACGAGGTGCATGCAGTCGGAATGTACGGCCCACGCGGCGGCGGCGTGACCGAGCGTGACCGGCTGGCGCATCGCATCGACATCATCAACGGCACTCTTGCCAAGGCTTACGGTGTCATGGGTGGCTATATCGCCGCGAGTGCGAAAATGTGCGATGCCATAAGGTCTTATGCGCCGGGCTTCATCTTTACCACCTCGCTGCCCCCGGCGGTTGCTGCGGGTGCGGCAGCGTCGGTCGCGCACCTCAAATCCGCACAGGAACTGCGCGACCAGCACCAGACCCAGGCGAAGATTCTGAAACTGCGCCTCAAGGGTATGGGTCTGCCCCTGATCGACCACGGCAGCCACATCGTTCCGGTCATCGTCGGCGACCCGGTGCACACGAAAAAGTTGAGCGACATGCTGCTGGAAAGCTACGGAATCTATGTCCAGCCGATCAACTTTCCGACCGTTCCGCGCGGCACCGAGCGGTTGCGTTTCACCCCGTCGCCGGTTCATGGCCCCAATGAAATGAACCGTCTTGTCCGCGCTTTGGACGAACTTTGGTCACATTGTGCGCTAAATCGCGCCGAACTTGCCGGTTAACCTTGGGGCTCGGTGTGCAACTCGCTTGCAGCGTGTTAGGGTTTCGCTAACAAGAATACCAGCGAGTCGTTGTGGGGACGATTCGCAGTCAGGTGCCAAGCTCGCAGCAGGCAAGATGGGGCAGCAGGAATGATTGGGCGCAGCAATCAGCGCGACTCCGGGCAAGTCGAAAGCGTCAGGCCAAAAGGCTTTGACGACTACGAGTTGCGCCTCGGCGACATCATGCGCGGCGAGCGCGCGACGATGGGAAAATCGCTGCTCG
Source organism: Ruegeria sp. BHSB196 (assembly GCF_059613135.1). Lineage (NCBI taxonomy): Bacteria > Pseudomonadati > Pseudomonadota > Alphaproteobacteria > Rhodobacterales > Roseobacteraceae > Ruegeria > Ruegeria sp. BHSB196. The sequence continues at coordinate 193,424 of NZ_JBXWRY010000001.1, forward strand.
ACGTTCAGCGAGAACTGCGGATCAAGGCCAATTACATCGCGGCCATCGAAAACTCCGATCCGGACGCCTTCGACACGCCAGGCTTCATCGCCGGCTATGTCCGGTCCTACGCGCGTTACCTCGGCATGAATCCGGACGAAACCTTTGCCACTTTCTGCCAAGAGAGCGGGTTTGAGGTTGCGCATGGCATGTCGGCGCAGGCGTCGGGGATCCGGAAGACAAGCGAGGCGCTGCCGTCGCGGGGGCCCATGGGCCGCGACCCGTTCATTTCGCCCAACACGCCTTTCGTGCCGGGCAAGGAATCCTTTCTCAGTCAGATCGAGCCGCGCGCAATCGGGTCTTCGCTGGTGCTTCTGGCGATGATTGCCGGCATCGGATACGGCGGTTGGGCCGTGCTCAAGGAGATCCAGCAGGTGCAAGTGACGCCGGTCGAACAGGCGCCGCTGGTTCTGTCCGATCTCGACCCCCTCAAGGAAGCGCAATCGCGCAGCGCCGCGGCCCAGTCGGCAGAGCTCGACCTGCCGCCGGCCGACGCGCTTGATCGTCTGTATCGGCCGCAGGCGCTGGATGTTCCGGTCCTCGTGGCCCGCGATGCGCCGATCTCGACTCTGGATCCGCGCACAGTCGGTACGTTCCGAACGCCGGATCTGCCCGACGTACAGATCGCCGAAGCGCAGCAGCAGCCCGCGGCGCCTGTGACCCCGCAGGTATTGGAAGAGGTTGCACCCTCGCTGACCATGGTGGCGGTGCGGCCGTCGTGGGTGCGGGTCACGGCGGCGGATGGCTCGACGATCTTCGAAAAGATCATGGAGCCGGGCGAAACCTACGAAGTGCCGCTGACCGAAGAACCCCCAACCTTGAGGGCGGGCGAGAGCGGTGCGATCTATTTTGCCACCAACGGACAGCATTTCGGCCCGGTGGGCGAGCGTGGCGTCGTGACCAAGAACATTCCGCTGTCGATCGACGCCGTGACCGAACGCTACCAGGTCGCCGATTTGCAGCAGGACGACGATCTGGCGCGTATGGTGGCCGAAGCGCAGACGCCGGTGGAAGACGTGGCGGAAGCACCCACCGACTGATCCGGCCATTGCAGGCGCGGGGCGACCGGCCTATGTAACCAGCGGCAACCTCCAGATGCGGATCGGACCTCATGTCGCTGAATCACGTGCGCCCATGGCGCAACATCTATCGCCGCAAGTCCCGTCAGATCATGGTCGGCAACGTGCCGGTCGGTGGCGATGCGCCCATCTCCGTTCAGACCATGACCAACACGCTGACCACGGATGTGGCAGCGACCATCGCCCAGGTTCAGGCGGCGGCCGAGGCGGGGGCCGATATCGTGCGCATCTCGGTGCCGGACGAGGCGTCGTCAAGGGCGCTGAGGGAAATCGTCCGTGAAAGCCCCGTGCCCATCGTGGCCGACATACATTTTCACTATCGCCGCGGGATCGAGGCCGCCGAGGCCGGAGCCGCCTGCCTGAGGATCAACCCGGGCAATATCGGGGACGAAAAGCGGGTCAAGGAGGTCATCAAGGCCGCCCAGGATCACGATTGTTCGATCCGGATCGGCGTCAATGCGGGCAGTCTGGAAAAACATCTGCTCGAGAAATATGGCGAACCGTGCCCCGAAGCGATGGTCGAATCCGGGCTGGAGCATATCCGGATCCTGCAGGAGAACGACTTTCACGCGTTCAAGATCAGCGTCAAGGCCAGCGACGTGTTTCTCGCGGCGGCGGCCTATCAGGGCATTGCCGAAGCCACGGATGCGCCCATCCATCTCGGCATCACCGAGGCGGGCGGGCTGGTCAGCGGCACCATCAAATCCGCGATCGGGCTCGGCAACCTCTTGTGGATGGGAATCGGCGACACGATCCGCGTGAGCCTGTCGGCGGACCCGGTGGAAGAGGTCAAGGTGGGATACGAGATCCTCAAGGCGTTGGGGCTGCGCCATCGCGGCGTCAACATCATCTCGTGCCCGTCCTGCGCGCGGCAGGGGTTCGACGTGATCAAGACGGTGGAAAAGCTGGAAAGACGGCTGGAGCACATCAAGACGCCGATGAGCCTGAGCATCATCGGCTGCGTCGTCAATGGCCCCGGCGAGGCGTTGATGACGGATGTCGGCTTTACCGGCGGTGGCGCGGGGTCGGGGATGGTGTACCTGGCGGGGAAGGCCAGCCACAAGATGTCCAACGAGCAGATGATCGACCACATCGTGGAACAGGTCGAAAAGAAGGCGGCCGAGATCGAGGCGGCGCAAGAGGCTGCGGAATAAAGGCTGCCAAAACAATATTTTGGCAGCCTTTCCTGATGCCAGCTGTCAAGTGGTGTCAGCTTTTCTCTTCGCGGATCTCGTCCGCGATCATCTGCATCTGTTCGGCCGGCAAATACCCGCGCAGCATCTCGGTTTCCAGAATAAAGGTCGGCGTGCCTGAAATCCTCAGCCGTTGCGCCAATTCCCGGGTCTCGGCGATTTCGCGGGTTACGTCATCGCTGTCCATGCGTTCGATGATCGCGTCGGTGTCCAGCCCGAGACCATCGGCAATCCGGCGCAGCGTCACGTCGCTCACGTCACCGGTGAATTCCAACAGGGCGTCATGCACCTGCTTGTAGGCGTCGTCGCCGGCTACGTGTTTGGTCGCCACGGCAAAACGCGAGGACAGGACCGACGCTTCGCCCAGGATCGGGAATTCCTTGATGATCAGCCGAATGTTGCCATCCTCGGTAAGCAGCTTGGTCACTTCGGGGACCGCGCGCCGGCAATATCCGCAGCGGTAGTCCATGAATTCGACCAGCGTGATGTCGCCATCGGGATTTCCGCCGACCCAGCTGTACCCGTCGTTGAACAGCGCGTCGGCATTGGCGGCCACTAGTTCGAGATCCTCCTGAGCTTCGGCGGCGGCCTGACGCTCTTCGAGAATGTTGATCGCCTCGACGATCACGTCCGGGTTTTCCAGCAGATAGGCGCGCACCTGGGCGCCAAAGGCGGCCTTGTCCTCGGCCGACATGTCCTTGAAGTCACTCGCCAGGGCGGACCCAGAGGCCAGTGTGAGACCCAAAAGGGCCGGGGCGGCAAATCGGAGCATTATCTCTTCCTTTTCCGTGCTCGTTCCGATGCAATCAACACATCCTGGGCCCTTTGCCAACCCGGAGAACCTTCGGGCAGGCGGCCAAGGGCCCGTTTGGCGTGAATGCCTGCATCCTCCAGTCGGGCTTGCAGCGCATATCTTTCCGCGGTCACGACGGACGCCATGCCGTCATTGCCGTTCCGTGCGTAGGCCAACGCCAGGTCGTGCATCATCCGCCCGTTACGGTAGTCCCGCGAGCGGGCCTTTTCCAGCACCTCCAGCGCCTTTTCGACCTGACCCGCCCCCAGCAGCGCCCGTCCGTAGCCGGCCAGGATCAGCGCGTCGGTCGGAGCAAGTTCGACGGCCGCTTCATAGGCGGCGACGGACTGGGACACCTTGCGGTTTTCCAGCAGGATCTGGCCCTTGAGCTCGTGATAGAAGGCATCGTCCGGGCGGATGTCCAGCGCGCCGTTGATCGCGGCCAGCGCCTTGGGCAGGTTGCGGTTCTGGTGATGGGCGGCGGCTTCGCGCATCAGGCGGATGTCGCGCTCTGGTTCTTCGGGCGCGCGGCGCAACGTCCAGGACGGCGACCGGGTGAAGGCCGACAGCTTGCCCTTGACGCGGGCGAACCAGTAATCCGCATTGGGGTTCGGTGTGGACGTGTCGCCATGTGCGGCCACGAAATCCTCGGCGGCCCGCATGCGGTCGCGGCTCAGCGGATGGGAGCGCATATAGGGATCCTGCTGTTGCGGCAGCAGCAGTTCCTGCCCCGCGAAGGTCCGGTGCAGGTCGATCAGGCCCCTCGTCGAGATGCCCGCCCACCGCATGTAGCTGGCGGCGGAGCGGTCGGCCGAGGCTTCCTCGGCCCGCGTGTGGCTCAGGAAACTGCGCAATGCGGAATTGGTGGTGCCGATGGCGATGCCACTGGCGGCTTCGCCCGCGCCCGCCGCGGCGGCGATCAGCGCCAGCGCGGTGCCCAGCGTCGCCACCCTCTGGGCGCTTTCCAGGTTGGCGATGCGGCGGTTCAGGTGGCCGTTTGCGATATGCGCCGCCTCGTGCGCGATCACGGCCTGAAGGATATCCGGGCGATCGACCTTGAGGATCAGCCCGTAGTTCAAAAAGATGGTGTTGTAGTCGATCACGAAGGCATTGAAGCTGTCGTCATCCACGACCAGCACGCGGACACGGTTGGTGTTCAGGCCGGCCGCACGCAGGATCGGAAACGCCAGTTCGCGCAACCCGTGTTCGATGTCGGGGTCGCGCAGCAGGCCGACCGCGGAAACTGGCGCTGCCGCCATCAGCCACAACGCCGACGCCAGGCACAGGGCCGGGATTGACGCCAGCCGGGATACGCGGTCAAAAGCCATGATCGCAACATGGGAGATGGCCATGCGAAACTCAAGCCGATCCGGCGTCGATCCCTTTATCGTGATGGACGTGATGGAGGCCGCCCGAAAAGCGGAGGAAGCCGGCCGCCACATCATCCACATGGAAGTGGGCCAACCCGGAACCGGCGCCCCCGAGGGCGCGCTGCGGGCGCTAGAAAAAGCCATGCAGAACGGTGCGTTGGGGTATACCGTGGCCCTGGGCCTGCCCGAGTTGCGCCGACGCATCGCACGGCTCTACGGGGACTGGTACGGGGTCGATCTGAACCCGGACCGGGTGGTCATCACGCCCGGCTCGTCGGGCGGTTTCCTGCTGGCTTTCACGTCGCTTTTCGACACCGGCGATCGGGTGGGCATCGGCGCGCCCGGCTATCCGTCCTACCGCCAGATCCTGCGCGCGCTCGGCCTGGTGCCGGTGGACCTGCCGACCGCTCCGGAGAACAGATATCAGCCGGTGCCGGAGGATTTTACGCACCAGAACCTGGCCGGACTCATGGTGGCGTCGCCGGCCAATCCGACCGGCACGATGCTGGACCGCGCCGCAATGGGCAAGCTGATCGACGCGGCTCGAAGCCGGGACATTTCCTTCATCAGCGACGAGATCTATCACGGCCTGGAATACGAGGCCAAGGCGGTCACGGCGCTGGAACTGACCGATGAGTGTTACGTCATCAATTCGTTCTCCAAGTATTTCTCGATGACCGGGTGGCGCGTGGGCTGGATGGTCGTGCCCGAGGATCATGTGCGCGTCGTCGAACGCATCGCCCAGAACATGTTCATCTGCGCGCCCCATGCCAGCCAGGTCGCGGCATTGGCGGCGATGGACTGCGAGGAAGAACTGCAAGCCAATCTTGACATCTACCGAGCCAATCGCGATCTCATGCTGAACGGCCTGCCCAAGGCCGGATTCACCAATATCGCACCACCCGACGGGGCCTTTTACGTCTACGCGGATGTCTCGGACCTGACCAAGGACAGCCGCGCCTTCGCCGCCGAGATTCTCGACAAGGCGGGCGTGGCCGTGACGCCCGGTCTCGATTTCGATCCCGCGCGCGGCGGCACGACGCTGCGCTTTTCCTATGCACGCTCCGTCTCCGACATCGAAGAGGGGCTGGACCGGCTGACGACCTTCATGCGGGCGCGGGGCTGAGTTGCGCGTCACCGAGCGCGTTCACAAATCCGGTGCCATGATATACGGTCCGCGCAATCGATCTCGGGACAAGCTGAGGCAATGAGCAGGATCATCAAATTCTTGGCGCTGTTCTGGGCGCTGGCTCCGGCCGTGCAGGCCCATGAATTCGGTGCCTTGGCGCGAATCCTGCCGCAGGACAGCCGGATCACGGATCAGGCGGAGGGCGGTGTCGCGGTGGACCTGGCGCTCAGCCAGGGCGTGCCGCACCGCCTGTTCACGTTGGACGCTCCGCCGCGCCTGGTTCTCGACTTTCGCGAGGTGGACTGGACTGGGCTGGACGCGGACGACCTGATCCAGAGCGACCGGATCGCCGGGATCCGGTTCGGAACCTATGTGCCGGGCTGGTCGCGCATGGTGATGGAGCTTGGGCGCCCCCTTGCGGTGGCGACGGCCGAGTTGCAGGTCGCGCCGGACACCGGTCGCGCGCTGCTTGCCGTCGAACTGGCGCCGGTCACGCCCGTGGAATTCGCCGCCCGCGCCGGCGCGCCCGAGGATCGCTTTTGGGACTTGCCGATGCCGGCGCGGATCGGCCCGAGCATGGAACGCGATCCGGACGCGCCGCTGCGGGTCGTGCTGGACCCCGGCCACGGCGGGATCGATCCTGGGGCCGAAACCGATCATACCGACGAAAAGACGCTGATGCTGACATTCGCCCGCGAATTGCGCGAGCAGTTGCTGCGCGCCGGCGGTTTCGAAGTGCGGCTGACGCGCGATGAGGACAGGTTCGTGTCGCTGGAACAGCGGATCGCCCTGGCGCATCGTTTCGGTGCGGACGTGTTCATTTCCCTGCATGCCGACGCGCTCTCGGCGGGGCGGGCGCATGGCGCCACGGTCTATACGCTGGCCGAGGAGGCCTCGGATATCGCCAGCGCCAAGCTGGCCGAGCGGCACGACCGCGACGATCTCTTGTCCGGTGTAGATCTAAGCGATACCGACGATCAGGTGACGGGCATCCTGCTGGACCTTGCCCGTCAGGAAACCAGACCCCGCACAGCGATTCTGGCCAAGGCGCTGGCCGACGGAATGGCCCAGCAGGGCGGTCCGATGAACGGCCGGCCCTTGCGTCAGGCTTCGTTTTCGGTGTTGAAGGCGGCGGATATCCCTTCGGTCTTGATCGAACTGGGGTTCCTGTCCAGTCCACGGGATCTGGAAAACATCTCGGACCCGAGCTGGCGCGCCGCCATCGCACGGGGGATCGTCCAGGGGCTGCAGAACTGGCAGGCGCAGGATTCGGCCGCCAAATCATTGCTGCGGCACTGACCCAGGCCCAAGGGTGCGGGGCGCGGGCGCCTTTTGCGGGTGGCGATGCGACGTGCAAACGGCTAGAATATGCCTTGGGTTTTGACCCTGCTCTGGTGCGTCCCTATATAGGCGTCACCGCGGAACAAAGGCTTCAAAGTGATCCGGTTCATACTTTCCATCTTCGGGGCGATCTTCAGCCTCGTGACGCTCGGCATTTTCATGGCTGCCCTGACGGTGGGCGGCGTGTTCTGGATGTATGGCCGGGATCTGCCAAGCCATGAGTCTCTGGCCCAGTACAAGCCGCCGACGATCAGCCGGATCTATTCGGGCGAAGGTCACCTGATCGACGAATTCGCGCAGGAACGCCGGCTGTTCACGCCGTCCGAGGAAATTCCGGACCTGGTGAAGCAGGCGTTCATTTCCGCCGAGGACAAGAATTTCTATACGCATCAGGGCTATGACATACGTGGCATCGTCGCGGCCGGGATCGAAGCCGTCCGGTCCAAGGGCGAAAACGTGCGGGGCGCTTCGACCATCACCCAGCAGGTGATGAAGAACTTCCTGCTGTCAGGCGACCGCCGGGCCGAGCGCAAGATCAAGGAAATCATTCTGGCGACACGGCTGGAGGATACGCTGGACAAGGAACAGATCCTCGAACTCTATCTGAACGAGATCTTTCTGGGCCAGAATTCCTATGGCGTGACCGCCGCGGCGCAGACCTATTTCAACAAGACCCTGTCCGAACTCGCCCCGCACGAGGCGGCGATGCTGGCGGCCATGCCCAAGGCGCCGTCCGACTATCACCCTGTCCGGCAGAAAGAGCGCCTGCTGGCGCGACGCAACTACGTGCTGCGGGAGATGCACGAGAACGGCTATATCGACAAGGCGACCTATGAAGCCGAGGTGGGAAAGCCGCTGCGGTCGGTGCAGAACGGCGATTTCGAGAGTTTCCGAACGGCCCTGCCGCCGCGAGACTATTTCACGGACGAGATCCGCCGCCAGCTGAGCGAGGATTTCGGCGAGGGCGAGTTCTTTACCGGCGGGTTCAGCGTGCGCGCCTCGATCGACGAGGAAATGCAGGTCGAAGCGGCCCGGGCGCTGCGCGAGGCGCTTGAAAAGTACGACCGGGCGCAGGGCCGCTGGCGCGGCACCGGCGAAACGCTCACCGAAGACGAATTGGCGACCGAGGAAACCTGGCGCGAAGCGCTGGCACGGACCGAGGTGCCGCGCGACGTGATCCTGCCCACCCAGTGGTTCCCGGCGGTGGTGCTGAATGTCGCTGACCAGCAATTGACGGTTGGCGTCGAAGGCGGGCCGGCCGATGGCATCGTGCCGCGCTCGGACATCAAGTGGATGTCGGGCGACTTCGCCCAGAATTTCAAACGCGGCGACATCATTCTGGTCCGCGAGGGCGAGGACGGCCAGTGGTCGGTGCGGCAGGTGCCCGAGGTTCAGGGCGGGTTCGTCGCGATGGATGTGAATTCGGGCCGCGTGCTGGCGATGCAGGGCGGCTTCAGCTATCAGGATTCGGTCTTCAACCGGGCCACGCAGGCGCTGCGTCAGCCTGGATCCAGCTTCAAGCCGTTTGTCTATGCCGCCGCCTTGGACAGCGGCTACAGCCCCGCCACCATCGTGGTGGATGCGCCCATCGAAGTGAATACGCCGCAGGGGTTGTGGCGGCCCAAGAACGCGTCGAACAAGTTCTATGGTCCCACCCCGTTGCGCACCGGGATCGAACGATCGCGAAACCTGATGACGGTGCGCCTGGCGCAGGAGGTCTCGATGCCGGTCGTGGCCGGCTATGCCGAGCGGTTCGGCGTCTACGATCACATGGGACCGTATCTGGCCAATGCCTTGGGTTCGGAAGAAACGACCCTCTACAAGATGGTGTCGGCCTATGCGATGTTCGCCAATGGCGGCGAGCGGGTGGAACCCACCCTGGTCGACCGGATTCAGGACCGCTTTGGCAGGACGATCTATCGCCATGACAAGCGGGAGTGCATCGACTGCAACTCGGAAAGGCTGGCGCCCGATGCATCGCCTCGGATCGTTACCAACCGCGAACAAGTGATGGACCCGATCACCGCCTATCAGCTCACATCGATGATGCGGGGCGTGGTCGAACGGGGCACGGCGGCAGGCGTGATCAACTTGCCGGTGCCGACCGCCGGCAAGACCGGAACGACCAATGACGCCAAGGATGTCTGGTTCATCGGTTTCACGTCCAACATCGTGGCCGGCTGTTACATCGGATTCGATCAGCCGCGTCCGATGGGGCGGAGCGCATACGGGTCGTCCATGTGCGGGCCGGTGTTTCAGAGCTTCATGCAAAAGGCGGTCGAAAAATACGGCGGCGGGCCTTTCGATGTGCCGCCGGGCGGGCATTTCATCAAGATCGACCGTTTTACCGGCGCGCGCCTGCCGGACGACGCGGCCGGAGAATATGTGGTGGCCGAGTATTTCCGCGACGGCGTCGAACCGATCTTCGGCCTGACCTATGATGGCGGATTCGCGATGGGATCGGACCTGCCGCTTTTCGAGGAAGTGCAGCAGGCCGGGCAGCAGGTGCGGACCTCTACGGGTGAGACCACCACCGTCGGCCCAAAGGCCAACTTTGGCACGGTCAGTTCCGGTGGGCTCTACTGACCGCTTGCCCAGACACGGGCGCTGGTCTATCAGAACCGCTCAGTTGACGCGAAGTTGCAGGACACACAATGCGTGCCGAGACCCAGAATATCGTGGCGGATATCCGCAAGTCGTTGGACCTGCTGGCCCAGCGCATGGATTACGAGACCGCGCCGCACCGGCTTGAGGAATTCAACGCGCGGGTCGAGGATCCCAATCTCTGGGACAACCCCGAGACCGCCCAGAAACTGATGCGCGACCGTCAGATCCTGGTCGATGCGATCGAGACCTATGAGTCGATCAGGACCGATCTCAACGACAATGTCGAACTGATTGAACTGGGCGAGATGGAAGAGGACGAAGAGGTCGTCCGGGATGCAGAAAACGCCCTGAAGGCGCTGAAGGCGAAGGCGGCCAAGAAAGAGCTTGAGGCGCTCCTGGACGGGGAGGCCGACTCCAACGACACCTTCCTTGAGATCAACGCCGGCGCCGGAGGCACGGAAAGCTGCGACTGGGCGGCCATGCTTGCCCGGATGTATGTCCGCTGGGCCGAAAAGAAGGGGTACACGGTCGAGCTGCAGTCCGAAACCCCGGGCGACGAGGCCGGCATCAAGTCGGCGGCCTACAAGATTTCCGGCCACAACGCCTATGGCTGGCTGAAATCGGAAAGCGGGGTGCATCGGCTGGTGCGGATTTCCCCCTTCGACGCCGCGGCCAAGCGGCACACGTCGTTCTGTTCGGTCTGGGTCTATCCTGTCGTGGACGACAATATCGAGATCGAGGTGAATCCGGCCGACATCCGCGTCGACACCTACCGTTCGTCCGGTGCCGGGGGGCAGCATGTCAACACCACGGACTCGGCGGTGCGGATCACGCATGTCCCGACCGGAATCGTCGTCACCTCGTCCGAAAAGTCGCAGCACCAGAACCGCGACATCGCGATGAAGGCCTTGAAGTCGCGCCTCTACCAGATGGAACTGGACCGCCGCAACGCCGAGATCAACGCGGCGCACGAGGCCAAAGGCGATGCGGGCTGGGGCAACCAGATCCGCTCCTACGTGTTGCAGCCCTATCAGATGGTCAAGGATCTGCGCACGAATTACGAAACGTCGGACACCAAGGGCGTGCTGGACGGGGATCTGGACGCCTTCATGGCCGCGACCCTCGCGCTCAATGTGGCCGGCAAGAGCCGGTCCGAGGCCAAGGCGGAAGGCTGATCGCCAAAAGATATATTGAAACGGTGGGTTTAAATGGGGTCGGACCGGGTCTAGGGTGGGTTCGAACATCACAAGTTGAACCCCATGGACCCGATCCGATCCTCAGCGACCGAGCTTTTGTCGGCTCTTGACGCCGGCCATCTTTCGGCCGCCGAACTGATGCAGGCCACCCTCGACCGGATCGATCGGGTCAACGGCTCGGTCAATGCCATCGTCGCGCTTCGGGATCCGGACGACCTGATGGCCGAGGCGCGGGCGCTGGACACAGGGCCTCGGCGCGGCGCGCTGCACGGGCTGCCGGTCGCGGTCAAGGATCTGGTCAACGTGGCCGGGATCGCATCGACGCAGGGTTCGCCGATCTTCAAGGGTTTCGTGCCGGAAGCGGACGATCTGATCGCCGCGCGGATGCGGAACGCGGGGGCGATTCTGATCGGCAAGACCAACGTGCCCGAGTTCGGTCTGGGCTCGCACACGTTCAACCCGGTCTATGGCGCGACCGGCAATCCCTATGATCCGTCCCGCTCCTGCGGGGGCTCGTCGGGCGGCGCTGCGGTGGCGCTGGCCACGGGAATGGTGGCGCTTGCGGACGGGTCCGACATGATGGGCAGCTTGCGCAACCCGGCGGCGTGGAACAACGTCTATGGATTCCGGCCAAGCTGGGGCAGGGTGCCTTCCGAGCCCGTGGGCGACACGTTTCTGCATCAATTGTCCACTCTGGGTCCGATGGCCCGCAGCCCCGAGGATTTGGGGCTTCTGCTCGACGTGATCTCGGGCCCCGATCCGCGTCAGCCGCACGCCATGCCAGTTGCGTCGGTCTCACCCGTCCGGCCCGCCGACGCGCGCGGCCTGCGGATCGGATGGCTGGCGGACTGGGAGGGTGCTCTGCCATTCGAGCAAGGAATACTCGATCTCTGCGAGACCGCACTTGGCGTTCTGCGGTCGCTTGGGTGTTCGGTGGAACCGGTCGCGCCGCCCTTCGACGCCGAGCGGATCTGGGACAGCTGGATCACGCTCCGGTCGTGGAGCGTGGCGGCTGGCCTGGCTCCGCTTGAATCGCATCGGTCAGACTTGAAGGACAGCGCCCGGTGGGAACTGGATCGCGGTCTTGCCCTGAGCGCGATGGAGGTGCACCGCGCCAGCGAAATCCGGTCCGACTGGTTCCGGCGCGCCGCGGCCTTGTTCGAGCACTATGACGCGCTGGTTCTGCCAACGGCCCAGGTCTGGCCCTTCGACCTGACCGCACCCTATCCGACCGAGATCGCCGGACAGGCGATGGACACCTATCATCGCTGGATGCAGGTGGTCGTCCCGGTCAGCCTGCTGGGACTGCCCTGTCTTGCCGTGCCGGCCGGATTCGGGGCGGCGGGCCTGCCGATGGGCATCCAGATCTTCGGCCCGCGAGGCAGCGATGCCGGGCTGTTGAAACTCGGCGCCGCCTATCACGTGGCGACGCGATGGCCGCAGGAACGGCCGGCCATGTAGGGACTGCATCTGCTAGGGAGGAGCACATGGAAAAACCGTTCGGCGTGCCGCGCCTGATCCCCGCCAGGTTCGAGATGCTGAGCACGGCGCTGGGTCGGGGGTGGCGGGATTTCATGAGGGCGCCGGTCTATGGCCTGCTGTTTGCGGGCTTCTATGTTCTGGCCGGCTGGGCGATGGCCTGGATCACCCTTCGCACCGGCACTTCATACTGGTTGGTGCTGGCGACCATCGGCTTTCCCCTGATCGGACCTTTTGCCGCTGTGGGGATGTACGAGGTTTCGCATCGCCTGGACCGTGACGAGCCGCTGGAGTTCGGTGCGATCTTCGGCGTCGTGGTCCAGCAGAGCCGCCGGCAACTGCCGTCGATCTGCGCGATCATCGTCGTGGTGTTCCTGTTCTGGTTCTTCATCGGTCACATGATCTTTGCCCTGTTCATGGGCCTGAGCACGATGACCAACATATCGACTTCGTTCGAGGTGTTTCTGACGCTGAACGGGCTGACCATGCTGGCCGTCGGTACCGTCGTCGGGGCGCTGTTCGCGCTGCTGCTCTACGCGATCACCGTATTGTCGATCCCGATGCTGCTGGATCGCGAACTGGATTTCGTCACGGCGATGATCACGAGCTTCGCCTATGTTACCACCAATGCAAAGGTGATGCTGGTCTGGGCCTTCTTCCTCGCCTGTCTGACCTTTCTGTCGCTTCTGCCCTGGTTTCTCGGCTTGCTGGTCGTCCTGCCCTGGCTTGGCCATGCCAGCTGGCACCTGTATCGTCAGATCGCGACGGAGGACGCGGCGGTCGCCGGGTCCGACAGCGCCGAAACCGCCTGACGCGACCGCACCGCGCGAGCCAGGCCCGCGCGGTGCCGGGCCCAACCTGAGGAGATGCCCGGCGGGCGTCGACGAAGGGCGGGAGCGTCCGCTATTCCGGCATCTCGCGCCCCATGTCCACGAGGCGGGCGCGCAAACGGGCGGCTTTGGGCAGGCCGGCTTCGAGTGCGAAGACATAGGCGTGGGTCAGGTAGAACCCAGATGCCGTGTCCGTTGCGGCGGTGTCGGCGGCCTCTTCGTAGAGATCGACCAGAGCCGCGCGGTCGCCGGCCGCATGCGCGGCCAGCAGCCGGGCATCCAGATCGCTCATTCCGCCGCCAGCTTGGTGCGGTGTGCCTGCAGACGGCCTGCGACCCAGTCATGGAACACATGGGTCGGCCCATCCATCGCGGGCGAGAAACGGCCGCCGTCGAAGCCGGGGGCCGCGCGCCCGCGCTGCATCCCTTCGACCACGAACACGTCCTCCTCGAACACCTCTTTCCACTGCGCGGTGTTGCGCGCGCGCAGCTCCGCGTCGGCCTGGGGCACCGCATAGAACAGGTGAATGTGTTCCGAGGTCCGGTCCTGGGCCTCGGGGATCAGAAGGATCGCGAAGGCGTGGTCCCGATGTACGCCCAGCAGGACATTCGGGAACACCGCGATGTATTCGGCGGCGGTGTTCCATTTTGGGCTGAGTCCCTCGAAATCGGGAAAGACATTGCCGTTTTCGCCGGTCAACTGGCGATAGACCAGCGTGCCCTGGCCGGAAAACTGCCCCGGTTCTTCGATATGATAGTGGTCCTCCAACCGGGAATAGCTGTTCAGGCCCGGATGCACCCAGGGCAGGTGATAGCTTTCGCAATAGTTCTCGACCGCGAGTTTCCAGTTGCAGTCCACGTCCAGCCGAAACCTGCTGTCCGCTCCGCCATGATGCAGCGGCGCGTCGAATTCGGACCAGCGCGCCATCAACGTGGCATTGGCGGTTTCGAAGTCGGGTGCCGTTCCGGACAGGTTGATCCACACGATCTCGCGCCAGATATGGCTGCGCACTTCGATCAGGCCCAGTTCGGACTTCTCGATGCCGGAATGGGTGTTCTGGCCGGGGCCGCCCACATGGGGGGTGGACACCAGCCGGCCCTCGGTCGAATAGCACCAGCTGTGATAGGGGCAGCGGATCGCGCCTTCGATCTTGCGCGGTTCCTCGACCAGGATCATTCCGCGGTGACGGCAGATGTTCTGGAATACCCGCACCTGGCCCTGACGGTCGCGCAGCAACAACAGCGGGATGCCGAGAAACTCCATCGGGACGGCATCGCCGGGTTCGGGAACGTCGGCGGTGACGGCCAGCCCGGCCCAGCCGTCAAGCAGAAGCGCGCGCGACTCTTCGGCATGAAGACCGGGATCGGTGTAATGTTCGTTGGGCAGACCGCGGGCGCGGTCGATCGGCTGACGGACATCGGCAAGGGTGGTCATGGCGGGTCTCTTCGCAAGCTCTTGAAACTGAGACGACTCTTCACAACCGGAGCCGTTTTGCTTCGGTTTTCGCGACTCCGATCCGTCGCACAACGACATTTTTGCCTGTTTGCCGGACGCCGCGCGGTCAATCGCCGCGCAGAAGCGCGGCAACGCCCGTCCGGGCAATCTCGACCAGGCCCAGAGGGCGCATCAGGTCGGCGAAGGCGTCGATCTTGTCCGGCGCGCCGGTGATCTCGAAGATGAAGGAATTCAGCGTACTGTCGACGACGTTCGCGCGAAAGATGTCCGCCAGGCGCAGCGCCTCGACCCGCTTGTCGCCTTCGCCCACGACCTTGAGCATGGCCAGTTCGCGCTCGACCGAGGCGCCCTCGACGGTCAGATCGTGCACGTCCAGAACCGAGACGATGCGGCCCAGCTGCGCCTTGATCTGTTCGATGACCTGCGGCGTGCCGGTGGTGACGATGGTGATCCGGCTGAGATGGCCGGTATGGTCCACCTCGGCGACGGTCAGGCTGTCAATGTTGTAGCCCCGGCCGGAAAACAACCCGATGACCCGCGCCAGCACGCCCGGCTCGTTCTCGACCAGAACCGCGATGGTGTGCTGTTCCTGAACGTCCGAAAAGGTCGGGCGCAGGTTGTAGGCGGAATGACGGGTGGAACCCTTGGTGATCTTGAGCGCGTTCATTGTGGATCCTCGATGGTGGCGGGGGCGGGGCCGCGGCCCCTGATGCGGTGAAGGATGGAGACGAGACAGGCGGCAAAGGCGACGGTCAGAAGCGGGGCGACCCAAAACCTGAGAGGGCCATTGTCCATGAGTGCCGGAAACAGGTTGGCCGGTCCGATGCCCAGCCACATCGCGCCGATCAGAAGCAGGCCCCACGTGTTCATGGGAACCGCGCCTGCGCGCAGCATGAACAGGGCCGCCGGCGCCAGAAAGGCGGTCTCGTAATACCAGAAATAGGCGCTGGACAGCATGATCGCCAGGATCAGGATCGCCGCCCGATGATCGAAGCCGACCTTCGGATGCCACCACGCGACGGCAACGACCAGGGCCGAGACGCCGATCAGTGCCCACTGAATGTGCATGGCGACGGATTCCGCGACCCCCAGCCCGATCAGGGCGGCGTAGACGCTCACCATGAGGCCGTAATACTCGATGGATTGGCGAAGAAGCTCGTAGTGCAGTTGTATGTTTCCGATCAGCGCGGACCAGTATTCGACTCCGTAGATCAGCGTTCCGGCACCGGCGACAACGATCGTCGTGATCGTCGCGGCGATGATCGTGCGCCACGCGCCACAGGCGAACAGGGCAAAGGGAATCATGATGCCCAACTGGGGCTTGAGCGTGAGGAGGCCGATCAGGAAGCCGGCCAGGACGGGCCGGCCGCACCGATGCGCATGGAGGGCGGCCAGCAATCCGGCCGCCCAAAGCAAGCTGTTCTGCCCGGCCAGAAGCGCCGGCAGATAGGCGGGCGCCAGGCCAAAAGCAAGCCATATCGGTGTCTGACCTTCGGTAAAGGGACGGACCGCCAGGACTATCGCGAGGATCGAGAGCGCCGAAAACAAGATCCAGGCGGGAAAATACCCCATCGTGCCGAGTGGCCAGAGCACGACAAGGAAACTGGGGGGATACAGCCAGCGCATCCCTTCCTCATGCGTGACGCCGTGGACCGCCCTCAGCCGGCTTTCGTCGAACGTGTCGAGCGGCAGACCGTCCACGGCCAGCCGTGCCGCCGCCCAGAAGACGCGGAAATCATTCTCTGCCGCGATTCCGCCGGTCTGTGAAAGTTCAAGATAATTGCGGAGGATGAAAAGCGCGCAGAGGATCAAGACCAGCGCCGGCACCAGCACGGCCACCTGCCAGAACCGCCGGCCTGAAAACACCTGCAGGCGCTTTCGAACCATCTGGTCCTTATCGTAAGGGCCGATCTGCGACTGGATCATGTCTCTGCCTGCCTGGTTGGGGCGTACTTGGCGGAGTGCGGGCCTAGACCAGCACCGCGCCTCCGGCCTGGATCACGCCCTGCGTTTCCGCCTCACCCAGAAGCATTTCGTTGTGCGCCTTGCCGGACGGGATCATCGGGAAGCAGTTTTCGTGTTTTTCGACGACGCAATCAAAGATCACCGGACCGTCATATTCGATCATTTCCATGATCGCATCATCCAGATCCTTGGGATCGGTCACGCAAATTCCCTTGGCGCCGAACGCCTCGGCCAGCTTGACGAAATCGGGCAACGCTTCGGACCAGCTGTGCGAATACCGTTCGCCGTGCAAAAGCTCCTGCCATTGCCGCACCATGCCCAGGCGTTCATTGTTGAGGATGAACTGTTTCACCGGCAGGCGGTATTGAACTGCGGTGCCCATTTCCTGCATGTTCATCAGCCACGAGGCCTCGCCGGCCACATTGATGACGAGCGCATCGGGATGCGCCATCTGCACGCCGATCGAGGCCGGGAATCCATAGCCCATGGTCCCAAGGCCGCCCGAGGTCATCCAGCGATGCGGGTCTTCGAAGCCCATGAACTGCGCCGCCCACATCTGGTGCTGCCCCACTTCGGTGCAGACATAGCGGTCGTGGTCCCTGGTCAGCGCCTCGAGCCGCTGCAGCGCATATTGCGGCTTGATGGCGGTCTCGCTGTTCGTGAAGGCCAGGCAGTTGACCTTTCGCCAGTCGGCGATCTGCGCCTGCCATTGCTTGACATTGGCCGCATCCGTCTTGCGGCCGCGGGCCTTCCAGACTTTCAGAACGTCCTCGAGCACATGGGCCACGTCACCCACGATGGGGATGTCCACCCGGATCACCTTGTTGATCGAAGACGGGTCGATATCGATATGCGCCTTTTTCGAATGGGGAGAGAACGCGTCGATGCGGCCCGTGATCCGGTCGTCGAAACGCGCGCCGATGTTGATCATCAGGTCACAGTCGTGCATGGCCATGTTGGCCTCGTAGAGCCCGTGCATCCCCAGCATTCCCAGCCAGTTCGGCCCCGAGGCGGGGTAGGCCCCCAGACCCATCAGTGTCGATGTGATGGGAAACCCGGTCGCGTCGACCAGTTCGCGCAAGAGCTGGCTGGCCGCCGTACCCGAATTGATCACGCCGCCGCCGGTATAGAAGACCGGTCTCTTCGCGACCTCCATTGCGGCCACCAGTTCGGTGATTTCGTCCAGATCGCCCTTGACCGCCGGCTGATAATGCGAGGTCGATGGTTTCGGCGGGCTGTAGTCACCGCTGGCGAACTGAACATCCTTGGGGATGTCGATCAGAACGGGGCCCGGACGCCCGGCCGTGGCGACGTGAAAGGCTTCGTGAATCGTGTCGGCCAGCCGGTCGGTGTCCTTGACCAGCCAGTTGTGCTTGGTGCAGGGGCGGGTGATGCCCACGGTATCGGCCTCCTGAAAGGCATCCGAACCGATCATGAAGGTCGGAACCTGACCGGTCAGAACCACGATCGGGATCGAGTCCATCAATGCATCGGTGAGCCCCGTCACCGCATTCGTCGCGCCGGGACCGCTCGTTACCAGAACCACGCCCGGCTTGCCGGTAGAGCGGGCATAGCCTTCGGCGGCGTGCACCGCGCCCTGCTCGTGACGCACCAGGATGTGGCGGATATCGTTCTGCAGAAAGATCTCGTCATAGATCGGCAGGACGGCGCCGCCCGGATACCCGAATACCGTGTCCACGCCCTGATCCTTGAGGGCCTGAACCACCATCTTTGCTCCGGTCATCTCACGTGTCATCTGATTTGCTCCATTGGCGACAAGTGTCCTGCGTCCGCATAAAAAAAGCCCCCGAACTTTCGGAGGCGCATGGGTTCGATTATGGTCTACCGTTACCGGCCCATGCGCTTTGTTCCTACGATTACGACTAGCGTGGTCATCTGCCAGCGGCTCCTTTTGCTTGCGCGCGACATTATGAGCGGGGGCAGGGGGCGTCAACCGCCAATCTGGCCAAAGCGTAACGGATCGGGCGGTTTTTGCGACATATTGTTGCGCAGATTGCCGCATGAGAGGAATTTCCCGCAAAAACGCGGCCGGGATGGCGGCGGGAAATCCGGCTGAATGGTTCAAAACCGTCAACCGAATGTCCGAAACAAGACGGAACCGGGCGAGTCGCGCTGGCACCCTGATCGCGCAATAAGGCGACAGGGGGCGATGCGCATGATGTTATACGACCTCGTGGATTTGGGGCGGTATCCGCTGGACCGGCCGGATTCCCAGGCCTATCGGCGCCTGATCCGGGATCTGCGGCGTGAACTGGCCGAGGATGGCTGCGCGGTTCTGCCCGGTTTCGTGCACGAACAGGGCGTCGAGCTGCTGGTGGCGGAGGCCGACTCGGTCGCGCCAAAGGCGCATCGCTCGTACAATCGGACCAACGCCTATTTCGGCAAGGACGATCCATCGCTCGATCCGTCGCATCCGGTGCGCCGGTTCTACGACCGGTCGAACGCCTTTGTACCGGCGGACAACTTCCCGGCAACCGGCCCGCTGCGCAGCATCTATGAATACGAAGGGTTCATGCCCTTCATCCGCGAAGCCCTGAACGAACCCGAGGACCGTTTCTTTCGCTACGACGATCCTCTGGCGGACGTGATCATCAATGTGGTCGAGGAGGGGCAGGGGTTTCCCTGGCATTTCGACACCAACAATTTCACCGTCACACTGGCAATCCAGAATGGCGAGTCCGGTGGCGCGTTCGAATACGTTCCCAACCTGCGCAGCGCGACGGACGAGAACTTCGACGCGGTGGCGTCGGTTCTGGATGGCAATCCCATCCCCGTGCGCCGGCTCGAGCTGCGCCCCGGTGATCTGCAGATCTTCAAGGGGCGCTACTCGCTGCACCGCGTGGCCCCGGTCGCCGGTCCCAGGAAGCGCTACGTCGGGATCTTCTCGTTCGTCGAGACCGAAGGCATGTGCGGTGGGGTCGAGCGCACCAGACAGCTCTATGGCCGGGTCTTGCCGCGCCATCACGAGCGCGAGGGGCTGCGGTCGGACTCCCTGCTGGATTGAGATCACAGCCCGCCTGCGAACGCCAGGTAAGCCGCGTAACAGGCCAGGAACGCGGCCCCCGCCGCGCGGCCAAGGCTCGATCGCACCCAGAGCAGGACCGTCAATCCCACGGCGACCGCCAGGGCCACCGGCAGGTCCACCTGCACGAACCGGGCTTGGGCGGGCATTGGCGCAATCACCGCCGTGACCCCCAGAATTCCCAGCATGTTGAACAGGTTCGAGCCGATGACGTTGCCCAGCGCCACCGATGCATTGCGCCGGTGCGCCGCCATGACCGAAGTCGCGAGTTCCGGCAATGACGTGCCCACGGCGACGATCGTCAGTCCGATCACCGCCTCGGAGAGTCCCAGGCCCCGGGCAATCATCGTGGCACTGTCCACCAACAGATCGGCACCCAGAAACAGCCCGGCCAGCCCGGCGCCCAGCTGGATCAGTGTCCGCAAGAGCGGCTGGGGCGCGACCCGAGGTTCCGTGGCCGGTAGTGCGGGATGACCTCTCAGGCACATCCAGAGAAAAGCGCCCAGAAGCGCGACAAGGATCACGCCTTCCATCCGGCCCAGATGGCCGTCGGACAGCGCGATCCACAGCACCCCCGTCGCTGCCAGAACGGCAAAAAGGTCGCGGCGGGTCTCGGAGAAGCGGCTGGCCAGCGGGTGGATCAGCGCCGCCGCTCCGAGGATCAGCAGAATGTTGGCGACGTTGGAGCCGATCACGTTGCCCAGCGCAATGGCGGGCACGCCGGACCAGGCGGCTTTGACCGAGACCAGAAGCTCGGGCAGGGAGGTGCCGAAGCCGACGACCGTCATGCCGATCACGAATTCACGCAGGTGCAGGGCGCGCGCCGAGGCCACGGCGCCGCGCAACAAAAGGTCTCCGCCCAAAAACAGCGCCACAAGACCGAGGCAGAACATCAGGATTGTCATGGAGGTGCCAAACAGAACGCGAGCCATAAATCGTGTCTGCAATGGCCGTTTCAAGTGGTGTGCAAAAACATACTTTCGGAGCGGTCAGAACCCGACGCCAGTCCCTTGCAGCACCCCGTGTTCCAAGGCGTAGCGGGTGAGGCCGGCGGTGGAGGAAATCCCGAGCTTGCGCTTGATGTTCTTGCGGTGGGTCTCGACCGTGCGCACCGAGATGTCGAGCGCGATCGCCACTTCCTTGTTCGACTTTCCCTGTGCCAGTTGCAGCAGGATCGTCTGTTCGCGCCCGGTCAGCGCCTCGCGCCCCTCGTCCTGTTTCGGTTCCAGCGACCCGATCGCACCGGTGCAGAGATACTGCTCGTCCCGCATCACCGTGTCGATGGCGAGTTTGATCTCGTCCGTCGGCACGTCCTTGAGAACATACCCCTTGGCGCCATGGCTGAGCGCGGTCGAAATGTATTCCGGGCTGTCATGCATGGACAGGATAAGGATGCGCGTTCCGGGCAGCCGTTCCAGGATCATTTCGGTCGCGCTGAGCCCGCCGAGGCCAGGCATGTTGAGGTCCATCAGGATCACATCCGGCCGCAGGGCCATCGCCCGGTCCACCGCATCCTGGCCGTTGCCGAGCGTTCCGACCACCTCGATATCCTCGAAGCTTTCCAGGATGGACTGGATGCCTTCGGCAACCATCGGGTGATCGTCCACGATCAGAACGCGGATGGCATCGCACGTCATGAGCCGGCCTTTCTCTTGGGCGTCGCCTCCTCCTCGGGCGACAGCAGGTGGCTGAGCGGCAGGCTGACCTCGATCACCGTGCCGCTCTGCGCGCCGCGTGATGACAGAATGCGCAGGGTGCCGTCAAGCTGCTCGATCCGTTCCTGCATGTTGCGCAGGCCGAGGCCCTGGCTCACCTGACCGGAGCCCGAGCGCAATCCGCGCCCGTTGTCGGCGATCCGCATCGTTGCCCCCTTCTTGTGGCCGCGCAGGTCGATCGAAACCCGCGTGGCGCCGGAATGGCGCTCGATATTCGTCAGCGCCTCCTGCGCGATGCGATAGAGCGCGATCTTGCTGTCCTGGTCCAGCCGGTTGCGGAACACGACCGTAGTGAACTCGGTTTCGATGCCGGTCCGTTCGCGGAAATCGTCGGTCAACGCCTTGAGCGCGGGGCCAAGGCCCAGATCGTCCAGCACGCCCGGCCGCAGGTCGCGGCTGATGCGCCGTACCTCGGTGATGGCCGAGCCGAGGTTCTCGATGCCCTTGTCCAGCGGCGCGCCCGCCCCGTCATAGTCGCCCCGGCCCAAACGGCGGCGGGCATTGTCCAATGCATAACGCACGCCGACCAGGATCTGGCTGATGCCGTCGTGCAGTTCGCGCGCC
Organism: Ruegeria sp. BHSB196; assembly: GCF_059613135.1. Taxonomy (NCBI): domain Bacteria; kingdom Pseudomonadati; phylum Pseudomonadota; class Alphaproteobacteria; order Rhodobacterales; family Roseobacteraceae; genus Ruegeria; species Ruegeria sp. BHSB196. Next base: position 215,222 of record NZ_JBXWRY010000001.1, read on the forward strand.
ACCCGCCCGCGCTCTTCCTCCTGCGCGTCGAACACCCGTTGGGTCAGTTCCTTGAGCTTGGCATCCGCCAGCCGTCGCTCGCGGATGTTCAGCAGCATTCCGGACATGAACACGATCAGGAGCGCCGCAAGAACGATGCCGCCTATGTAGAAGAAGGTGCGCCGCACGCGCGCCTCGACCTCGGCGCGGGCGTTGGCCACGGTGGCCAGAATGTCGTCGATGAAGACACCGGTCCCGACCGCCCATTGCCAGTCCTGCAGGCCCACGACATAGGCGATCATCATCGCCTCTTCCCCGGTCGAGGGTTTCTGCCACATGAAACTGTGCCACCCGGCCCCCTGCCGGGCAAGGCGGATGAATTCGTCGACGATGGGTGTGCCGTTGCTGTCGGTCAGCCCTTCCCAGTTCCGGTTGATGAATTCGGTCTGGCGCGGGCTGACAAGGTTGGTTCCGTCATAGTCGTAGACGAAAAAGAACCCGTCGGTGCCATAGATCATCGCCGCTAGGATCTGCGTGACGAGATCCTTGGCCTCCTGATCGTTCGGCTCCGCCCGGCCATAGATGTAGGCAAACCCGTTGCGTGCCTGGGTCACGTAATTGCGCAATTCGTCCTTCTTCGCGGCGATCAGGCGGGTTTCCAGCGCCTGGATCTCGCGGTCGGCGGTCGCGCGCGCCTCGTAGGCCACCATCGCCGCAATGGCGGCCACGGCCACGATCAGCGGGATCGCGGCGATCAGCGACAGTTTCTGCGCATAGCTGAGTCGGATCAGGTTCTGGAGGGACCGCATGAGCGAATCGTTACGCAAATGGGGGCCGAAAATCAAAAAGATTGGATGCCATTCCTGCGGGCGACCCGTGTCGGCGCGCCGTCCGACATCCGATTTGAGCCCGCAGAACTGGCGTTTCCGGGCAAAAAAGCGGCGCATCTACGTAGTAATAGGTATTCACATCGATTTCCGCGTTGCTAGGGTGTTGACACCTGAAACGATCCGCTCGGAGCGATTGCTGCGGGCAAGTTTTACTATAGGGGAGGATCACTCACATGGATCGTCGCAAGTTTCTGAAGACTTCTGCATTGGGTGGCTCGGCCGCCGCCGCGACCGCACTGGCGGCACCGGCCTATGCGCAGGGCAACCGCACGCTGACCATGGTCACGTCGTGGGGCCGCGGCTTGGCCGGCGTGTTCGACAGCGCGCAGCGCTGCGCCGACAGCATCAACGCGATGTCCGACGGCAGCCTGACCGTTGACATCAAGGCCGCAGGCGAACTCGTCGGCGCGTTCGAAGTGTTCGACGCCGTGTCGTCGGGCCAGGCCGACATGTACCATGCGGCCGACTACTATTTCGTGGGTCAGCACCCGGGTTACGCGTTCTTCACGGCCGTTCCGTTCGGCATGACCGCGCAGGAGCTGGTGAACTGGTACTACCACGATGGCGGCATGGAACTGCATGACGAGCTGGGCCAGATCTTCGGCCTGAAATCGTTCATCGCGGGCAACACCGGCGCGCAGGCCGGCGGCTGGTTCTCGAAAGAGATCAACAGCCCCGACGACTTCAACGGCCTCAAGTTCCGCATGCCGGGTCTGGGCGGCAAGGCGCTGGGCAAGCTGGGCGCTTCGGTTCAGAACATTCCGGGTTCGGAAGTGTATCAGGCGCTGTCCTCCGGCGCGATCGACGGAACCGAGTGGATCGGTCCGTGGGCCGACGAAAAGGCCGGTTTCCAGGAGATCACCAAGACCTACTATACCGCCGGTTTCCACGAGCCGGGCGCAGGTCTGTCGCTGGCGACCAACCGCGAGGTCTTTGAAAGCCTGACCCCGGCGCAGCAGAAGATCATCGAGATCGCGGCTGCCGAATGTCACCAGTGGAACCTGGCGCAGTTCCTGGCCAACAACGGTGCGGCGCTGCAGCGTCTGCAGGCCGGCGGCGTCAAGGTCATGGAATTCCCCGACAGCGTCTGGGATGCCTTCGGCAAGGCTTCGCAGGAAGTCATGGACGAAAACATGGGCGACGAGCTGTTCAAGAAGATCCACGACAGCGCCATGGCGTCGATGACCGCGTCTTCGAACTGGCTCAACCTGTCCTCGGGCGTCTACACCTCGCAGCGCGACCGCGTGCGCGGCTGACCCCGGGCAAGTGAACCGTGGTTCCCCCGCCCGGCGGCGGGGGAACTTTACCCGTTGCAGAAGCGCGGACAGGTGGGGTCCGAGGGCACGCGCTGCAACCGATGAACCGGGGACAACATGCAGGACGACAACGGCATCTCGTTCTTTGGCGCCATCTGGGCCGGACTTGTCTGGCTCCTACAGAACATCGCCGAAGCCTTCTACAATTTCGGATACGCCATCACGCATCCGCAACTCTGGCTGAACTGGTCGGACAAGGAAGCGATCATGCGCTTCGTCTATTACGGCGGGTCGGTCGAGTTCTTCTTCGTGGTGTTCACCTTCTTCCTGGTGCTGACCGCGATCGGCGTCTATTACCGCAACTTCATGTGGGCGATGGTCCGCGGGCTCGAAGGATTTGCCAACACGACCGGTCGTTTCTTTGCCTGGGCCGGTCTGCTCATGGTGATCCAGCAGATCGTCATCGTCTTCATGCAGCGCGTGTTCGCCCGCCCGGACATGGCCTTCGGGCTGGGGATTCCGTTCCAGATGGACATCAGCTGGTATGCCGAGGAACTGAAGCTCTACAACGCCATGGTCGTGTGCCTGTGCTGCACCTACACCTTCGTTCAGGGCGGGCACGTGCGCGTGGATCTTATCTATGCCGGCATCAGCCACCGCGCCAAGAAGGTGGTGGACATGCTGGGCTCGCTGCTCTTCATGTTGCCGATGGCGGTGCTGGTCTGGCTCTACGGCTGGTTCTTCCTGTGGCGGCACCTGATCGTGCCGAACCCGTCGGCCAGCGACACGCTGGACCGGTTGCTCATGAAGTCCCGCGCGCTGCGCTGGAACGTCGAAACCATCGGGTTCAGCCCGAATGGCTTCAACGCCTATTTCCTGTTCAAGATCCTGCTCGTGGCCTTTGCCGCAATGGTCTTCCTGCATGCCATCGCGTTCTTCTACCGCTCGTATCTCGAGTTCGTGGAAGGGCCGGAAAGTGCGGGCAAATATCTCGACAAGGACACGCTTGGCGAGGGCGAAGAAGCCTATGAAGGCGCTCATTAAGTACGGGGACTAGGGACTATGCTATTCGGTCTTGATGGCGTCGAAATCGGCCTCATTATCGTGTTTCTTTGCCTCTTCGGAGGCATTCTCAGCGGCTTTCCGGTGGCCTTCGCCATCGGCGGTGCCGGCATCATCTCGTTCGGCATCATCGCGGCGCTGGACAGCGCCGGGCTGCTGGTTCATCAGGCGATCGACACCGGGTCGCAGATGTATGTCGATCTGGTCAATTCTGGGGTGAAGCCGGACACGATCTCGGTCTTCCGATACCCGGATTTGCCAAGGGTTGCCGAACATGTCTTCGTCGGCGGATGGGAAACCGCGCTGGACCGCAACGTGTCGTTCATCGTCAACCGGATGAACGAGCGGGTGCTGGCCGGGCAGTCCATCGAAACCCTGCTGGCGGTTCTGATGTTCGTCCTCATGGGCATCACGCTGGAGCGGTCCAAGATCGCCAACGATCTGCTGACCACCATGGCGCGCGTCTTTGGTCCGCTGCCGGGTGGCTTGGCGGTGTCCATCGTGGTGGTGGGGGCTTTCCTTGCCGCCTCGACCGGGATCGTCGGCGCAACCGTGGTGACGATGGGCCTGCTGGCCCTGCCGACCATGCTGCGCAACAACTATTCGCCCGAACTGGCCACGGGCGTGATCGCGGCCTCGGGCACGCTGGGGCAGATCATCCCGCCCTCGATCGTGATCGTTCTGCTGGGCACGCTTGCGGGCGATCTTTATTCCACAGCACAGGAAACCCGCGCCGTGACGGCGGGGTGCTCGGATGCGCTGACCTATCTTGGCGAACCGGCCGTGGTCTCGGTCGGCACCCTGTTCCAGGCGGCTCTGCTGCCGGGGATCATGTTGGCGATTCTCTATGCGCTCTATGCCTTCGGCTATGCGCTCTTGAACCCTGAACATGCGCCCGCGGTCGCCATGTCCGGCGGCAGCGGCGAGACGATCACCCGCGGCGAGGGGCTGACCTGGTTGCTGGTGGCGCCTCTGGGTCTGATCGTCGGCGCGGTCCTGATGGGCAGCGTGGGCCTGATCGGCAGCCAGGACATTTCGGTTTCGGCCTTCTCGGACACCACCGAAGGCGCGTCGCTGCGCACCAATGTCTCGGCCGAGTGCAAGGCGTCGATGATCGAACTGCACGGCCAGGAAGCCTGGGATCAGGCCGTGGCCGAGCAGGAGGCGATTGACGCGGCCGGTGGCGTGGCAGAGGCACAGCGGCTGAGCGAAGAGGAACTCGTGGCCGCGCGCGAAGCCAAGATCGCCGCCGCCGCACCGATCGGCAACGGCGTGGCCGTCATCGTGGTCCTGCTGGGGCTGACGCTGATCCTGGGCCGCGGCATCGCACCGTCCCGCCCGGCGCAACCGCTGATTCTCGGCGGTATCGGTCTGCTCTTGATGCTGCTTGTCGATATCCTGTTCATTGCACCAACGACGTCTTCGGGAGCGACGGTTCTGTGGCTCGCCGTGCCTGCCGTCCTGGCGCTCTATGGCTGCAAGGAGGCGGCGGCGCGCTGTGCGACCAACGATCTGATCCGCGTCGTGTTCCCGCCGCTGGTGCTGATCATCGCGGTGCTGGGCTCGATCCTGGGCGGCATCACCAACCCGACGCCCGCGGCGGCGCTGGGGGCGGGCGGGGCCATCATGCTGGCAGCCTATCGCAAGCTCCAGGATCAGGGGCGGTCCGGCAAGATCATCATCTGGTCCACCTTCGCCATCATCATCTGCCTGCTGATCGGTGTGAATTTCGACCTGCGCATCAATCAGGGCGGCGTCACCGTCGAGACCTGGATCGCCTTCATCTTCGCCTATGCGACCTATCTCTATGCGCTGTTCGGGCTGCTGTTCGGCTGCTGGGTGCTGTTCGCAAGCGGCGTCCTGACCCCGGTCGTGCGCGAGACGGCCAAGGTCACGTCGATGGTCTTTACCATCCTGATCGGGTCGCAGTTGCTGAATCTGGTGGTGATCTCGTTCGGGGGAGAGCACTATATCCAGCAGTTCCTCAAGAGCTTCGACAATGAATTCACGGTCTTCCTGATCGTGATGCTGGTGCTCTTCATCCTGGGTTTCGTGCTGGACTTCCTCGAGATCATCTACATCGTGATCCCCATCGTCGGCCCGGTGATCTATGGCGGGTCGTTCGATCCGAAATGGGTGACGATCATGGTGGCGGTGAACCTGCAGACTTCGTTCCTGACGCCACCTTTCGGATTTGCGCTGTTCTATCTGCGCGGGGTGGCGCCCAAAGAGGTCACGACAGGGCACATCTATCGCGGCATCATCCCGTTCGTGATCATTCAGGTCGTTGGCATTGCGATCCTGTGGTTCTTCCCTGCCATCGTGACGATCGTCCCGTCGCTGATCCCGAACTGAGACCGGGGACAGGAGAAAAAAAAAGAGGGCCCTCGGGCCCTCTTCTTTTGTCTTCGGTTCAGCGCGCGACCTAGCCGCGCGTTGGGTGCCGGTCTGGCAGCTGGATATTGGCGACCTGTTCCGCGATGGGATCGGTCGAAAGCGGGTGATGGGAGATCCCTTCGTACTTGCGGGGGTTCTTCACTTTCGTCCACCGGTTCTGAAAATAGACTTCGAGCCCGGCAAACTTGGATTTGTATCCCATCTTGGAACTGCCCGGCACCCAGTAGCCGAGATAGACGAACGGCAATCCGGCCTCGCGGGCGATCTCGACATGGTCGAGGATCATGTAGGTGCCCAGGGAATTCTGCGGCTGATGCGGGTCGTAGAAGGAATAGACCATGCTCAACCCGTCATCGAGCACATCGGTCAAACTCACCGCCGTCAGATCGCCGGTGCGGGAGTCGGTGTATTCCACGACGCGGCTGCGGATGGGGGTTTCCTCGATCATCGCGGCGAATTCGAAAACGTCCATGTCCGCCATGCCGCCATCGGCGTGGCGCGCGTCCAGATAGCGGCGGAACAGTTCGAACTGGTCATCGGTGGCCCAAGGCGAGGTGGCGCGCCGGTCCAGGTGTTCGTTGCGTTTGATGGCGCGCTTCTGGCTCTTGCTTGGGCGGAAAGCCGAAACGTCGATCCGCGCCGAAAGGCAGGCCGAACAATCCATGCAGGAAGGGCGGTACAGTACGTTCTGAGATCGCCGAAACCCCTGCTGGGACAGAGAATTGTTCAACCGGTCGGCGCCTTCGCCCTGCAGCGCGGTGAACAGTTTGCGCTCCATCCGGTCCTCGAGATAGGGACACGGCTGTGGAGCCGTCACATAGAATTGTGGCGCTATTGGCAGCGTGTGGCGCATGCGGATCCCGTGTTCTGTTGCCGGGATGATAGCAACCGGGACGGAACCCGCCAAGGGTTCAATACACCCGTTCAGGCCATGACACGGCGGTTGAGCATGACGGTTCCAAGGAAGGCGTCGGTCAGGCCCTGGCACCGCGCGCTCGTCAGCATCATGATGATCGAGATCACCTGGATGACCGGAATCGCCATGCTCACCGTGTAGCCGGCGGTATGCGCCAGTGCCAGGCCGGTATCCAGCCGCGCGCCATAGGCGTCGCGCAGCTCGATGCCGAAGAACCGCATCCCCCATGTCGCGGATCCGTTGGCGATCGTCACCACGCGATAGACGAAGCCCACGGTCAGGTAGAGGACCGGCCAGATGAACGCGCCGATGAACGCCGTCAGCAGCACGATGACAAGGCTGAGCAAAAGGATCACTATGGTGTCGAAGATCCAGGCCAGAAGGCGCTTGACGGCAACCGTCTGGTAGAATTCGGGCTGGCGCTCGGGATCGGGGAGGTGGGACATCTCGGTCGGTCCTGTCGGAAAGGTAGAATAATGGCCCCGCACCGATCAGAGTGCGGGGCGCAGGGCGCGGGTCAGGCGTCGTCGTCCTTGTCTTCCATGTCGTCGCGGCTCTTGCGGGCGCGTTCGTCCATGAACTGGTCGAATTCCGCCTTGTCCTTGGCTTCCCGCAGGCGTCTCAGGAACTCTTCGAAATCCTGCTGCTCGCGTTCCAGCCGGGCCAGCGTGTCCGCCTTGTAGGCGTCAAAGGCGCTGTTGCCGGTGGGTTTCATGGCGCTCATGTGGCTGTGCCAGGATTTGCGGCGGCTGCAGGATTTGCTGAACATGCGTTTGCTCCAGATCATGTAGGCAAGAAGGGCCAGGCCAACGGGCCAGAAGAAGATGAAGCCGAGGACCATCAACGCGATCCAGGCGCCTTTGCCTTTGCTGTCGAGCCAGGCCTCGGTACGGTGCAACCAGCCCGGATGGGAAGGGGCGGCGGGGTCGGACAATGCGGTCATTTCGGGTCTCCAGTTGATGTAAATGCCTTTCACATTACCCAAGATGGGAGGAGAAACGGGGAATGCAAGAGGTGATGTGAAAAAGATTTACATTTTCGACTGCGCGTCTGGCCAGAAACCGGGCCCAAGCGACGGCCCTGGCCGCCAATTACGTGAAATCGGCGGGCGTGGCCGCCGCAACCCGGATGAGCGTCGCAGGCGCGATCTGGAAGACGTGACGTGGTGTTCCCGCGGCGGCCCAGACGGTTTCGAACTCGGTTAGCCGTGGGTCAATGTAGGTGCGAACCGGATTGAGATGTCCAACCGGCGCGACGCCGCCGATGGCAAAGCCGGTTTGCGCGCGCACCAGTCCGGCATCCGCCTTGCCCAACGGTTCGCCCGCCACGATTGCGGCTTTCTCGGCGCTCACCCGGTTTCCACCGGCGGTCAGAAACAGGATGGCCTCGCCGGTTTCCTCTCCGCGAAACACGATCGACTTGGCGATCTGATCCACGTCGCAGCCGACCGCCCGTGCCGCGTCCTGCGCCGTGCGGGCATTCTCGGTCTCGCGGATCACGATTTCCAGACCCGCCGCGGTCAGCGCGCCGCGTACGCGATTCAGACTTTTGCTCATCGGTTTCCTCGGTTGACCCTGCGGGTGCTCCCGGCGCATTTTGCACGGATGGAAAGTAGCGAAATTCGTACCGGCCCGGCAATGGTTCGGATGCTGGATCTGGAGGAACAGGTCTGGCAAGCGTTGGTCAACGGCGATGCCAAGGCCGACCGGGCCTTGCTGAGCCCTGACTTCACCGGCGTCTATCCCAGCGGGTTTGCCGGGCGCGAAGACCATGTGGGGCAATTCGCCGAGGCGCCGACCATGTCCGAGTATCGGCTCAGCGACGCGCGCCTGCGCTTGCTTTCCGATGATGCGGCGCTGCTGTCCTATCGCGCCGATTATGTCCGGAGCGGATCGACGGTGTGGGAAGCCATGCTCATTTCCTCGCTCTGGGAACGGCGGCAGCAGGGGTGGGTCAATACATTCAGTCAGGACACGCCGCTGGATTGACCGGACCTGCGTTTGTCGCATTGACCTCGCCCGCCCGCACGGACACCTTGCGCCCATGACCACCGCCCTCGCCATCTCCCGCCTTCCGCGCCCCTTCGATCCCGCGCTGGGGGAAGAAGCGCGCGCTTGCGTGTCCGATCTGACCGCCGAACAGGGCGACCTGATCGCCGGCGCGGCGGGATCGAGCCCCTATCTCAAGAGCCTGATCGAGCGGGAGGCGGATTGGGTGGGTCCGGCCCTGGCGGATCCGGGCGCGGTGCTGTCGGATCTCATGCGCGAAACCCGTGCGTTGCCGCCCGACACACTCAAACCCGGACTGCGTCTTGCCAAGCGGCGGCTGGCGCTTTTGACGGCGCTTGCGGATCTGTCCGGCGCCTGGCCACTGGAACGGGTCACTAGTGTGCTCACCGAATTTGCCGGTCTGGCGACGGACCTGGCCGCCAAGGCGGAAATCGCGGCTCTGATCCGGCGCCGAAAGCTGCCCGGCATGACCGAGGCGGACGTGGACTCGGCCGCGGGACTGGTGATCCTTGCGATGGGGAAGATGGGGGCGGGCGAGCTGAACTACAGCTCGGACATCGATCTGATCGTCTTGTTCGACGAAACCCGCTTTGACCCCGACGACTTTCACGAGGCGCGTCAGGGCATGGTGCGGGCGACCCGCAACTTCTGCACCACGCTCAGCGACAAGACTGCCGACGGCTACGTGTTCCGCACCGATCTGCGCCTGCGGCCTGATCCGGCGGTCACTCCGGTCTGCATGGCGATGGAAGCGGCGGAACGGTACTATGAAAGCCTTGGCAGAACCTGGGAGCGCGCGGCCTATATCAAGGCGCGCCCCTGCGCCGGCGATTTGAATGCCGGGGCGCGGTTTCTCGAGGCGCTGCGCCCCTTCGTCTGGCGGCGCCACCTGGATTTCGCGGCCATCCAGGACGCCCATGACATGCGCTTGCGCATCCGCGAGAACAAGGGCACCGGCGGCGCGCTGTCGATCCCGGGTCACGACATGAAGCTGGGCCGGGGCGGCATTCGCGAGATCGAGTTCTTCACTCAAACCCGCCAGTTGATCGCCGGTGGGCGCGACCGTACGCTGCGGGTGCGCGGCACGGTCGATGGGCTCGCCGCGCTCGCGGCCAGGGAATGGATACCGCAAGAGGTTGCGGACAAGCTGAGCGCGCATTACCGGGCCCATCGCGAAGTGGAACACCGTATCCAGATGGTGCACGACGCGCAGACGCACACGGTCCCGCACTCCGCCGATGGACTCGAACGGGTGGCCTGCCTCATGGGCATCGGCAGCGAAGAACTGACCGCCGATCTGACCCGGCGCCTGACCGAAGTGCACGATCTGACCGAGGGATTCTTTGCGCCCGGTCCGGGTGCCGCGCCTGCGCCGGTCGAACCGTTCGCCTTCGATTCGAGTGTCCTTGCCCGGTGGCCGACCTATCCGGCCCTCCGGTCCCAGCGCGGAGCGCGGATATTCGAGCGTCTGAAACCCGAGCTGCTGTCGCGGCTGTCGCGCACGGCAAAGCCCGACGAAGCCTTGATGGCGCTGGATGGCTTCCTGGCCGGGCTGCCCGCCGGCGTGCAGCTGTTTTCCCTGTTCGAGGCCAATCCGCAACTCATCGATCTTCTGGTGGACATCGTCGGCACTTCGCACTCGCTGGCCACGCATCTGTCGCACAATTCCTCGGTTTTCGATGCCGTGATAGGCGGAGATTTCTTTGCCGAATGGCCGGGGCGATCCGCATTGCGGCGCGAGCTGGACGCGGCGTTGCGCGCCGAGAACGACTACGAAACCCAGCTCGACATGGCTCGGCGCTGGTGCAAGGAATGGCATTTCCGGATCGGGGTGCATCACCTGCGCGGCCTGATCGACGCGGCCACCGCGGGCCGCCAATACGCCGACCTGGCCGAAGCCGTCATCGCGTCCATTCTGCCTTATGTCGAGGCGCAATTCGCCGCCAAGCACGGACCCGCGCCGGGACGCGGGGCGGCGGTTCTGGGCATGGGTTCGCTGGGTGCGGGCCGGATCAACTCGCAATCCGATCTGGACATGATCGTGATCTACGACCCGGCGGATCAGGATTTTTCGGACGGTCCGCGCCCGTTGGCGGCGCGGACCTATTACGCCCGCCTGACCCAGGCCCTGATCACCGCCCTGTCGGCGCCGATGTCGCAGGGGCGTCTTTACGAAGTGGACATGCGCCTGCGACCGTCCGGCAATCAGGGCCCGGTCGCGACCAGCTGGGCGAGTTTCACCCAGTATCAGCAAAATCAGGCCTGGGTCTGGGAACATCTGGCGCTGACACGGGCGCGGGTGGTGGCCTGCGACGAAAGCCTGGGGCAGGACATCGAAGAGTTTCGGGCCGGGTTCATCGCGCAGCCGCGCGACCGGCACAAGGTGTTGCGCGAGGTGGCCGAGATGCGGGCGCGGCTGGCTCAGGCGAAATCGCCGGCCGGCCTCTGGGACGCCAAGACCGGACCGGGCCGGCTCTTGGACATCGAACTGATCGCGCAGGCGGGCGCGCTCCTGTCGGGCCGTTCCGAGCGGGACGTGCATTCCGGTCTGGATGGGGCCGTCGCGGCCGGTCTGTTCGACGCGGGCAATGCGCAGATCCTGAAAGACTGTTATGACCTGTTCTGGTCGGTGCAGACCGCGGCGCGGCTTTTGTCCGGCAAGTCGCTCGAAGCGGACCGGATCGGCGAGGGTGGGGCGGCCTTTCTCTGCCGCGCCACCGGTTTTGAACGGATCGAGGACGTTCAGGCGCAACTGGAGCGGAGCTACGCCGCGGCCGCGTCACTGATCGCAGATGTCACCGATGAGGGAGCCGATGGCCCGAAGCAATGACCCGAATGACCCCAAAGGGCTGATCCGCGAGGCATATCGCATCGAGGGGATCGCTCTGCCCGAATGCCGCAGCATCTTTCTGGACTGGGCGCTCAGCCTGCCCGACGGGCACGATCAGACCCAGGCGCTGCGCGCGTTGCACGATGTCTATTCCGAACAGGCCCCGGATCATCCGATGACGCAGGTCTTGCAGGATGGGCTGACCGCGATCTCGGCGCCCCGCCGACGCGGAGGGTGGCGCGCGCGCACGCGCAAAGAAGGGTAGGCGGGTCTTTCGCCCCGTGCCCAACCGGACTATGAGGGCGGTCATGACACCCGATGCGCCGCCCTCCGACCGCCCCCGTATCCGCCTCAAACCCAAGGCGGATGCCCGCAAGTTGCGGCACGGGTTTCCCTGGGTCTACGCCAATGACATCGTCACCGACCGGCGCACGCGCAAGATCGCCGCAGGTTCGCTCGCGGTGCTCGAGGATGACAGGCGAACGCCGCTTGCCGTGGTTGCGGTGAATCCGGCGTCCAAGATCATGTGCCGCGTGCTGGACCGCGATCCCGAGGCCGAGATCGACGCCGCATGGGTCCGGGCCAGGCTTTCGCACGCGCTCCGCCTGCGGGAAAACCTGTTCGACACGCCATACTATCGTTTGATCCATGCCGAGGGCGACGGGCTTCCGGGCGTCATCATCGACCGCTTTGGCGATACATGCGTCCTTCAGCCAAATGCGGCCTGGGCCGAAACCCATCTGGACCTGTTGACCGAGGCGCTGGTTTCGGTGACGGGCGTCACGACCGTTCTCAAGAACGCATCGGGACGGGCGCGCAAGCTTGAAGGGCTCGACGACCTGAGCGAAACCTTGCGGGGACAGGTGCCTGCCGGGCCGATTCCGGTGCCAATGAACGGCGCGACCTATCTGGCCGATCTGACCGGAGGTCAGAAGACGGGCTTGTATTACGACCAACGTCTCAATCACGCCTTTGCCGCCCGCCTCGTGCATCCCGGCGCGCGGGTTCTGGACGTGTTCAGCCATGTCGGAGGTTTTGCCCTTGCGATGCTCGCCGCAGGGGCGGCCGAGGCACTGGCGGTGGACGGGTCCGCGCCGGCCCTGGACCTGGCCCGGCGGGGTGCTGCCGCTTCGGGCTTTGGCGACTGCTTTGCCACTCGGCACGGTGATGCGTTCGCTACCCTGACTGCCCTGGGCGAAGAAGGCGCGCAATTCGATGTCGTGATCTGCGACCCGCCGGCCTTTGCGCCCACCAAACAGGCGCTCGACGTGGGATTGCGCGCCTATGAGCGCATCGCCCGGCTTGCGGCCCCTCTGGTCCGGCCGGGTGGCTATCTGGGTCTCTGTTCCTGCTCGCACGCCGCCGATCTGGCCCGTTTCAGCGAAGCCTCGGCGCGCGGGATCGGGCGGGCAGGGCGGTCGGCGCATCTGATCCACACCGGTTTTGCCGGGCCGGATCATCCGCAGTTGCCGCAGCTGGCCGAAAGCGGCTATCTCAAGGCTCTGTTCTTTCGGCTGTGAGGGCGGTTCTCGACACTTGCGTGATCTATCCCACGGTCATGCGCGAGATGCTGCTGGGCGCGGCGCGGCTGGGGCATTTCACTCCGCTCTGGTCCGAACGCATTCTCGAGGAATGGGCGCGCGCCGCGCGAAAGCTGGGGCCCGACGGGGAAGCGCAGGCGCGGTCCGAAATCGCCTTGACGCGGGCCGCGTGGCCCGAGTCGGTGCTCCGGCCGGCACCGGGGCTCGAGGCCCGTCTGTGGCTGCCGGACGCCGCCGATATCCACGTACTGGCGGTCGCGATCTCGGGTTCGGCGGATGCCATCGTTACCGTGAACGCCAGCGATTTCCCAAGGAACATCCTGGCCGAAGAAGGGATCGAGCGCATCGATCCGGACACCATGTTGCACGGATTCTGGTGCGCCGATCCGGCAGGCATGGCGGACATGGCGCGCAAGGTACTGGATGACGCAAACCGGCTTTCTGGCAAGCAATGGACGATTCGAAGCCTGCTGAAAAAGGCGCGTCTGCCGCGTCTGGGCAAGGCCCTGTCCCAGCCCGCATGAAGGCATCACAGCGCGACCTCTTGCGGGGGACGGCTAGCCGCTGGTTTCCCAGCGCCGTTCCAGCGCCTCCAGCGCCGCGATCCGCTCGTCGGTCTTGGGGTGGCTCATGAGCCAGGCGGGCACCACCCCGGCACGTTGCTGGGTCAGATCCTCCAGCTTGTGAAACAGCGATTTCTGCGGCCCGATGCCGATACCGGCCTTGGTCAGCAGCGCCGCGGCATATTCGTCGGCCTCGTATTCGTCCGCACGGGACAGCCGCGAGGCCAGCAGGGCCGTCAGCCCGTTCGCGATCCAGACCCCGATGAACGGGATGAAGCGGTTGAGCAGAATGATCAGCGCGGTGCGCAGCGCGTTCTGCCCGGAAAAATCGATCATCCGGCGCCGTGCGTGACCCAGCGCGACATGGCCCAGTTCATGCGCGATGACCGAGGCCATCTCTTCCGCCGTCACCTCGCCATTGCGGAACTTGCGGTAGAATCCTCGGGTGATGAAAATGCGGCCATCCGGCGCGGCCAGCCCGTTCACCGGGTCGATCTCGTAGATGTAGACCGGGATGCGCGCCACATCGAGCGCGGCGGCCAGGCGGTCCGTTATCCTCTTGAGTTGCGGATCGGCGAGTTCCGTGGATTTCGCGTCAAGTTCGCGATGGGTGCGCCAGACCGAAATCCGGTACATCACAATGGCGTAGAGAACCGCCAGCAGGATCGGCGTGATGCGAAGCATGCCTGAAATATGGGGTGCGGACGGCCCGCCGGCAAGCCGTCTCTTTTTTCCATGGCGCGGTGGCTCAATCCCCGAATTCTTGACAAAACCTGACGCGCCCTCACAATCGTGAAAAAGTCATTTTGGGGATTTCGGTATGAGTTTTTTGCGCAGGGGTGCGTCCGCGCTGTCGATTGCCGCAGTTTGGGCCACGGCCGCTCCGGCCAGTGAGCGGATCGAGATCAGCGAAGGGGGGCTGACGCTGTCCGCCCCGGCTTCGGTCTCCTGTACGGAACCGCCCGAATTCGTGCTCGAGGGGCCGGCCAGCGCACTTTTTGCCGAGGACCGCTCGGTGATCAACCGGCTCGTTTCGCAGATGGCGCAGGGTTTGGCGCAGAGTTGCCCGGATGTTGACGTACTGTCGGTGTCGGGTGCCCATCGCGGTGTGCAGTACACCTTTGACATCCGGCGCGAGGACGGCTGGCAACTCGACCCGCCTGCTGCGAAACCGGCGGCTTCCGAAACCCAAGCGGCGGCAGCGCAGTCCGCAGATGCCGGGGCCGGGGACGCCGTGGCGGCAAAACCTGAAGTCAAGCCGGGGCTTTCCTTTGAACAGTTTGCAAGTGTCTTCGGTCCGGTGAAATCCGTTCGCGGCCATGTGCCGATCGAAAGCAACGACATCTGGTCAAGGGCTCTTGCGGCGCGGGTCTATGCCGAACGGCCGGACGTCATCGAAAACGACGAGGTCGCCATCGAGATTGCCGAGCGTATGCTCACGCCTGTCGAGTATCAGCAATTCATGGGGCCGCTGGCCAACAAGAGTGTCAACCAATGGTCCGTCTTCGAACGCCGTGATCTGGCCAACCGGGTGCGTACGCAACTCGCGCAAGGGCTGGATACGCGTCGTCAGACCGGCCCGATCGACATCTACCACACGGTGCAGATCCAGTTGGGAGAGTACGATTTCGACAAGGGCGCGTTTCCATTGGATGGCGAACGTCTGCGCCGCTACTCGGCGCCGCGGTGGCGCAGCATGCAGGTCGCAAATGCGTTTGACGCCATCGTGCTGCCCAGCGAACTCAAGGCGAACGTGGATCAGGCCCGGCAGCTTGACGACTATCTGCGGCAGCGCAACGACACCCGGCTGCATCTTGCGGTTTTCGCCCGCATTTCGCCGGAGGTGCCGCCTTCGCTCGATCAATACCCGTCCAACCAGCGCCCGGCGCACAGGACCGAATTGAAACAGATTGCCCTGTTCGCCGATGCCGGGCTCACGCAGATCCTGTTCGATTACACGCCGGCCCTCGCCGAACGTCAGGCGCTGGCCGATCAGGTGGTCTCGTATCTCGCGCAGCCGTTGTCGTCGGGCGAGGACTTCGTGCGCGCCATCGGCACCCTGACCGACAGCGACGCCGTCGCCCAGGCGATGGCGCGCGCCTACGAAGCCAGCGGGAGCCAGCCCCGGAAATCGGCGGACGAAGTGCTGAACGAGTTCGGTGAGACACGCGGGCCGACCATGATGACCTTCAGTGGCGGTCTGCAGATCGGCACCTACGACCCCGTCAGACAGGTCTTGCCGGTCCAGAACATCAACGCCCAGTACCAGCAGTTTCAGACCCTTCCGATGAACTTCGGGCTGAACAACACCTTCTTTCCTCAGTTGTCGGAGATCCCGATGAGTGCGGAACAGGCCCGGGTCATCGGCGACGCGGTCGCCAGCGGCTATCAGCTCGAGTTCCGGTTGGAGGCGGAAATGGTCGCGGGCAGCTATCAGCAAAGCTCCCCGCAATACCTGTATCTGGAAACCACCCATCGGCCGCACCGGCTGATACTGTTTTCGGGTCGCCAAGGGGTGGTGCCGGCAAACCGGGTCGTTTTGCTGGATCTGGAACTGCCCGAGACCGACTCGGTGGTCCCATCACTGCTGGACAGCCTGCGGATCGATCAGTAGCGCCGGAATGACCGCGACTTCAGCCCGCAGGTTCCGTCGCCGGAAAGACAGCAACGGGGGCGTCAGCGCGTCAGTTCCCGCATTCCCCGTTCCAGCCCCTGCAGCGTCATCGGCACCATCCGGTCTTCGAAGATCTCGCGGATCATGCCGATGGAATGGGTATACTCCCAGTATTTCTCGGGCACCGGGTTGATCCAGAGGTTGGATTTCCACTGTTCGCGCGCGCGTTGCAGCCAGACCTGGCCGGCCTCGGGGTTCCAATGCTCGTTGGCGCCGCCGGGATAGGCGATCTCGTAGGGGCTCATCGAGGCATCGCCGACGAAGATGCATTTGTAATCCGGACCATAGGTGCGCAGCACCTCATGGGTCGGTGTCTGCGCGTCCCAGCGGCGGCGGTTGTCGCGCCAGACGCCTTCGTACAGGCAGTTGTGGAAATAGTAGTATTCCAGGTGCTTGAACTCGGCCCGGGCCGCCGAGAACAGCTCTTCCACCACTTTCACATGCGGTTCCATCGAGCCGCCCACGTCGAGAAACAGCAGCACCTTGACCGCGTTGTGCCGCTCCGGCCGTTCCTTGACGTCAAGATAGCCGTGTTCGGCCGTGGCGCGGATCGTGCCATCGAGATCCAGCTCCATCGCCGCCCCTTCCCGCGCCCAGCGGCGCAGGCGTTTCAGCGCGACCTTGATGTTGCGGGTGCCCAGTTCCACCGTGTCGTCCAGGTTGCGGAACTCGCGCTTGTCCCAGACCTTGACCGCGCGCTGGTGGCGGCTTTCCTTCTGGCCGATGCGCACGCCTTCGGGGTTGTAGCCATAGGCGCCGAACGGCGAGGTGCCGGCGGTGCCGATCCACTTGTTGCCGCCCTGATGCCGGCCCTGCTGTTCTTTCAGGCGTTCGCGCAGGGTTTCCATCAGCTTTTCGAACCCGCCCAACGCCTCGATCTCGGCCTTTTCCTCGTCGCTCAGATGCTTCTCGGCCATCTTCGCCAGCCAATCGGCGGGGATGTTCACGGCTTCGAGAACCTGCTCAAAGCCGATCTCTTCCAGCCCCTTGAAGCTGGCGGCGAAGGCGCGGTCGAACTTGTCGATGTTGCGCTCGTCCTTCACCATCGCGACACGGGCGAGGTAATAGAACGCTTCCACGTCATAGGTCGCCAGCCCCTGTTTCATCCCTTCGAGAAAGGTCAGAAACTCCCGCAGGGAAACCGGGACACCGGCTTTGCGGAGGTTTTCGAAAAAGGGCAGGAACATCGCGTCAGACCAGCATTCTGTGGATCACCAACGTGGCTACCATTCCGACCAACGCAAAGGCAATCGCGTATCCCGCCGCATATTGCGCGATATCCGCCTTGCTGCCTTTGCGCCTGTGGGCGGTCAGCCCGCCCACGATTGCGCCCAGAACCGCCAACGCCAAAACGATCATACCAGATTATCCGCCCGTTCTTTTTCGGGGATTCAGCAGGGCGATGTCCTCCATCACCGAGCGAACCGCCCAGTCCGAGCCGAAGCCGTAGCGCGCCCATCCGATGCTGTCCAGCCTGACCGCGCGGGCCTGTTCGGGTTTGCCGGTCAGATCCAGCGCCTCGGCCTTGAGCATCATCAGCGTGGCCAGCATCGCCGCGTTTTCCGCCCGCGCCATGGTTTCGATACTGGGCTCGATCTGGCGCAATGCGGTGGCGCCGTCGCCGCGCGAAATGGCATAGGCGGCGGTTTGCACCACGACATAGGCGCGATGCAGCTCGGTTCCCGGCGTCTGCGACAGGAAGTGCATCGCCGTGCCGTAATGGAGTTGTGCCTGTTCGGGATCGTCGTACTGGATCATGCGCCCGATCAGGTAGTGCGGGAACGCCCGCCGCTGGTCGTACCACCCCGATTTCTGTCCGATGGCGGCGGCCCGCTTGGCCGCGCGCCGGCGCTGCTTTGCATCCGCGTTGGGTCCGAGCGATGTCTGAACCGCGTCGATCCAGTCGCGCGGCGTTTCGGAATAGGGGGTGGACCGGATCGTGTCGCCGCGGGGATTGTGGCGGCTGAGGATGCCCGGCAGCGCCTCGGCGACCTGCGCGCGGCTCATCCCGCTGCGCAGTTCCGGGTCATAGGTGGCGCGCAGGATCAGCATGTCGAATCCGGTCAGCACCGTATGCACGTTGTCGTCGTTGAAGACCGAGTCGGGCAGACGATACAGATCGTTCAGCGGTCCGATCGCCTGCGCGATTTCCTCGTGCAGACAGTCGCGGATTTCCTGCGGGCTGACATCGTAGGGCACGAAGATTCCCAGGCGTTCGCGTTTGGTCAGCAGCGACCAGTTCGTCTTGTTGTTGCGCCGGTCGCGGCGGTACTCCGCGAGGCTTGAGACATTCGGCACCACGAAACACGCGGCCTGCGGCAGGGTGCGGCGTATCTGTTCCCGGCTTACGGCCTCGATGGTGATGTTGGCATTGCCGCCCGTCACGCGATGGATGTCGATCCCGGCTTCGCGCCGCAGCCTGACCAGCAGCCGGTCGAGGTCGGCGTTGAGGGAGGGCGGCGGCGATCCTGTCACGCGCACGGTGATCGGCGTTTCGAACCGGGTGAACCGGGGCAGTTCGCGCCCGCTTTCCAGGGCAAAGTGCAGCGACAGGAAGTCCGCCGCGATATTTGCATTCGATCGCACAGGCGGCGTTGGCCGCGCGGTCGCAAAGCTCTTCATCGGCGGCAACACGCTGTCCGCGATCTCGGCGCGCGTCGCCGTGTCGCCGTGTGGGAGAGGGGCGCAGCCGGCCACACCGACGGCCAATATGAGCGCGGCGCGACGGATCATGAGCGATTGTACCGGATGAAAGGGGTCAGTTTCCCGATACGGTCATACAGCTTGCGCGCGGTGGCGTTGAACTCCTGCGTCAGCCAGTAGACCGAGGGCGCGCCTTGCCGGTCGGCCTCGGCATAGACCGCTTCGATCAGGGCGCGGCCGATTCCGGTGCCGCGCGCCTCGGGGCGGGCATAGAGATCCTGCAGATAGCAGGTGTTCTCGATCTTCCAGGCGTGGCGGTGAAACAGATAGTGGGTCAGGCCCACCAGCCGCCCGTCAAGCTCGGCCACGAAACACGAAAAATCCTGTGGATCGTCGCCCAGAAGGCGGGCAAACGTGCTGTCATACACGGCGTCCGGCACCGAAGTTTCGTAAAAGGCCAGATAATCCCGCCACAACTCCGCCCATTCGGACCGGTCCGAAGGGCGCAATTCGCGGATGACAACTTGACTGGCCACGTTCGGCAATCCTGACACTGCTGGGTTTCGTCCGGCCTTCTTCAGTCGCGACGGAACATATGGTTGCATCCCGGCCCGGTCATGGCAAGCCGATAGCGGATGCTGTTGCGGCAATGGCCGGTCAGCGTTGTCTCCGCGCCATGAAGGCCAGTCGCTCGAACAGATGCACGTCCTGTTCGTTCTTGAGAAGGGCCCCATGAAGTTTGGGCAGCGCGTTGGCCCCGTCGCGCTTGAGGTCTTCGGCGGTCAGATCCTCGGCCAGAAGCAGCTTGAGCCAGTCGAGCACCTCGGATGTGGACGGTTTCTTTTTCAACCCCGACGTATCGCGGATTTCATAGAACTGCGTCAGCGCGGTCGTCAGCAGCGATTCCTTGATGCCGGGATGGTGCACTTCGACGATCCGGCGCATGGTCGCCTCGTCGGGAAACCGGATGTAATGGAAGAAACAGCGGCGCAGGAAGGCGTCCGGCAGTTCCTTTTCGTTGTTCGAGGTGATGATGACGATCGGGCGGTGCCTGGCCCGGATCGTCTCGCCGGTTTCGTAGACGTGGAACTCCATCTTGTCGAGTTCCTGCAGAAGGTCGTTGGGAAACTCGATATCGGCCTTGTCGATTTCGTCGATCAGCAGAACGACCTTGTCATCCGACTCGAAGGCCTGCCACAGCTTGCCCTTCTTGATGTAGTTGCGGACATCGTTCACGCGCTCGTCGCCCAGCTGGCTGTCGCGCAGGCGGCTGACGGCGTCGTATTCGTACAGGCCCTGCTGCGCGCGGGTGGTGGACTTGATGTTCCACTCGAGCATATGCAGACCAAGCGCGCCAGCCACCTGCTTGGCCAGTTCGGTCTTGCCGGTGCCGGGTTCTCCCTTGACCAGCAGCGGGCGCTCCAGCGTCACCGCGGCGTTCACCGCGATGGTCAGGTCATCGGTCGCCACATATTCGGCGGTTCCTTCGAAACGAGCAGTCATTCACGGCCTCTTCCGGTTTGCGCCGGGTCCGGTCCGGCGCACGCACAGGGGTTACAGAGAGGCCGCGGATTTGGCAAGTCGGGCCGCTGCGTCGCGGTAGGCGGGATTTTTGTGCAACTACAACGGCTTTTACGCGTAGTGCCGTTTCATGACGGACCGGGATCCGCCGGGTGCCTCAAAAATGGCCGGTAATTTCCACAGAAAAACAAGGTTTTGTTGAGATTCTGTTCCGTAATTGTGCTGGTCGGGATTTTTGAGCCCCGAGCGCCGAGTTTGTGTAGTGACAATCCGGGCGGCGTCGGCTAAACGCACCGCAGAAGGGAGTGCCGAATGTCAGGTGAAGCAAGTGTGACCGACGTTTCTGGCCATGCCAAGGGAGCCAAGATGAAGCAGGAAGTTTTTCTGCCGGAAGACTATCGTCCGGCCGAAGATGAGCCTTTCATGAATGAGCGGCAGCTCGAATATTTCCGACGCAAGCTGATCAATTGGAAGAACGAACTTCTGGCAGGAAGCCGCGACACGATCGAGGGGCTTCAGGGCAACACCCGCAACATCCCGGATGTCGCCGACAGGGCCAGCGAGGAAACCGATCGCGCGCTTGAATTGCGCACGCGCGATCGCCAGCGCAAGCTGGTGGCCAAGATCGACGCCGCATTGCGGCGGATCGAGGACGGCGAATACGGGTATTGCGAAGTGACCGGGGATCCGATCTCGCTCAAGCGTCTGGATGCCCGCCCGATCGCGACCATGACTCTCGAGGCGCAGGAACGCCACGAACGCCGGGAAAAGGTCCACCGCGACGATTGATCGCTGGACCACGGCAAAAATACCGGCGCCGGGGCCTTTCGCCCCGGCGTTTTTGCGTTAAGCCGGTGCCATGGACATCAGCGGTCTGACATTCGGCGTCATCGGTGGCGGCATCGGCGGGATCGCAGCCGCCCTTGCGCTGCGGCAGCGCGGCGCGCATGTCACCGTCGTGGAGCAGGCGCCGGCCCTGACCGAGGTCGGGGCGGGATTGCAGATCAGCGCCAACGGGATGGTCGTCCTGCGCGCCCTGAATGTCGTGGGGGATCCACCTGAGGCAGGCCAGCGCTCGCAGGGGACGGAGATCCGCGACTTTCGGGCCGGGCGTTTGGTCGGCGTAATGCCCGCTTCGGCCGCCGGGGCGACCTACTACTACCATCGTGCCGATCTGCTCGGGCTGCTGCACGAGGCGGCCTTGCGCGAAGGCGTCAAGTTCCGTTTGGGAGCGACAGTCACGCAAGTGTGCACGCATCCGTCCGAAGTAGAGATCGTCTTGCAGGACGGCACGCGACTGCGGGTCAACTGCGCGATCGCCGCCGACGGCGGCAGAAGCGCGATCCGCGCTGACCTTAACGGACCCGAAGCGCCCGAATTCTCGCATCAGGTTGCCTGGCGCGCCACCATTCCCTGGGACGGCCGTGGCAAAAAGTCGTGCGCCGTGTTGACCATGGGGCCGGGGCGGCACGTCGTCACCTATCCCTTGCGCGACCACACCGTGATGAATGTCGTTGCGGTCGAGGAGCGGTCGGACTGGCAGGAGGAAGGCTGGCGATTGCGCGGCGACCCGGACGACCTGCGCCACAGGTTTGCAGATTTCGGGAGGCCGGTCCGAGACATCCTCGAGCAGGTGCAAGCCGCACATATCTGGGCCTTGTTCCTGCGCCCGGTCGCGCGCCGCTGGCAGGACGGTCGCACGGTCCTGTTGGGGGACGCGGCCCATCCGACCCTGCCGTTCATGGCGCAGGGTGCGTGCCTGGCGCTCGAAGACGCCTGGGTGCTGGCCCGATGCCTGGGCGATCAGGCCGATCTCGCGCGGGCCCTGGCCGCCTACGAAGCCATGCGCCGCCCGCGGGCCCGACGGGTCGTCGCGGCGGCTGCGAACAATGCGCGCAATTTCCACCTTCGCGGGCCGATGCGTCTGGCGGCGCAACTGGCCCTGGGCGTGGTCGGCCCGCGATTGGGCCGAAGATACGAGTGGATCTACGGTTACGACGCGACGGCCTGACCGCGTCAGAGGTCCAGCTCGACCCAGACCGGTACGTGATCCGACGGCTTGTCCTGCCCGCGCACCTCGCTGTCGATCCGGCAGTCCTGCAAGAGGTCGGCCGCCTGCGGGGTCAGCAGAAAATGGTCGATGCGGATGCCGTCATTCCTGTTCCATGCGCCGGCCTGGTAGTCCCAGAACGAATAATGCCCCGGCCCCTGGATGCGGGCGCGGAAAGCTTCGGTGAATCCGAGGTTCAGGATCTTGCGAAAGGCCGCGCGGCTTTCGGGCCGGAACAGGGCATCATCGCGCCAGGCGTCAGGGCGCTTGGCGTCCTCCGCCTGCGGGATGACGTTGTAGTCGCCCGCCATCAGTGCAGGCTCTTCCGAGGCCAGCAGTGCCCGCGCGCGGTCGTACAGCCGCTCCATCCAGGCAAGCTTGTATTCGAATTTCGGCCCCGGCGCCGGGTTGCCGTTGGGCAGGTACAGGCCGCACACGCGCAGCGCCCTTGTTCCGACCACCGTCGCCTCGATCCAGCGGGCCTGATCGTCCCCGTCATCGCCCGGCAAGCCGCGCGAAACATCCTCAAGCGGCAGTTTCGACAGGATCGCCACGCCGTTGAAGCTTTTCTGCCCGTGGGTTTCGACATTGTAACCCCGGTCTTCGAAGATTTCGCGCGGAAACGCGGAGTCCACCGACTTGATCTCCTGCAGCACCACCACGTCGGGCTGCGCGTCGTCCAGCCAGCGGGGCAGGGCCTCGGCCCGCGCCTTGATGCCGTTGATGTTGAACGTGGCGATTTTCATGCGCGATCCTCCGAAGGCCCGAGGCAACCTATCACCCATAACTGGCCCCACGGCAAGACGGCTGCAAGGTTTGCGAGGCTCTGCCTCGCGCTCCGGGATATTTTTGGCCAGATGAAGAAACGGTTCTTTAACCAATTCGGTCGAAAACAGCCCTGCGGTACAGGCGGGGACGCCGATGACCGCGCCAGGTGAAGCTCTCCGGCGCCCATGCCGGAGAGCGGATCTCTGCTTCATCTGGCTTCAAATATCCTGGGGGTGTGGGGGCAAAGCCCCCACTCATGGTCACATCGAAAACGAAGTGCCGCAGCCGCAGGAGGAGGTTGCGTTCGGATTGTCGATGACGAAGCGCGCGCCGATCAGTTCCTCGGTAAAGTCGATGGTTGCATTCTCCAGAAACGGCAGCGAGATGGAATCGACCACCACCTTCTGGCCGTTGCCCTCCAGTACCAGATCGTCGTCCTTGGGCGCATCCAAGGCAATTTCGTACTGAAAACCTGAGCATCCGCCGCCTTCCACGGCGACGCGCAGCGCTTGCCCCTGATCCGCCGCGCCGATTTCGGCCAGGCGGGCAAAAGCGCGTTCGGTGACTCTGGGGGGCAGGTTCATGCCGGACTCCGAAGGTTTCCATGTCGAGCGTCCTACAATATAGAAAAGCCAGGGACAGGCGACAAGGACGAGACCTTTGGACAGAGCGGTTTTTGCCTCGGATCCGGAGCGGGCCAGAGGGCGGCTGGTGCCGGAGCAGGAAAGCGGTTTCCGGTCGTGCTTTCAACGGGATCGGGACCGGATCATCCATGCCAGCGCCTTCCGGCGGCTGAAACACAAGACGCAGGTCTTCGTCGAACATGAGGGCGACAATTACCGCACCCGCCTGACTCATTCCATCGAAGTGGCGCAGGTGGCGCGCACGATTGCCGGGGCATTGGGACTGAACCCGGAACTGACCGAGGCGGTCGCGCTGGCGCATGACCTGGGCCATACGCCGTTCGGCCATACCGGCGAGGATGCCCTGCATGCCCTGATGTTGCCCTATGGCGGGTTCGATCACAACGCGCAGACCATTCGGATCGTGACCCGGCTGGAACGGCACTATGCCGCGTTTGACGGGTTGAACCTCACCTGGGAAACCCTTGAAGCCATTGCGAAACACAACGGTCCGGTTCTGGGAGAGCTGCCGTGGGCACTGGCGGAATGCAATGCGGGCTTCGATCTGGAACTGCACACCCACGCCAGCGCCGAGGCGCAGGTCGCCGCCCTGTCGGACGATATCGCCTACAACAACCATGATCTTCACGACGGGCTGCGCGCGGGGCTGTTCACGGACGAGGATATTCAGGTCTTGCCGATCGTGCGCGACTGCTATGCGGAGGTGGACGGGACATATCCCGGTATCGACCCCTACCGCCGCCGCCACGAGGCGCTGCGGCGGGTTTTCGGCGTCATGGTTTCGGATGTCATTTCCACATCACAGGATCTGCTCACCCAATCCGGCGCGCGGACGGTGGCGGACATTCGGGCCCTTGGATATCCCGTCATTCGGTTCTCGGACGGATTGTGGTCCGATCTGACCGAAATTCGCGATTTTCTGTTTTCGCGCATGTATCGCGCGCCCTCGGTCATGAAAGTGCGCCAGGAGGTCGCCGCGGTGGTGGAAGACCTGTTTCCGATCTATCTGGGCGACCCGAAACAGCTGCCGGCGCATTGGCATTCCGATATCGACGCCGCGCGGGACGAGACCGTACTGGCCCGCATCGTGTGCGACTACATCGCCGGGATGACCGACCGTTTCGCGCTGCAGGATCACACCCGGCTGACCGGGGCGCGGCACATGCGCGTCTGATCACTCCACGCCGATATAGACCAGCGCCCAGACCTGTTGCGCCGCCTGCTCCTCGGCCAGGGCAGGGTCGTCCGTGGGCGGAAAGACGATCATCGCCGGGCCATAGCCGCCGATGCCCATCGGCTGGCCGTCGGCATGGGTGGCGAGGATGGGGTGGTGGGCGGTGATGCTGTCCCAGCTGATTTCGGCCTGATAGCCGTCCATGGTCATCGGTTTGGCGGTCTTTCCGGCGGCGCCGGCCAGCTTCATGACGTCCGACAAGCGCGGGCCGGAAAACGTGATCTCGCGCTGTTGATTGTCCGGGCCGTACGCGATGGTGATCTCCGCCTGTTCCAGAGCGTCGAGCATGTCGGCGTCGAACCCGGCCGCGCCGTCATGTACGATCTCGAAGAACCCGAACAATCCGCCGTCGCTGTCCGACCGGGCGGGCAGGTTGGTTTCGGACACCGCGCCGCCCAGGGTGATCAGAACGTGCCCGGTGGGGCGGGCGAGGTCCGCCAGCAGGGGGCAGGGCGCAAGCAGGGCGAGGCAAAGCGAAAGGGCGAAGCGCACGTCGGATCTCCCGTGATTGATCGCGGCCCACCATAGCGGACCGGAGCGGCAAACCAAGAGCGAAGCGATGCCCCGCATTGACCTTGCCGTTTCGCGTGGTAAACCGCCCGGCAAGCAAAAGGACACCACGATGAACCTGTTTTCCGATATGCGCGCCCTGGTTCTGGACGCGCTGGCCCTTATGCAGTCCGAAGGCGCCTTGCCCGAGGGCCTGAGCCTCGACAACGTGACGGTCGAGCCGCCGCGCGATCCGGCGCACGGGGACATGGCGACCAATGCGGCGATGGTCCTGGCCAAGCCCGCGGGGATGAAGCCGCGCGACATCGCAGAGGCGCTGGCTGCAAAGCTGGCCGCCGACGACCGGATCTCCAGTGCCGAGGTTGCCGGGCCGGGGTTTCTGAACCTGCGTCTTGAGCCCTTGGTATGGCAGGGAGTGCTCCGGGCGATCCTGTCCCAAGGGACCGGTTTCGGCCGCTCTGAGATCGGGCAGGGCAAGCGGGTCAATGTCGAATATGTGTCTGCCAATCCGACCGGCCCGCTGCATGTCGGCCATACCCGTGGCGCCGTGTTCGGCGATGCGCTGGCCAGTCTGCTGGCCTATGCCGGGTACGATGTCACCCGCGAATACTACATCAACGACGGCGGCGCGCAGGTCGATGTGCTGGCGCGGTCGGCCTATGAACGCTATCGCGAGGCCAACGGCCTCAGCCCGGAGATCGCCGAAGGGCTCTACCCGGGTGACTACCTGATCCCGATCGGCGAGGCGTTGAAGGAGAAATACGGCGACAGTCTGATCGACCGGCCGGAAAGCGAGTGGCTGGACGAGCTCCGCGAATTCGCCACCAATGCCATGATGGACCTGATCCGCGCCGATCTGAAGGAACTGGGCGTCGAGATGGATGTCTTTTTCTCGGAGAAATCCCTCTACGGCACCGGCCGGATCGAGGCGGCGCTGGCCGCGCTGAACGACAAGGGTCTGATCTATGAGGGCGTTCTGGAACCGCCCAAGGGCAAGACGCCCGAGGATTGGGAACCGCGCGAGCAGACGCTGTTCCGCTCGACCGCGCATGGCGACGACGTGGATCGCCCGGTCAAGAAATCCGATGGCAGCTGGACCTATTTCGCGCCCGACATCGCCTATCACTACGACAAGGTGAGCCGCGGGTTCGACGCGCTGATCGACGTGTTCGGCGCAGATCACGGTGGATACGTCAAGCGGATGAAGGCCGCCGTTTCGGCCCTGTCCGACGGCAAGGTGCCGCTGGACATCAAGCTGACCCAGTTGGTGAAACTGTGGAAGAATGGCGAGCCGTTCAAGATGTCCAAGCGGGCGGGGAACTTCGTCACCCTGCGCGACGTGGTCGATCAGGTCGGCCCGGACGTGACCCGGTTCGTCATGCTGACCCGCAAGAACGACGCGCCGCTGGATTTCGATTTCGACAAGGTGCTGGAGCAGAGCCGCGAAAACCCGGTATTCTACGTGCAATACGCCCATGCCCGCGTCATGAGCGTGCTGCGCCGGGCTGCCGAGGCCGGCATCGATGCCGAGCTTGCGACGCTGCAAGCCGCCGATCTCGGCAAGATCGATCACGAGGCCGAATTGACGGTCGCCCGGAAGCTTGCGGAATGGCCGCGTCTGGTCGAAATTGCCGCGCGCACCAACGAACCTCATCGCGTTGCTTTCTATCTCTATGAATTGGCAGGAGATTTCCACGCACTCTGGAACCGTGGCAATGACGAGCCGGCCCTGCGCTTTCTTCAGGATGGCGATGTGGCCACAAGCCAGTCCAAAATGGCCCTGGCCCGCGCCGTGGCGGTTGTGATTTCCGCCGGCCTCGGTATTCTTGGGGTCAAGCCGGCGCAGGAGATGCGGTAAGAAATATCGCCCGAACCGCCGGCCCGAGGACAAGGCAAGAAATGACCCGCGCGCACCACAGGGCGCTGGCGGGCAGTGAGGCGGACATGGCGCGATACGATTTCTCGGGGCAGAACGGCCCCGGGCATATGCACTACAGCGATCCGATCTATCCCGCGGATGAGGATGAATACGCAGAGGACTGGAACGAAGCGGAGGTTCTGCCATCCGGCGGTGGTTTCGGGCGAATCGTCAATTTCATGGGCGCGATGGCATCGCTGGCTCTGGTCGCGGGCATCGGTGTCTGGGGCTACAAGCTGGTGATGCGGGACGTGAGCGGCGTGCCCGTGGTGCGTGCGGTGGAAGGCCCGATGCGAATCCAGCCGGAAAGCCCGGGCGGCATGCCGGCCGATCACCAGGGGCTTGCCGTCAATACGGTGGCGGCGCAGGGAACCGCGGCGCCGCCCGCGGATCGGCTGATCCTGGCGCCGCGCCCGGTTTCCTTGACCGACGAGGACGCGCCCATGGGCGCCCTGAAGCCTGAACCCGCGGTGATGGTCGTCAACGAGGAGATCTCCGACCAAGAGGCCGCCAACCTGCGCCAGGACGCGGTCGAGGCGTTGGTCGAGGAACTCGCCGGCGACACCGCCGAGCCGGGCTCCACGCCGGAGTCCGAAGTCCAGCTTGCGGCCCTAGTCACACCCGAAGAGGAGCCGGCCATCGACCCGGCCGACCTGATGGCGCAGATGCCCGATCCCGCGCTTCTGGAGGCGCCGGGCGTGCGCCGGTCGCTGCGGCCCAACGGCCGCCCGGCCCGCGCCACCCCGAGCGGTGCGAAATTCAGCTCCGTGTCTCAGGCCGCGATCGATGCCGCCGTCATGGCGGCGACCGCCTTGGATGTGGACCCCGACACCTTGCCCGAAGGCGCGCGTCTGGCCCAGCTGGGCGCCTTTGAATCCCCCGAAATCGCACAGGCCGAATGGGATCGACTGTTCGGGCGGTTTGCCGATTACATGGACGGAAAGCAGCGGGTCATCCAAAAAGCCTCGAGCGGGGGGCGCACCTTCTACCGGTTGCGCGTGGTCGGATTTGAAGACCTCAGCGACTCGCGCCAGTTCTGCGCGGCGCTGGTGGCGCAGGGTGCGGATTGCATTCCGGTGACCGTGCGGTGAAACTCGGTGCGGCGATCACGGATGCCGAGGGGCTGCGCCTGACCGCGGACGAGAAATCCTTGTTTCGAGAGATGAATCCGTTCGGGTTCATCCTGTTCGCGCGCAATATCGAAAGCGCCGATCAGGTCCGCGCGCTGTGCGCCGACTTCCGCGACGCGGTCGGTCGCGCGTGCCCGATCACCATAGATCAGGAAGGCGGACGGGTGCAGCGCCTGCGCCCGCCTCTGGCGCGGGACTGGCTGCCGCCACTGGATCATGTGGAGCGTGCCGGCGATGCGGCCGAGCGCGCCATGTATCTGCGGTATCGGCTGATCGCGCATGAACTGCGGGCACTGGGCATCGACAGCAACTGCGCGCCGATGGTCGATGTCGCGCAACCCGGCACGCATCCCTTCCTGCTCAACCGCTGTTACGGCCGCGATCCGGACATGGTGGCGCTGATCGGCCGGGCGGTGGCGCAGGGCCATCTCGACGGCGGCGTGCTGCCGGTGGTCAAGCATATTCCCGGTCATGGCCGCGCGACGCTCGACAGTCATCACGACGTGCCGCATGTGGACCTGCCGCCGGAGGATCTGGACGCAACCGATTTCGCGCCGTTTCACGTGCTCAACGATCTGCCCCTGGGGATGACCGCGCATCTGGTCTATGACCGCCTCGACGCGAGGCCCGCGACCATCTCACCCACGGTCATGACGCTGATCCGTGAGCGGATCGGGTTCGACGGCCTGATCATGACCGACGACATCTCCATGAAGGCGCTGAGCGGCGCGCTGGGTGCTCTGTCGCGGCAGGCGCTCGCGGCGGGCTGCGATGTCGTGCTGCATTGCAACGGAACGCTTTCGGAACGCGTCGAAGTGCTGGCGGCGGCCGGAGAGATGACCGACGCTGCGCAGGAACGTGCCGAACGGGCGCTCGCCATGCGACGAGCGCCGGGGGAACTTGACATCGATGCCGCCGAGGCGGAACTATCTCGCCTCATGAGCGGGCGGGTGCATGACGGATAACCAATTCTCCGAAGACACGATCTCGGTGGCGGATCGTCTTGCGGCCGAGGCGTTGATCGTCGATGTCGATGGGTTCGAAGGCCCGTTGGACGTTCTGCTGACGCTGTCGCGCACACAAAAGGTCGATCTGCGCAAGATCTCGGTGCTGGCGCTCGCCCAGCAATACCTGGCCTTTGTCGAACGGGCCCGGGCGCTCAGGATCGAACTGGCGGCGGATTACCTGGTGATGGCGGCCTGGCTGGCCTATCTGAAATCGCGCCTGCTGCTGCCGCCCGACCCGGAAGAGGAAGGGCCGTCGGGCGAGGAACTCGCCGCGCATCTGGCCTTTCAGCTCGAGCGGCTGCAGGCGATGCGGGACGTCGCCGCCCGGCTGATGGCGCGCGACCAGTTGGGTCGCGATTTCTTCAAGCGCGGTCAGGGCGAGGATATCACGCGCATCCGCACCGTGACCTACTCGGCCACTTTGCTGGACCTGATGCAGGGCTATGCGCGCATTCGCACACGGGACGAATTCCGCCCCTTCGTGATGGACCGCGATGCGGTGTTCACGATGGAACAGGCGCTGGAACGCATGCGGCCGCTGATCGGGTTTGCCGGTACCTGGACGGACATGGCCAGCTATCTGCCCGAAGGTTGGAACACCGATCCGATGCGCCGCCGCTCGGCCACCGCTTCGACCTTTGCGGCCTCGCTGGAACTTGTAAAGGAAGGGCAGCTGGAAATGCGGCAGAGCGAGACCTTCGCTCCGATCCAACTGCGCAAGAGGACTGACAGACGTGAGTGACGGCACCCCAGACGACAAACCCGACACGCTGTTCGAGGCGCCGCCCCTGGCCGAACAGGAGCGCATGGTCGAGGCGGTCTTGTTCGCCAGCCCGGAACCGGTCAGCGTTGCGGATCTCGAGGCGCGCATGCCACATGGCAGCGATGCGGCTCAGGCGCTGGAACTGTTGCGCAAACGGTACGAGGGGCGCGGCGTCCGCGTCGTGCAGGTGGGCGAGGCCTGGGCCATCCGCACCGCGCCGGATCTCGGATTCCTGATGCAGAAGGAAACCGTCGAGACCCGCAAGCTGAGCCGTGCCGCGATCGAGACCTTGGCGATCATCGCCTATCACCAGCCCTGCACACGCGCGGAAATCGAAGAGATCCGCGGCGTCTCGGTATCCCGCGGCACCATAGATCAGCTGCTGGAAATGGAATGGATCCGGCTGGGCCGCCGCCGCATGACGCCGGGACGGCCCGTGACCTTCGTCGTGACGCCGCAGTTCCTGGACCATTTCGGACTGGAAAGCGCCCGCGATCTTCCTGGCCTCAAGGAACTGCGCGCGGCGGGTCTGCTGGAAAACCGCCCGCCGCCCGGTGCCCTGCCGATCGCGGAGGGGCAGGACGAAGACGACGGCGAAGAGGGACAGTCGGAACTCTTCGAGGAATAGCCGCGATCCAGCCCCGGCATCGCGCCGATCGAGAGAAAGGCAGAGACCCATGAACCTCAACCGAATGATCGACATGATCGTCAGGATTGCGTTTCGCAAACTGCTCCACAAGGGCGTGGCGAAGGGTATCGACGCGATGGATCGGGGACAGCCCAAAGGCGGGAAGGCGCAGACCGGCCCCCAGGCCGAAGGCGGTGCGCCAAAGGTTGATCGGCAGAAGCTCCGCCAGACACAGCGGATGGCCCGACAGATGCAGAGGTTTTTGCGATTTTAATGGTATCAATACGTTGTCAGGCGGACTTGAAGTGCTTTGACAGCTTCAACCCTTGCCCCTGATAGTTTGACGCGATGCCTGCGCCATAAAGCTGGGTCGGCACTTCCGCCATCCGTTCATAGACCAGCCGCCCGACGACCTGACCATGCTCCAGCACGAACGGGGCTTCGTGGCAGCGCACTTCCAGCACGCCGCGCGAACCGGCGCCGCCCGCCGCCGCGTGGCCGAAACCGGGATCGAAGAACCCGGCGTAATGCACCCTGAACTCGCCCACCATCGCCAGGTAGGGCGCCATTTCGGCGGCGTACATGGGCGGTATATGCACCGCCTCGCGGCTCACCAGGATGTAGAACGCCCCCGGATCGAGAATGATCCGCCCGTCCCGGGTGCGGACCTCTTCCCAGTATTCCAGCGGGTCATAGGCGCCGATCCGGTCCAGATCGATGACGCCGGTATGGGGTTTGGCCCGATAGCCGACCAGGTTGGAGTTCGGCAGACGCAGATCCACGGAAAATCCCAGCCCGTCCTGAATCACCGCCGGCCCATCGACCAGCGGCGTTTCCGCATGGAGGGTCTGCAATTCGGCGTCCGTCAGAACCGCTTGCCCCTGCCGGAAGCGGATCTGGTTGAGCCGCATCCCCGGCCGGACCAGCACCGAAAAGGATCGCGGGCAAATCTCGGCATAGAGCGGCCCGCCATAGCCGGCGGATATCCGGTCGAACTCGGTCCCGCCGTCGGTGATCGTGCGGGTCAGAAGGTCGAGCCGCCCGGTCGAGCTTTTGGCATTGGCCACGGCGGTCACATCGCGGGGCAGGGCCAGCGCCTCCATCAGCGGCACCAGATAGACGCAGCCCTTTTCCAGCACGGCGCCTTCCGAAATGTCGATGCGGTGCATCTCGAATTCGCGCAGCCGGTCGGCCACGGTATTGCCTTCGCCCGCAAGGAACGACGCTCGAACCCGATAAGCCACCGTTCCCAAACGCAAATCCAGACTCGCCGGTTGCACTTGCGCGGGCAGGACGGGCTCGCGCGCAACGATCTCGCCTTGCGCGATCATGGATTCGATCTGCTGGTTTGCGCACACGCCTGTCATGCCGATCCCCTTTTTCGCCAGAGGCTCTGGCCTGTCCTTGCGGTGCGTCGGTATGATTTGGTCGGGCTAGCAGGACTTGAACCTGCGACCTTCCGTCCCCCAGACGGACGCGCTACCAGGCTGCGCCATAGCCCGACGTGAGCCCGTTCATAATGATTTTCCCGGCAGGGGCAAGAGGAAAACATGGGCGCGTGATTTATCCCGGCATCCGGGTTTCGACCCGCTCCAGCCAGGCGCGCAAGTCCCGCGCAATGGGCGCCATCTGTTTCAGCATGTCGCGGTCCAGTCGGTCCACGGACCACAGTTTCGCCAACGGTCCCGGAGCGGTTTCGTTGCCCGAGCTCGCGGGTTCGGCCTCGCCTCGCTCGGTATGCGGCCGGGCGTCTTGCCGGTCGCCAAGATCCAGATCGATCTGCGTCGCCCCGGTTTTCTTCGCCGACGGTTCCTTGAAGGGCACAATGTTCTCGCCCGCCGCCGACTCGGGCGTCGCGCGGTCGTCGAGACCTTGGGACAGGGCCGCCACATGCGCGGTGCCTTGCTCGCGCAGAATGCGCTGCACGCCCTTGATGGTCAGCCCGTCATCGTGCAGCAGCCGTTTGATCCCGCCCAGCAGTTGCATGTCGCTGGGCCTGTAATAGCGGCGACCACCGGCGCGCTTGACCGGTTTGACCTGCGAAAAGCGGCTTTCCCAGAAGCGCAGAACATGTGCCTGAACCCCCAACCACTCCGCAACTTCACTGATCGTGCGAAAGGCGTCGGGTGACTTGCTCATCGGCTCGCGGTCCTGATCCTACTTGCGGTTCCCGGCGGCGACGCGGTCCTTCATCAGATGGGATGGCCGGAATGTCAGCACCCGGCGGGGCTGGATCGGAACCTCCTCGCCGGTCTTGGGGTTGCGCCCGATGCGCGCGGATTTGTCCCGAACGCTGAACGTGCCAAAGGACGAGATCTTTACCTGTTCGCCGCGCACCAGCGCGTCCGACATGTGGTTGAGAACGCTTTCGACAAGCTGCGCGCTTTCGTTGCGCGACAGGCCAACTTCGCGAAAGACGGCTTCGCTCAGATCCATACGTGTCAGTGTTTTTTCACTCATGCCTTTTCCCCTGTTGATGAAGAAGAATAGGGGTAGGGAAAATTCACTGTCAATATCAATGAATTGCAAGCGGCTGCGTAAGCCGGTTCGCGCCAGTCACCAGCGCAGGACGACCGCACCCCAGGCCAGCCCGCCGCCGATCGCCTCGGTCACGATCAGATCGCCGGGCTTGATCTGGCCGCGCTGCTTGCCGACGGACAGGGCAAGGGGGATCGATGCGGCGGAAGTATTGCCATGGTCCTGCACCGTGACCACGACGCGGTCCATGGGCAGGCCCATCTTCTTGGCGGTGCCCTGAATGATGCGGATATTGGCCTGATGGGGCACGATCCAGTCCACATCGTCGCTGGTCAGACCCGCCTTTTCCAGCGCGGTATCGGCGGTCTTGGCCAGCTTGTCCACCGCATGACGGAAGACCTGGTTGCCCTGCATGCGCAGATACCCGGTGCTCTGCGTGGACACGCCGCCATCTACATAGAGCAGATCCTTGTACCGTCCGTCGGAATTGAGATCCATGGACAGGATTCCCCGGTCCTGCGAGGTGCCGTCGCCGTCCTGAGCTTCGAGAATGACCGCCCCCGCGCCATCGCCGAACAGAACGCAGGTCGAACGGTCGCTCCAGTCCATGATTCGCGAAAAGGTCTCGGCGCCGATCACCAGCACCCGCCGGGCCTGGCCGGACACGATCATCGCGTTGGCGTTGCTCAGCGCATAGACGAAGCCGGCGCACACGGCCTGAACGTCGAACGCAAATCCACCGCTCATGCCCAGCCGCGCCTGCACCATGGTCGCCGCCGAGGGAAACGTCAGATCGGCCGTCGAGGTGGCCACCACGATCGCATCGATGTCATCGGCGGTCAGTCCGGCATCCGCCAACGCCGCCTCGGCGGCGCGGGTCGCGAGTTCCGAGGTGGTTTCGCCTTCGGCCGCGAAGTGCCGGCGTTCGATGCCGGACCGGGTCCGGATCCATTCGTCCGAGGTGTCCAGCGTTGCCTCGAATTCCGAGTTCGGAACCACGCGCTCCGGCAGGTAATGCCCGACACCTACGACTACTGCTCGGCTTACCATCTGGGTACCGCCTTTTTGTTATTGTTCAGCTTGCGACGCTGTTAAGGCGCCATCTTGGGCAAGCTCGGATGTGGATGCAACCCGTGCCGCCAGTTTTTCCGCGAATCCCGACTTGGCCAGACGGAAGGCGAGTTTCACCGCCGCGGACACCCCGGTGGCGTCCGCGCCGCCATGGGATTTGACCACGGTTCCGTTCAACCCCAGAAAGACGCCGCCGTTCACGCGGCGGGGGTCGATGCGTTTTTTCAGGCGCTGCAAGGAGGTTATCGCAAGTATCGACGCCAGCCGGGAAAGCGGCGAATACTTGAACGCCTCCTTCAGCAGATCTCCGATCAGGTTCGCGGTGCCTTCGCCGGTCTTGATGGCCACGTTTCCGGTGAACCCGTCGGTGACGATCACATCTGCGCGCTTTCCCGTGATGTCGCTGCCTTCGACGAAGCCGACGAACTCGAAATTGGCCTGTTCCGAAAAGCTGGCGATCAGGCCGTGCGCCTCCTTGAGCTCGGCGCGGCCCTTGTGTTCTTCGGTCCCGACATTGAGCAGCCCGATGCGCGGCCGCGCGATGTTCATGCCGTTGCGGGCATAGGAGGCGCCCATGAGCGCGAATTGCAGCAGGTCGCGGGCATCCGCCCGCACATCCGCGCCCACGTCCAGCATGACGTTGAACCCCTGCGGATTTCGCGACGGGAACAGAATCGCGATGGCGGGCCGGTTCACGCCCTGCAGCTTGCGCAGCCGCATCATCGACAGCGCCATCAGCGCCCCGGTATTGCCGCACGAGACCGCGCCATGCGCCTCACCCTCGCGGACCGAGTCGAGCGCCGACCACATCGAGGTCTGCTTGCCGTTGCGCACGATCTGGCTGGGTTTGTCCTCCATCGTCACGACATCCGGACAATCACGAAAAACGACGCGCCCGTCCAGGGCACGCCGTTTCGCAACCAGTTTGCGCAGCTTGTCTTCCGGGCCATGCAGGATGAACCCGATCTCGGGGTTCTTCTTGGCCGATTTTGCAATGCCTGCCACGACGACCGAGGGGCCCGCGTCCCCGCCCATGGCGTCAACCGAGATGATGATCTGCCCGGGCTTGGTATCGGTTTGATCGGGCTGAGCCGTCATGCCGTGGCCTGCAATCGAACGGGTCAGGCCGCGTCTTCGTCCAGGTCGATTTCTTCGGCCTGTGCGACCACTTCACGGTCGTCATAGTGGCCGCAGGCCGCGCACACGTGGTGCGGGCGCTTGAGCTCGCCACAGTTGGGGCATTCGTTCGGGTTTGCAGCAACCAGAGCGTCGTGCGCGCGGCGGTTGTTGCGGCGCGACTTGGAAACTTTGTTCTGTTGGACAGCCATTGTCTCAACCTTTGTCTGACTGGGCCGGCGATTCATCCCGCCGGCGGGGTTACATTCTTCAGTTTTCTCGTGGCGTGACGCGCGTTTAGGGCACGGCCCTTACGATGTCCAACCCAAAATCCGATGAGCGCGCGAAAATACTGCGATTCTCGCCATGTTCAAGCAGTTTTTCTGACCGTTTGCTATGACAGGTCTTGCCCTTTCTGTCACTTGTCTTTTTTCAGCGCATCGCGCAATTCGGCCAATCCGGCAAAGGGCTTGGCGTCATCGTCGGTCAGGGCCCGCTTGCCGGGCTCGGTAAACGCGGCCGCGCCCAGCCCGGCGCCGTCCTTGCGCGGATACTGCGGCAGCGCCAGCGTCAGAGCCTCGACCATCACCTGGGCGGGGTCGATCTCGGATCCCAGCGCCTCGGCCTCGTCGTCCTCCGGCATCTCGGCTTCGGCCTCGTCGGGGTCGCGCCATTCGGCCAGGTACAGGCGGCGGACCTTCGTCTCGATCCGGGTCGTGACCGGGTCCAGCGTGATGACGCAAGGCTGCACCACGGTTGCGCCCAGCCTGGCCTCGAGTACCCAGTCGCGCCTGCCGTGAGAGCGGATTTCGCCGACGAAACTCAGCTTTCTGAGGCCCATCAGATTCAATTCGGCCCTCAGGCGTTCCAGTTCCCCGGCGCCGGGACGCAGGTCAAAGGCGGTCGGCGCGTTCTGGGGCAGATCTGCCACCCGAAGGGCAGTACGGTCATTCATACCTGGGTCTTTCGTGTGTTGAACCGCGGCGTCGGTTTCTGTAATCGGATAGAAGCCGGAAGGCGCCAAGGCAAGAGGTCATGGATGGTGAAGTTTGGTGATGTGCTGAGACCGGCGGTCCGGACCGTGGCATTCGGGTTGTGCCTGGGCGCGGTCACGGCCTGCGCGCCGATCTATCGCAAACACGGCTATGTCCCGACCCAGGCCGAACTGGCCGAACTGAAAGTGGGTGTCGACACCCGCGACAGCGTGATCGAGGCGGTCGGGGCGCCGGGCGCGTCCGGCGTGCTGAAGGATTCCGGGTATTACTATGTGTCTTCACGGATCCGCTACCTGGGGCCGCGCGAACCCGAGGTCGTCTCGCGCGAGCTTGTGGCGTTGAGTTTCGACCAGCGCGGCGTGTTGCGCAACGTCGAGCGCTACGGGCTCGAGGACGGCATCGTCGTGCCCCTGGAACGCCGCGTGACCAGTTCCAGTGTCGATGACAAGACATTCCTGCGCCAGCTTCTCGGCAATATCGGCAGTTTCAATCCGGCCACCGTGACCAACAACTGAGACCCGGCCGGGCATGGAGCTGTCACACGAGCGTCATGGCTTGTGTGATAGGGCGGCGGCACATACTGTATCTGGGGATCGCCGCGGAGGATCCGGCCTTGGCAGACGGGGTTTTGTTGAACAAGGGGCGCTATCGCGCACGGCTCGCGCAGACGCCTCGGGACGTGGCCGGCGCACAGGCGCTGCGCACCCTGGCCTTTGCCACGACCGGGACGGACCGGGACCGGTTCGACGAGATCTGCGCCCATGTTCTGGTCGAAGACATGCGCGCCGGTGGAAGACTCGTGTGCACCTTCAGAATGCTGACCCTGAACGGCGGCAGCGACATCCACCGCAGCTATTCGGCACAGTATTACGACCTTTCGGCCCTGGAAGGCTTTCAGGGGCGGATGGTCGAAATGGGCCGGTTCTGCGTCCATCCCGATTGGACGGATCCGGATATCCTGCGGGTCGCCTGGGGTGCGATGACGGCCTTCGTGGACCGCAACGGCATCGAGATGCTGTTTGGTTGTTCGTCCTTCGCCGGAACCGAGACCGAGGACTATCTGGACGCATTCGCCATGCTCAAACAGCGGCATCTGGCGCCCAAACGCTGGCTGCCCCGTGTCAAGGCGCCGGACGTGTTCCGCTTTGCCGCGCGCCTTCGGCGCAGACCCGACGCCAGGAAGGCGATGCTGCGGATGCCACCGCTGCTCAGAACCTACCTGATGATGGGCGGTTGGGTCAGCGATCATGCGGTCGTGGACCGGCACATGAACACGCTGCACGTTTTTACCGGGCTTGAAATCGGCGCGATTCCCCCGGCACGGAAACGCCTGCTGCGGGCGGTGACCGGTTGAATTGAGTATTTTCGGCAAGATGAAGCAGGGACGTTGACGCCAAGTCCGCGGCGCTTTAGCTGGCGGGCATGGCAAGAGTTCCTTTGTTGCAGATGTCCGGCATCTCCCTGACATTCGGGGGCGAGCCGGTCTTTTTCGGCCTCGACCAGGTGGTTCAGCCGGGCGACCGGATCGCGCTGGTGGGGCGGAACGGCTCGGGCAAGTCCACGTTGATGAAGGTGATGGCCGGCCTTGTCGAGCCCGATTCGGGGGAAATCGTTCTGCCACCAGGACGATCGGTCGGATACATGGAGCAGGATCCGGACCTGTCGGGGTATGCGACCCTCGGCGACTATGCGTCCAGCGGCCTGGAATCCGGCGAGTTCTACAAGGTGGAACGCGCGGGCGAAGGGCTGAAATTCGACCCTGCACGCCCGGTCGCGACCGCGTCGGGGGGCGAAAGGCGGCGCGCGGCGCTGGCCAAGCTGATGGCCGAAGCGCCCGACCTGATGCTGCTGGACGAACCCACGAACCACCTGGATATCGAAGCGATCGGCTGGCTGGAGCGGGAGTTGCAGGCGACGCGCGCGGCCTTTGTCCTGATTTCGCACGACCGGGCGTTTCTGCGTGAGTTGACCCGCGCAACCTTATGGATCGACAGGGGAATGCTGCGGCGACAGGACAAGGGCTTCGGCGCCTTCGAAACCTGGCGCGACCGGATCTGGGAAGAAGAAGACACCGCTCGCCACAAGCTGGACCGGTTGATCAAGTCCGAGTCCCGCTGGGCCGTCGAAGGCATCAGCGCCCGGCGCAAGCGCAATCAGGGCCGCCTCAGGGCATTGCAGGCGCGGCGCGCGGAACGCGCGGCACAGATCGCCCGTCAGGGAACGGCGGCCATGTCGCTTGAGGCCGGGCCGAAATCCGGTCGAAAGGTGATCGAGGCGCAAGGACTGTCCAAACGCTTCGGCGATCGGCAAATCGTGCGTGACTTCGATCTGCTGGTGCTGCGGGGCGATCGGGTGGCTTTTGTCGGACCCAACGGGGTCGGAAAGACCACGGTGCTGGGCATGCTGCTGGGCCAGTTCCCGCCGGACGCGGGTTCGGTGCGGCTCGGGACCAATCTCGAAATCGCGGTGTTCGATCAGGCGCGGCAACAGCTCGACCCGGAAATGACCCTGTGGGACAGTCTGACCGGCGATCCGGCGATGCGGGTCTCGGGCAAGGCCGATCAGGTGATGGTGCGCGGCCAGCCCAAGCATGTGGTGGGCTATCTCAAGGAGTTCCTGTTCGATGAACGTCAGGCAAGAGCGCCGGTCAAGTCATTGTCCGGAGGAGAAAAAGCGCGATTGCTGCTGGCCCGGTTGATGGCGAAACCGTCGAACCTGCTGGTGCTGGACGAACCGACCAACGATCTGGATGTCGAGACGCTGGACCTGTTGCAGGAACTTCTCGACGACTATGACGGCACGGTTCTGCTGGTCAGCCATGATCGCGACTTTCTCGACCGGGTGGCGACCACGACCATCGCCATGGAGGGCGACGGCCGGGCCACCGTCTATGCCGGAGGCTGGTCGGACTACGTTGCGCAGCGAAGGGGCGTGACCGAGAAAAAACAAGTAAAAACAAAAGATAACAAGCCGAAGGCAAGGCAGAAAACCAAGCCGAAATCGGGCCTGTCCTTTTCGGAGAAACACCGGCTGGAGGAACTGCCGACCGAGATCGCCCGGTTGGAGGCCGAGATCGCCAAACTGGAAGACCTGATGTCCGATCCCGAGCTGTTCGCCCGCGAGCCGGTGAAGTTCCGGAAGGCGACCGAGGCGCTGGCTGCGCGGCAGGACAAGCTGGCGGCCGCCGAGGAGGAATGGCTCGCGCTTGCCGAGAAGGCCGAGGCGGGTTGAGCCGGTTCTTCCGGTTTGTACCCCGCCCGCGGCCGGGTTCGTCCGATTTGTACCGGTTTGTCAGCGCATCCTGAGCGCCCCGTCGATCCGGATCACCTCGCCGTTCAGATAGCCCATCTCGACGATGAAGCCGGCCAGCCGGCCGTATTCGCGCGGGTCGCCGAGCCGCGGCGGGTTGGGCACGTCGGCGGCAAGCTGCTGCTGCACCTCCTCGGGCAGCCCCTGCAGCATCGGCGTCAGGAAGATGCCGGGCGCGATGGCCATCACCCGGATCCCGGTCGAGGCCAGGTCGCGGGCCATCGGCAGGGTCATGCCGACAACGCCCCCCTTGGAGGCGGCATAGGCGGCCTGGCCCTTCTGCCCGTCGAAGGCGGCGATGGAGGCGGTGTTGATGATCACACCGCGCGCGCCGTCCGGCTCGGGGTCGTTCCCGGCCATCTCGGCGGCGGCCAGGCGCGATACGTTGAAGGTGCCGACCAGATTCACGTCGATGGTGCGCTGAAAGGCGTCCAGTGGGTGGGGACCATCCCTGCCCACGGTCTTGATGCCATAGGCGATGCCGGCGCAGTTCACGCAGGCGGTGATCCGGCCCATCTTCTCTTTCGCCAGGGCGATGGCGGCGGCGACCGAGGCTTCGTCGGTCACGTCGGTTTCGGCGAAATGCCCGCCGATCTCGGCGGCGACCTGCGGGCCGCGCGCGGCATCGCGGTCGAGGATCGTGACCTGCGCGCCATGTTCGGCGAAGTGGCGGGCGGTGGCCTCGCCGAGTCCCGAAGCGCCGCCGGTGACGACGGCGGCTGTGGTGCTGAGTTGCATTGCGGGCTCCTCTCCCCCTGATTTGAACACATGTTCAGATAATGGAAGGAGGGGGCGTGTGTCCAGTCGTCACTTCTACACTGCGTCGCAGAAGAAGGGGCGCTGCCCCTCTTGCCCTTCGGGCAATTCACCCCGGGGTATTTCGGACCAGAAAGAAGCCGCGGTTTCTTTCCTGCTTCTTTCTGGTCTCAAATACCCCAGGGAGTTTAAGGGACAGCGTCCCTCAACAAAAACCAAAAGAGCGCGCCGAAGGCGCACATTCCGAGACCGCGATCCCGCCGTGGATCGCTTCAGTCTTCGTGCGGCGGATTTCTCTGCGCCTGGATCTCCTGGAGGCGCCTGGGCCAGGTGGATCGGATAAAGGCGAGGATGTCCCAGATCTCGTCTTCGTCGAGGCTGTCGGCAAAGCCCGGCATGGCGCTTTGGAAACCGGTGACGCCGCGCAGTTCCAGGGCCTTCTGGCCGCCGAGCTGGGTGTAGGAGAACAGCAGCGCATTGTCATGATGCCAGGTGTGCCCGGTCTCGTCATGCGGGGGCGCGCGGAGGGTGCCGTCGGGATTGGGGGTCTGCCAGTTCG
The DNA here is from genome assembly GCF_059613135.1 of Ruegeria sp. BHSB196. NCBI lineage: Bacteria > Pseudomonadati > Pseudomonadota > Alphaproteobacteria > Rhodobacterales > Roseobacteraceae > Ruegeria > Ruegeria sp. BHSB196. Next base: position 256,439 of record NZ_JBXWRY010000001.1, read on the forward strand.
GCTGGCCCTGCAGTTCGGCTCCGTGGCAGGAGGCGCAGTGTTCGGCATAGAGTGCCCGGCCGTTGGACAGGTCGCGGTCGTCGAGCTCGTGCCCGGTCCAGGCAGGCGATGGCGCCAGCATCAGGGCCAGCCCCGCGAGCGCCCGCGCGGCGGCGGCTCGTCGGTCACTTGCGATAGTCGGCATGGCAGGACTTGCAGCTTGCGCCCAGGGACTGCATCGCCGGGTTCAGATCCGCCGGCGATGTCAGCGCCCCCGAAAGCCCGGCCGCGACGGATTCGAGATCGGCCGCCTTGCGGTTGAAATCCCCGGGCGTTTCCCAGATCGACGGTTTCGCCTCGGATTTCGGGTCGGTTTCTTGCGCCGCGAACAGGGCCGGAATGCGGGCGGCATGATCGGCGATGGCTTTGGCTGCGGCGCGGGCGGTAGCCGCGTCGAAGGCAGAGGCCCCCCTGGCCATGTTTCCCAGGGTTTTCATGTTCTCGGCCAGGGCGCTCATGGCGTGCATGCGCGCCTGGACGGCGGGGTTTTGGACGCCCTGATGGGCCGCGGCCAGCGTGGCGGCGCACAGGGCGACAAGGCAGGCGAGCGTCCGTTTCGTCATGTGTTCCTCATGGTCAGTCGATTCCGTTGGCGCGTTGCAATTCGCGGATATAGGCGATGATCGTCGCGACCTCGGCGCGGGTGAGTCCCGGCACCGGCGGCATGTCGCCGAAGGTCCAGTGATGGCGGCGCACGCCGGACGCGACGGCCCGCTGAAAGGCTTCGTCGGCGTGGTGCGACGGTTCATAGATCCTGTGCACGAGCGGCGGCCCGATCCCCTCCAGCCCCTCCGCGTCGCCGCCGTGGCACTGCGCGCACCGCGCCGCGAAGGTGGCTCTGCCGCGCTCGGCCTCGGCCGAGAGCGCGGCGGGGCGCGGGACCGCGACCATCGCGGCGCCGTGGCCGGCGGTGGCCGGGTCCGGTGCCCGGTCCGACAGGACCCAGAAGAGCGCACCCGCCAGCAGGGCGCAGACGGCCAGGGCCTGGATGTAGCGCGTCATCATCACCTCCGATTCTGCTGAGACCTAACGGTTCCAGCAGGGGGAGGGTCAAGGCGGCAGTCAGGTGGCCCCGGTCAGTCCAGCTGCACCAGCGCGTGGCGCTTCTTGCCGGCGCTCAGCTTGATCGGGGAGGCCAGCGCGCCGGCGTCGATCATCAGGCCGGCATCGGTCAGCGGGGCGTCGTCGAGGCGGGCGCCGTTTTCTGCGATCAGGCGCTTGGCCTCCTTGCCGGATTTGGCGAGGCCCGATTTGACGATGAGCTGCACGATGGACACCGGCAGGTCGGCTGCGCTGACGGTCAGCGTCGGCAGCTCGTCGCCCACGCCGCCCCTTTCGAACACCTCGCGGGCGGTCGCCTCGGCATTGGCGGCGGCCTCGGCCCCGTGCAGGAGGGTGGTGACCTCGTTGGCGAGGATGATCTTGGCGGCGTTGATCTCGGAGCCCGCCAGCGCGCCGAGCCGGTCGCATTCCTCCAGCGGCAGTTCGGTGTAGAGCTTGAGGAACCGGCCCACGTCGGCGTCGGTGGTGTTGCGCCAGAACTGCCAGAATTCGTAGGGCGAGCGCATGTCGGCGTTGAGCCAGACCGCGCCGTCCTGAGTCTTGCCCATCTTCTTGCCGTCGCTTGTGGTCAGGAGCGGCGAAGTGAGGCCATAGACCTCGTGGTCGATCACGCGGCGGGTCAGATCCACGCCGTTGACGATGTTGCCCCACTGGTCGCTGCCGCCCATCTGCAGGATGCAGCCGTAGCGGCGGTTCAGTTCCAGAAAGTCGTAGGCCTGCAGGATCATGTAGTTGAATTCGAGGAACGACAGGGACTGTTCGCGGTCCAGCCGGGACTTGACCGATTCGAAGCTGAGCATCCGGTTGACCGAGAAATGCCGCCCGATGTCGCGCAGGAAGTCGAGATAGTTCAGCCCGTCCAGCCATTCGGCGTTGTTGAGCATCAGTGCGGCGTTCCCGGCACCGCTGTCATAGTCGATATAGGCCGCGAACACCTTGCGGATGCCGGCGATGTTCTCGTCGATCTGTTCGGGGCCGAGCAGCGGGCGTTCGTCGGCCCGGAAGCTGGGATCGCCCACCTTGGTGGTGCCGCCGCCCATCAGGGTGATCGGCTTGTGGCCGGTCTTTTGCAGCCAGCGCAGCATCATGATCTGGATCAGCGAGCCCACATGCAGCGACTTGGCGGTGGCGTCAAAGCCGATATAGCCCGGCTGACATCCCTTGCGCAGCGCCTCGTCGAGGCCCTGGTAATCGGTGCAGTCGGCCAGAAAGCCGCGCTGCATCATCACCGCGATGAAGTCCGATTTGGGATGGTAGGTCATGACTGCCGGTATCCGTGTTGCCTGAGGCCCTTGCCGGAAGGGCCATTGAAGTCGGTGCGGGGCAAGGTCCGCTGTCTGCCGCGGCCGACCGCCCTGCGCCGGGAGGGATTCCCTCAATTTTCGCGGAAAGTCCAGTGCTTCCTGCCGTGGCGGGGGCCGGTGCCGCCTTCGGCGGCCTCAGGGATGCGCCGCGGCTTCTGCGGGCCGGCGCGCCGGCAGGCGCAGGGCGCAGAGCATCGCCACGAGGTTCAGGGCGGCCAGCACGAAGATCGGGGTGATCGGGTCGTGCAGATGGGCAACGGCGCCGAGGACGGCCGCGAACAGGATGCCGACCAGCCCGGCGCAGACATCGCCCAGGGCGACGAGATAGGGGCGCTCGGCCTTGCCGGTCATGTCGATGACATAGAGGTAGCGCCCGTAGATGAGGCCGTTGCCCCCCAGCGACAGGAGCAGGATCACCAGGGCGTAGAGCCAGACGTTCTGCGCGTATCCCATCAGCGCAAAGCCCAGCGCCAGCACGGCGGAGAGGGCCGAAATCAGGCAGCCGAGCCACATCACGGGCTTGACCGAGACGCGGCCGCTGAGCCAGCCCCAGAGCAGGGATCCGATCACGACGCCGGCGCTGGCGGCGATCACGAAATAGCTGAGCGCATGCTTGGTTCCGAGATGGAAGGTCGCCGCATGGATCGTATAGAACGGCATGGCCAGTTCCACCGATACGAAGATCGTCCGGGCGACCAGGAACCTGCGGTACCACGCTTTCTCCATGCCGGTCCGGAAGCCGGTTGCCAGTTCGGCCAGGGGTTTCGGCCGTCGGGCGGGGGCGCTGGCCGGCCGGTCCTCGAGAAGGCGCACGCTGGCAAAGCTGAGGCCGGCGGCGACCATCGCGATCACGCCACACCACATCACGACGATGTGGCGCTGCATGGGTTGGTCGGAGGACAGAAGATCGCGGGTGGACCAGACCACCGCGATCGCCAGAAGCCCCGATATGGTGGCCTGCGCGAACAGCATCCGGTTGCGTTTGGCATCGGGGACGGACACGCCGTAGATCTGGCTGGTTCCGAGGTTCGAGATTCCCTGGCACAGGCCCATGACGACCGCGGTCAGCAGGAACAGCAGGACGATCATCAGCTTCGGCAGATCGGTCGCGAACAGGGCGACGACGGCCAGCACCGCGCCGGTCAGGATGTTCGGGACATAGACGGCGATCTTGGCGCGGGTCACGCGGTTGATGAAGGGCGAGACGAAGATCTCGGCGATCAGCTGCGCGCCTGTGACGAAGGGCAGCAGCAGCCCCGCGACGAACGTGGGCGCGCCGAGCGCGAGGTAGAGAAACGGCAGGACCAGCCGGGGATTGACCAGCTGCCCGCCGATGGTGGACAGCGTGCCGGACCAGAAGATCAGGTGGTAGTTGCGGCTTTCCAGCGACGCCGCGGTGTTCGGGGTCTGGGGTCGTGTCATGGGTCTGCTGTTGCCGGCGAGTGGACCGATCGCGGTGCAACCTCAGCCTGCCACGGTCTGCGCATTTTGCACAGATGCCAGCGCGCGAGGCGGACGGGATCGGGATTTTCTGCAACGGGCGCGGGCAGGGGCCCCGGCCTCGCCCGGCCCGCCGCCCGTGTTGATCCCGTGTCGGTTGGGCACTAAAGCTGGGGGCGGTCGGCCGACGGTCTTGCCTGGCGATCCGGATCGGGGGCAGGCTGACCCGGCCAGGGCCCTGGGGCGGGACACCGCCGCCGGGCCGGGCGCGGCACGAAAGCAGGAGAGAGGCGCGTGAACCGGAGCATCAGCAAGACCGGACCCATCCGGGCCCTGGGCGCCATGTCGGGCACGTCGATGGATGGCGTCGATGTCGCGGTCGTCGAGACCGACGGCCTGACCATCCGGCGGTTCGGGCGCAGCGGATACCGGCCCTATTCCGAGGCGGAACGGGCGGTGTTGCGCGCCGGACTCGGCAAATGGACCGGCGAAGAGGTCGAGGTGGCGGGGACGCTCGTGACCCTGATCCACTCGGAGGTTCTGGCGGGCTTCGCCGAGGCCGATCTGGTCGGATTCCACGGCCAGACCCTGGCGCATGACCCGCACCGCAAGGGCACGTTGCAGGTGGGCGACGGTGCGGAACTGGCGCGTGCGCTGGGGGTGCCGGTGGTGTGGGACTTCCGCTCGGACGACGTGGCGATGGGGGGCGAGGGCGCGCCGCTGGCGCCGTTCTTCCATTTCGCCTGCGCCAAATGGATGGGGGCGACCGCGCCGCTGTGTTTCCTGAATCTCGGCGGCGTGGGCAATCTGACCTATGTGGACCCGAACCATGCGCGCCCCGAGGACCGGGGCGCGCTGCTGGCCTTCGACACCGGGCCCGCGAATGCCCCGGTCGACGATCTGATGCGGGCGCGGTTCGGCCTGCCGATGGACCGGGACGGGAAAATGGCGCGGAAGGGATCGGTGGATCCCAAGGTGCTGGAACGGTTCCTGGCCCATCCGTTCTTCCGGCGCATGCCCCCAAAATCCCTGGACCGCAACCAGTTCGCCAGGATGGCCGATCTGGTCGAAGGGCTTGCCGACGCCGACGCGGTGGCCACGCTCACCGCCATGTGCGCCGCCGGCGTGGCGCAGGGCCTGGCCTATTGCCCCAAGCCGCCCGAGCGGGTGCTGGTGACGGGCGGCGGGCGGCACAACCCGGTCCTGATGGAGATGCTGCGGGTCTCGCTCGGCTGCCCGGTGGAGCCGGTGGAGCGCGCAGGACTCGACGGCGACATGCTCGAGGCGCAGGCCTTTGCCTATCTGGCGGTGCGGGTGGCGCGGCGGCTGCCGACCTCGTGCCCCGGCACGACCGGGGTGCGCGCCCTGGTCGGGGGCGGCATTCTCAGCGTTCCAGAGACCGAAGATACGCGGCCGTGAAACCCCGATACCCGTCCGAGACCGATTTCAGATGCGCCCGCGTCCAGGCGTGAAAGGCGGGCAGCCTGTGGAACGGCACCGCCGGCAGGGCGTGGTGCTCGGCGTGATAGGGCATGTTCCAGGCCAGAAAGCGGATCAGGCGGTTGGTGAAGGTGGTGCGCGAGTTTTCCAGCATGTCGGCGACCGGCGGGCACAGGCCGTGCTCGGCCAGCAGATAGAGGCGCAGGACCGGCTGGCCGATCAGCAGCGGCAGGATCCAGGTCCAGAGCAGGGCCGGAGACGCCGCAAGGCTGAGCAGGCCCAGGGTGTAGAGACCGAGCATCAGGCGGGCCTCGATCCGCATGGCGCGATGCCGGCGGCGCGGCAGATAGGGCGCCTCGATCCGTCCGCGCGCATTGGCCAGAAGCGTGCCGATCATCCCTTTCCAGTAGACCCAGCCGCTGAGATAGAGCGCCAGGCTCGCCCGGCTGTCGGGCCGGGGCCTGCCGGCCAGTTCGGGGTCGCGATCCGGATCGTTCGTCCATTTGTGATGGGCCAGGTGATAGTACCGGAACCAGGTGAAGGGCAGAACGATCAGCAGCCCGGCGCCGTGGCCGACCGCTTCGTTCAGCCATGTGGTGCGGAACGGCGTCTTGTGGGTGCATTCGTGGCTGAGCGTGAAGAGAAAGCTCAGCAGGAGGCCCTGCGGCAGCATCAAGAGCGGCCAGAACGGAACCTGCGCGGCGATGCCCGCCGTGGTCAGCGCCAGCGCCCCGGCATGAAGCGCCAGATGCCGCAGGGCCGGGCCGTCCGCGCGCGCGGTCAGGGCGTCGCGGGTCTCGGTAGGAAGGGAGGCCACGAGGGTTCGATGATCCATGCCCGCAGTTTGCCACACCGCGCAAGGCGGTCAACCGGGGCCGCGGTTTGAGGGGCGCTGCCCCTCTTGCCCTGCGGGCAATTCACCCCGGGGTATTTCGGACCAGAAAGAAGCAGGACACGAGTCTGGCTTCTTTCTGGTTTCAAATACCCCAGGGAGTTTGAGGGACAGCGTCCCTCAACAAAAAACAAGAAGAGCGCGCCGCAGGCGCACGTTTTCGCTGCGGTCAGCTTGCGGACGGAATGTCGAAGCCGGGCTCGGCCAGCCGGAAGCCGTCGAATTCGAACCCCGGCGAGACGGTGCAGCTGACCAGAGTGTAATCGCCGGTGCTGCGCGCCGATTGCCAGTGCCCCTCGGGCACGACCAGTTGCGGCCGGCCCCGCGCGAGGTCGGGGGTCAGCAGGTGGTCGGTCGCCGGGCCGGTGTCGGTGCCGCTCATCGACAGGATCAGCGGCGCGCCGGCGTGGTAGAGCCAGATCTCGGTCGCGTCCACCTTGTGCCAGTGGCTGCGCTCGCCGGTCTGCAGCAGGAAATAGATGCAGGTGCCCGTGGCGCGGCCCGGATTGTCGGCGCGCCAGGTCTCGCGGTACCAGCCGCCCTCGGGGTGGCGCTGCAGTCCGAGCCGGTCGATGATGTCCTGTGCGGTCACGTCGGATCCTCCCGTTGCGTCGCGGGTTTTCTGCCTGCGCGGATCGGCTATGGCAATCCCCTGCGCAGAGCATATGTTTCCGGCATGACCCTGGCGATTCCGTTCGACAACTCCTATTCCCGCCTTCCGGGCACGTTCTATGCGCGGCTTGCGCCCGAGCCGGTGCGCGCGCCGCGGCTGATCGCCTTCAACGAACCGCTTGCCCGCATCATGGGGATATCGCCGGGCGAGGTGGGCGAGATGGCGCGCGTCTTTGCCGGCAATGCCGTGCCCGAGGGGGCGGAGCCCTTGGCGCAGCTCTATTCCGGGCATCAGTTCGGCCATTACAATCCGCAGCTTGGGGACGGGCGCGCGCTGTTGCTGGGCGAGACCGTGGGCACCGACGGTGTCCGCCGCGACATCCAGCTCAAGGGGTCGGGACGCACGCCCTATTCCCGGCAGGGGGACGGCCGGGCCTGGCTGGGGCCGGTGCTGCGCGAATACGTGGTCTCGGAAGCGATGCATGCGCTGGGCATTCCGACGACGCGGGCGCTGGCGGCGGTGGAGACCGGCGAGGTCGTGCTGCGCGAAGCGCCTCTGCCCGGCGCGGTGCTGACCCGGGTGGCGCGGAGCCATCTGCGGGTGGGCACGTTCCAGGTCTTTGCCGCGCGCGGCGACCGCAACAGCCTGATCCGGCTGACCGACTATGCCATCGCCCGCCATTATCCCGAGGCCGACGGGCCGATGGGGCTGCTGTGCGCGGTGCGCGACGCGCAGGCGCGGCTGGTGGCGCAGTGGATGAGCGTCGGGTTCATCCACGGGGTCATGAACACCGACAACTGCTCCATCGCCGGAGAGACCATCGATTATGGTCCCTGCGCCTTCATGGACAGCTATCATCCCAACACGGTCTACAGCTCGATCGACCGGATGGGACGGTATGCCTATGGCAATCAGCCGGATATCGTGGTGTGGAACATGGCGCAGCTGGCCACGGCGCTGATCCAGCAGTTGGAGGAGCGCGAGGCGGCGGTCGAGGAGGCCACCGAGATCGTGCATGCCATGCCCGGACTGATCCAGGATCACTGGCTGGCGCTGTTCCGCGCCAAGATCGGGCTGGCCGGGGCGGAAGCGGGCGATCTGGAGCTGATCGCCGACCTGCTGACCCGGATGGCGCAGAACCAGGCCGATTTCACCAACACGTTCCGGGCGCTGGGCACGGCGGCGGCGCGGGACCAGTTCACCGATCCGGCCGCCTATGACGCCTGGGCGCAGACGTGGCAGGCGCGGGCCGCGCGCGAAACCGGGGTCCGGGCCCGGATCGAGGCGGCGAATCCGGCCTTCATTCCGCGCAACCACCGGATCGAGCAGATGATCGAGGCGGCGGTGCAGGGCGACTATGCGCCGTTTCACCGGTTGAATGCGGTTCTCTCCGAGCCCTGGCGCGATCAGCCCGAACACCGCGACCTGACCCGGCCGCCGCTGCCGGACGAGGTGGTGCAGGCCACGTTCTGCGGCACCTGACGCGCGGCGCGGCCCCCGCGCGCCCGGCGGCGCCACGGTTCGGGGCCGGGGTGGCGATCAGGGGGGTTGCGCAATGCTTCCGGCGTGGCAATCTAGGGGTTCAGCCATCTTGCCGCGAGACCATGACACGAACCGCCCTGCTGCGCCTGGCCAGCTACAACATTCAGAAATGCATCGGCCTTGACCTGCGGCGGCAGCCGCAGCGCATCATCCAGGTGCTGGACACGCTGGAGGCGGATATCGTCGTGCTGCAGGAGGCCGACAAGCGCCTGCCGCCGCGCCCGGCGGCGCTGCCGCATTTCATGCTGGAGGAAGCGGGCTGGCGGATCGCCGATCTGGGCGGCGCGGGCAGCCTCGGCTGGCACGGGAACGCGGTGATCTGGCGGGGCGACAGCATCGCGGTGCGCGGAACCGGGCATCACGACCTGCCGGGGCTGGAGCCGCGCGGGGCGGTGCGGGTGGAGTTCGAAACCGCGATCGGCCCGCTGCGGGTGATGGGGATGCATCTGGGGCTGGTGGCGCGCTGGCGGCACCAGCAGGTGGTGCACATGCGCAAGGACAGCCGCAGGCTGGACAGGATGCCGACGGTCTGGGCAGGCGATTTCAACGAATGGTCGCGCCAGCCGATCCTGGACCACCTGGCGCCGGACATGCAGTTTCTGCCGCCACTGCCCAGCTTTCCGGCGGCGCAGCCCTTGGGCGCGCTGGACCGGATCGCGCTGGGGCCGGGGCTGGAGGCGCAGGCGCATGGGGTCTGGTCCGAGCGGCCGGCGCATATCGCCTCGGACCATCTGCCGGTCTGGGCCGATCTGCGGCCGGCCCGGTGATCCTGCCCGAAACCGGCGCGCGGGGGCGGCAAAACCCTGTGGCGATGCCGGCGCGGACGTATTATGACAGGACTTCAACCACGGATGGGAGTCGCCATGTCGGACACGATCATCGCCCGATGCGAGGCCAAGGGGCTGCGCATGACCGGACAGCGCCGGACCATCGCCCGCGTGCTGGAGGAAAGCGACGATCATCCGGATGTGGAGGAACTCTATGCCCGCGCCTCGGCGCTGGATTCCGGCATTTCCATCGCCACGGTGTACCGGACCGTGAAGCTGTTCGAAGAGGCGGGGATTCTGGAACGGCTGGAATTCGGGGACGGCCGCGCGCGGTACGAGGACGCCGAGCGGGACCATCACGACCATCTGATCGATCTCAACTCGGGCGAGGTGATCGAGTTCGTCGATCCCGAGATCGAGGTGCTGCAGGAAAAGATCGCCGCCAAGCTGGGCTATGAGCTGCGCGGGCACCGTCTGGAACTGTACGGCGTTCCGATCCGCAAGCGCTAGTCCTTGATCGTTCGGTCGAAGCAGAAGGTCTGCGCCTGCGCCGCGGTCATGGTGTTGCCGACCAGATCGACCGAAATCCCCTGGCTTTGAACCGGGCCGCCGCTGGGCGGATCGAAGGCGAACAGCACCGCGCGCTTGTCCGGGCGGGCCGTGCTGTCGCCGCGGCCGCGGATGACGTAGATGCGCGTGTTGGACCGTTTGCCGAGATCCGCGATGGCGTATTGCGCCGCGCCGCACCAGTAGTCGCCCGAGGCGGGGCCCTGGGTGGCGATCACCTCGAACGCGCCGCCGGTGAGCGGGATCACGTCGTAGAGCTTTGCGTAACCGGCCTGTGCCGCGACGGGCGCGAGCAGGGCGGCGGTCAGGATCAGGTGTTTCATGGCATCCCCTTTCTGACGGCGATACGCGCCGGGGGGCGGGCAGGATCATTCACCTTGTCGTGAAGGCGGTTCCCGGCGCCGGCCCATCACGAAGCGCGATGGGCCGTCCAACATCAATTCATCGCCGGTGGCGCAAATGGGCTTGCCGCCGCCGCGGCGCTGCGGTTTGAGTGGCCGCAACCCCGGCGGATCTGGCCGGCTGACACGGAAACGCGCATGAACAACGTAAACGGCATTCTGCTGATCGTCGCCTCGATGGCGGCCTTCACGCTTGAGGACATGTTCATCAAGCAACTGTCGGTGACGGTCTCGACCGGGCAGATCATGGTCGTGCTGGGCGGGTTCTGTTCGCTGGCCTTCCTGGTCATGGCCGTTCTGGGCCGCAAGCGCATCTTTCTGCCCGAGGCATGGGGTCGGCTGCCGATGATTCGGGCGGCGACCGAGGCGGTCGGGGCGCTGAGCTTCATCACCGCGCTGTCGCTGGTCGAGCTGTCCACCGTCGCCGCCGTGTTCCAGGCGCTGCCGCTGGTCATCACCATGGGGGCGGCGCTGTTCATGGGCGAACAGGTGGGTTGGCGGCGCTGGAGCGCGATCTTTGTCGGGCTGGCCGGGGTGCTGATGATCATCCGGCCGGGTTTCGAGGGGTTTCAGCCCGAGTCGCTGTTCGTGGTGGCCACCGTGATCGCGATTGCCGCGCGCGATCTGATCACGCGGGTGATCGACCACAAGGTGTCGTCGGTGGTGGTGGCGTCGCAGGCCTATCTGGCGCTGGTCTTTGCCGGGGCGGCGCTGATGGTCGTCACGGCCGAGCCGGTCGCGCCGCTGCAGACGGCCGAGATCGGGCCTTACGCCGGGGCGGTGGTGTTCGGGGTGCTGGGGTATTATGGCATCGTGACCGCGATGCGGGTGGGCGAGGCCTCGGCGGTGACGCCGTTCCGGTACACGCGGCTGGTGTTCTCGATCCTGGCGGGGATGCTGGTCTTTGGCGAGCGGCCGGATCTGTGGACCCTGGCCGGGGCGTCGCTGATCATCGGATCGGGGCTTTATACCTTCGTACGCGAGCGGCGGCTGGCGCGGGATCTGGCGGCGGCCGCGGCCTGAGATGCGGCGTGCTGTCCCAGCCCGGGGCGGGCTGCGAAGGTGTTGGCGCAAACAGGAAGATGTTAGCCCTAAACCGTCGCTTTTGCGGGCGTTAGCGATAACGGGTGCGGTTTACAATTCGATCCGTCCTGCTATGACGCTGGCAACTCAACGCATCGTCAGGGACAGATTTCATGAGCACCATCATCGACATTCACGCGCGTGAGATTCTCGACAGCCGGGGCAATCCCACGGTCGAGGTCGACGTGATCCTGGAAGACGGCACCATGGGCCGTGCGGCGGTGCCCTCGGGCGCCTCGACCGGGGCCTATGAGGCGGTGGAGAAGCGCGACGGCGACCAAGACCGGTACCTGGGCAAAGGCGTGCTCGAGGCGGTGGCCGCCGTCAACGGCGAGATCGCCGAGGAACTGGTGGGGTACGACGCGACCGAGCAGGTGGCCATCGACGGCGCGATGATCGAGCTGGACGGCACCGAGAACAAGGGGCGTCTGGGCGCCAACGCGATCCTGGGCGTGTCGCTGGCGGTGGCCAAGGCGGCGGCGGATTTCACCACCCAGCCGCTCTATCGCTATGTCGGCGGCACTTCGGCGCGGGTTCTGCCGGTGCCGATGATGAACATCATCAACGGCGGCGAGCACGCCGACAATCCGATCGACATCCAGGAATTCATGATCATGCCGGTCTCGGCGCCCAACATCCGCGATGCGGTGCGCATGGGGGCCGAGGTGTTCCACACCCTCAAGAAAGAGCTGCACGGCGCGGGGCTGGCCACCGGCGTGGGCGACGAGGGCGGGTTTGCGCCCAACATCGCCTCGACCCGCGAGGCGCTGGATTTCATTCTGAAATCCATCGAAAAGGCGGGGTACAAGCCGGGGGAGGACATCTATCTGGCGCTGGATTGCGCGGCGACGGAATACTTCAAGGACTGCAAATATGTACTTGCCGGAGAAGGAAAAACCCTGAGCAGCGACGAAAACGTGGCCTATCTGGCGGCGCTGGTGAAGGATTACCCGATCATCTCGATCGAGGACGGCATGTCCGAGGATGACTGGGACGGCTGGAAGGCGCTGACCGACGAGTTGGGCGGCAAGGTGCAGCTGGTGGGCGACGACCTGTTCGTGACCAACCCGGCGCGTCTGGCCGAGGGGATCGAGAAGGGCTGCGCCAACTCGATGCTGGTCAAGGTGAACCAGATCGGGTCGTTGACCGAGACCCTGCGCGCCGTCGATATGGCGCATCGGGCGCGCTACACCAACGTGATGAGCCATCGCTCGGGCGAGACCGAGGACGCAACCATCGCCGATCTGGCCGTGGCGACCAATTGCGGTCAGATCAAGACCGGCTCGCTGGCGCGGTCGGACCGGCTGGCGAAATACAACCAGCTGATCCGGATCGAAGAGGCGCTGGGCGAGACCGCGGAATATGCCGGGCGGTCGATCCTGCGCTGAGCAACGGACGGGCAGGCCAAAGCCTTTGGCCTGCCACCGGAATCGCGATAGCTTGGCCGGGCGGCATCTCGGCAACCGGCGAGGCGATGGTTCAGGCCCTGATCTTTGACGTGTTCGGCACCTGCGTGGACTGGCGCAATTCGGTCGCGCGCGCGGTGGCCGAGGTTCTGCCGCAGGTGGATGCGCTGGCCTTTGCCGACGCCTGGCGGGCGGAATACGATCCGGCGATGGCGCGGGTGCGGGCGGGCGACCGGGGCTATGTTCCGCTGGACGATCTGCATCTGGAGAATCTGACGGCCGTGTGCCGGGCGCTGGGGGTTCGGCTGGCCGATCCGCAGGCGCTGAACGCGGCCTGGGAACGGCTGGACCCCTGGCCGGACGTGGTCGAGGGGCTGCATCTGCTGAAACGCGACCGGATCATCGCGCCCTGTTCCAACGGCTCGATCGCGCTGATGACGCGGCTGGCGCGGTATGCGGGGCTGCCCTGGGACTGCATTCTGGGGGCCGATCTGGCGCGGGATTACAAGCCCAAGCCCGCGGTCTATCTGGCCTGTTGCGCGGCGCTGCGGCTGCCGCCGGGGCAGGTGGCGATGGTGGCGGCGCATAACGGCGATCTGCACGCGGCGCGCCGGGCGGGGCTGCGGACGGCCTTTGTGCCGCGCCCGACCGAGCATGGGCCGGGACAGACCGCCGATCTGGCGCCCGATGGCGACTGGGACTTTGTGGCGGCGGATTTCGTCGATCTCGCCCGGCGGGTGGCGGCGCATGGGTAGCGGCGGCCTGACCGTCACGCTGGCCGAGGGCGCGGCGGATCTGGTCGCGATCCGGCAATTGTGCCGCGACTACCGGGCGCTGCTGGATGAACGCTGGCCGGATGTGCCGGCCTTTCTGGACCGGTACTACAACGCAGCGCGGTTCGAAGACCTGTTGCGGCGCCTGCCGGAAATCCACGGCCGTCCGCACGGCGCGCTGTTCGTCGCCAGGCTCGGGCAGGAGCGGGTCGGCTGCGCGATGACCCACCGGATCGCGCCCGGCACCTGCGAGATCAAGCGCGTCTTCGTGTCGGACGCGGCGCGCGGGCACGGGGCCGGCCGGGCGCTGTTCGAGGCGGCGATGGATCAGGCCCGACGCGACGGTCATGCGCGCATGGTGCTGGACACCACGACGCGCCTGACCGAGGCGATCGCGCTGTACCGCAAGCTGGGATTCCAGGACACCGACCCGTTCTACGAGCCCGACGCCGATCTGGCCGAGCATCTGATGTTCTTCGGCAAGGCGCTGTGAGCGTCAGAGGTTGCGCGACATCAGCATGTAGCGGTCGCGGGCGCGAAAACCGGTGCGGTTGTAGAGCCGCTGGGCCGGTTCGTTGTCGCGGTCCACTTCCAGGTGCAGCGCCTTCAGCCCGGCGCCGGCCAGCGCCTTGGGCAGTTCCAGCAGAACCTCGGTCGCGATGCCGCGCCCGCGCACGGCGGGGCGGATGTAGATTTCGTCCACGAACCCGTCCATGCCGCCGAATTCCACCGACCATCCGAAGGTGATGATGATGTAGCCCAGCGGCGCGCGGGACGGGCCGATCAGATAGACGCAGCCGTGGGGGATACCGTCGAGCAGGGGAACAAGCGCCTCGCGCCGGTCCTCGTCGGGACCGGTCAGGCCCTGTTCGGCGTGAAAGGCCGAGACCAGCGCCATCAGCCGGTCGAGATCGTCGGGGCGGGCGAGGCGGAGCGCGGCGCTCATAGCCGGGCCAGCCGTTCGGTGAGCAGGGCGAAATACCCGTCGGCATCCAGATCGCCCATGAAGGTGGCGTTGGGCCTGCGGTCGGTGACGCCCCACCAGTCGGCGACGGTCATGCCGCGGGTCAGTTCGGACTGCGTTTCGATCTCGACATTGACGTGGCGGCCCGAGAACAGCTCGGGGCGGATCAGATAGGCGGTGACGCAGGGATCATGCAGCGGCGCGCCTTCGGAGCCGTATTTCTCCTTGTCGAAGCGTTCGAAGAAATCGGTCATCTCGGCCACGGCGACGCCGACCCTGGTGCCGAGCGCGCGGAAGGCGTCGTTGCGGGGTTTCGTGACCAGCGCCTTGTGGGTCACGTCGAGCGGCATCACCACGATCGGGATGCCGGATTTGAACACGATTTCAGCGGCTTCCGGGTCGACATAGATGTTGAATTCGGCGGTCGGTGTGATGTTGCCCACCTGGAAATAGGCCCCGCCCATCAGCACGATTTCCTGTACGCGGCTCACGATGTCGGGGGCCTTCTGGAAGGCTGTGGCGATGTTGGTGAGCGGCCCCAGCGGGCAGAGCGTGACGGTGCCGGGATCATGCGCGCGCAGGGTGTCGATGATGAAATCGACGCCGTGGCCTTCGGCCAGCGGCATCGTCGGGTCGGGCAGGTCCGGGCCGTCGAGGCCGGTCTTGCCGTGCACATGTTCGGCGGTGGTGAGCTTGCGCGACAGCGGCGTGTCGCAGCCGGCATGAACAGGGATGTCGGTGCGGCCCGCCAGTTCGCAGACGATGCGGGCGTTCCTGGCCGTGAGCGCCAGCGGCACGTTGCCGGCAACCGCGGTGATGCCCAGCACCTCGATCTCGTCGGGGCTGGCCAGCGCCAGCAGGATCGCAACGGCGTCGTCCTGGCCGGGGTCGGTATCGATGATGATCTTGCGCGCGCTCATGACATCCTTCCGCGTGTTCAAGGGCCGGACCCTCGCAAGGGCGGCGGGGCTTGTCTAGCCGGTTTTTTCCGCCTGCGGGTGGTTTCGGGCGTCGGCGCGCGGGAGTTTGCCGTTTGCGGCGTGTTCCTCGTGTTTCACCGCGTCCCACAGCGCGTCCATTTCCTCGAGCGTGCTTTGCTGCGGGGTCTTGCCGCGCTCGGCCAGGCGCGCCTCGACCTTGCCGAAGCGGCGGGTGAACTTGGCGTTGGTGCGGCGCAGGGCGGTCTCGGGCTCGATGCCCAGATGCCGGCCCAGGTTGACGATCACGAAGAGCAGGTCGCCGAACTCATCCTCGAGCGCGTCGGCATCCCTGGCGTCGCGCGCCTGCTCCAGTTCCGCCGCCTCTTCGGCGATCTTGGCCAGCACGTGGCTGGCATCGGGCCAGTCGAAGCCCACCCGCGCGGCGCGTTTCTGCAGCTTGTAGGCGCGCAGCAGGGCGGGCAGGTTCGCGGCCACGCCGTCCAGCGCGCCCTGCTGGGCCTTGCCTTGGCGTTCGGCGGCCTTGATCGCCTCCCAGTCGCGGGTCTGCTGCTCGGCGGACTTGTCGCGGTTTTCATCCCCGAAGACATGCGGGTGGCGGGCCACCATCTTGTCGGACATGGCGCGCACCACGTCCTGAAAGGTGAAATGGCCGGCTTCCTCGGCCATCCGGGCGTGAAACACCGACTGGAACAGCAGATCGCCCAACTCGCCCTTGAGCTCGTCCCAGGCCTGGCGCTCGATGGCGTCGGCCACTTCATAGGCTTCTTCGATGGTGTAGGGGGCGATGGTGGCGAAATCCTGCTCGATATCCCACGGGCAGCCGGTGTCCGGGTCGCGCAGGCGGCGCATGATTTCAAGCAGGCGCTCGATTCCGGCGTTCTGGTCGTGGATCAGCGGATTTTCTGGCATTGCGAAGCCCCTCGTTCCGGTGTCAGATGCATCCATCCCGCAGCTTGGATCAGGAGTCCACCCCATATGCCCGTCGTGAACCGCATTGCAGAGTTTGCCGCCGACATGACGGACTGGCGCAGGCATCTGCATTCCATACCGGAACTCGGCCTGGACTGTCCCGAAACCGCGGCCTTCGTGGCCGAGCGGCTGCGCGCGTTCGGAGTGGACGAATTGCACGAGGGGATCGCAAGGACCGGGCTGGTCGCCATCGTCAACGGCCGCGGTGAGGGGCCGACCATCGGCCTGCGGGCCGACATGGATGCGCTGCCGATCGCCGAGGCGACGGGCGTTGACTATGCTTCCAAAAACCCCGGCCGGATGCATGCCTGCGGCCATGACGGCCACACCGCGATGCTGCTGGGCGCGGCACGCTATCTGGCCGAGACGCGGAATTTCGCTGGCCGGGCGGCGCTGATCTTTCAGCCGGCGGAAGAGGCGGGCGGCGGCGCGGGCCTCATGGTGGACGAGGGCATGATGGACCGGTTCGGCATTACCGAGGTCTATGCGCTGCACAACGCCCCCGGCAACCCGCCCGGATCGTTCTACACCACGCCCGGACCGATCATGGCGGCGGTGGACACATTCCACATCCACGTCCAGGGCACGGGCGGTCACGGAGCAATGCCGCACGAGACCCGCGACCCGGTGATGGCGGCCTGCGGCATCGCGCAGGCGATCCAGACCATCGTCAGCCGCAACCACTATGCGCTGGACGATCTGGTCATCTCGGTCACGCAGATCCATGCCGGCACGGTGGACAACGTGATCCCCGACACCGCCTATCTGAACGGTACCGTGCGCACATTCGATCCGGCGGTGCAGAAGATGGTGATGGAGCGGATGGAGCAGATCGTGCAGGGGCAGGCGGCCTCGTACGGGGTCGAGGCGGAGCTGGTCTATGAGATCGGGTATCCGGCCACGATCAACGATCCCGACCGCACCGGTTTTGCGGTCGAGGTCGCGCGCGAGGTGGCCGGCGACGGCCGCGTGAGCGGCGAGGTCGGGCGCGAGATGGGGGCCGAGGATTTCTCGTACATGCTGCAGGCGCGGCCCGGCGCCTATCTGTTCCTCGGGCAGGGCGACAGCGCCGGGCTGCATCATCCCAAATACGATTTCAACGACGAGATCGCGCCGGTGGGGGCGTCCTTTTTCGCGAAGATCGTGGAACGGGCGCTGCCGGTGGCTTGACGCGGCGCCCGCGTCGCCATCCCGCCGGGAACCAAGGCAAGGATCATCACGCATGGCACTGGAAGATGCAAAGACACAGGTGGACGAGGCGTTCACCAATCCGCAGCTCAAGGGGCTGTCCTATGAGAACACCTTTGGCGGGGCGACGTCGTTTCTGCGGCGGCTCTACACCAAGGATCTGTCCGGGGTCGATATCGCGGTGACGGGCGTGCCCTTCGACCAGGCGGTGACGAACCGGCCAGGCACGAGGCTGGGCCCGCGCGCGATCCGCGAGGCCAGCGCCCTGCAGTCGCCGGATGCGCCCTATGGCTGGCCGTTCGATGCGCTGAGCGAGCTGGCGATCATCGACTATGGCGACATGGCCTATGACTATGCCAACATCCCCGCCTTTCCCGACACGCTGACCGACCACATCCGCACCATTCTGGCGGCGGACGTGGCCTCGGTCACGCTGGGGGGCGACCACTACATCAGCTTTCCGATCCTCAAGGCCTATGCCGAGAAATACGGGCCGATGTCGCTGTTGCAGTTCGATGCCCATACCGACACCTGGGCAGATGACGACATGGCGCGCGTCGATCACGGCACCATGTTCTACAAGGCGGTGAAATCGGGGTTGGTCGATCCGCAGCGTTCGGTCCAGGTCGGCATCCGCACCACCAACGAGGACACGCTGGGCGTCAACATCATCGACGCGCGCGAGGTCTGCGAGGCGGGACCGGCGGCGGTGGCGCGGAAGATCAAGGGCATACTGGGCGACAATCCGGTGTATCTGAGTTTCGACATCGACGGGCTGGACCCGGCCTTTGCGCCGGGCACCGGCACGCCGGTCTGGGGCGGGCTGAGCTCGATCCAGGCGGCGATCATCCTGCGCGACATCGCCGGCATCAACATCAAGGGCGGCGACGTGGTCGAGGTGTCGCCGCCCTTCGACACGTCCGGCGCGACGGCGATCGCGGGGGCGCATGTGGCGACCCAGATCATCTGCCTGCTGGGGTGGAACAAGCTGACATGACCGGGTTCAACCAGCCGATCAGCGGCAACGACCTGGCGCGGTTTTCCGGGCCGAACACCTTCATGCGGCTGCCGCAGGCCGACACGCTGGCGGGGCTGGACGTGGCGGTGCTGGGCGTGCCGATGGACATCGGCACCTCGTGGCGGTCGGGCACCCGGTTCGGCCCCAAGCAGATCCGCGCCGAAAGCGCGATGATCCGGCCCTACAACATGGCCACCGGCGCGGCGCCGTTCGACAGCCTGCAGATCGCGGATATCGGCGATCTGGCGGTGAACACCTTTTCACTGGCCGAGAGCCTGAAGATCATCAAGGCGAGCTATGACGGGATTCTGGCGCAGGGGGTGATCCCGGTGGCGATGGGGGGCGATCATTCGATCACCCTGCCGATCCTGCGGGCGGTCGCCGCGAAACACGGCCCGGTGGCGCTGGTGCATGTGGACGCCCATGCCGACGTGAATGACGAGATGTTCGGCGAGCGCGAGACCCATGGCACCGTGTTCCGCCGCGCCTTCGAAGAAGGGTTGATCGTGCCCGAGCGGGTCTATCAGATCGGCATCCGCGGCTCGGGCTATGCGGCGACCGATTTCACCGAGGCGCAGGGCTGGGGGTTTCAGCATTTTCCGGCCTGGGATCTGTGGCACCGCAGCCTGGCGCCGCTGGGCGGCGAGATCCGCCGCGAGATCGGGGACCGGCCGGTTTACGTGAGCTTTGACATCGACAGTCTGGACCCCGCCTTTGCGCCGGGCACCGGCACGCCCGAAATCGGCGGGCTGACCACGCCGCAGGCGCTGGAGCTGATCCAGGCGCTGAAGGGGCTCGACATCGTCGGGTGCGATCTGGTCGAGGTGTCGCCGCCCTACGATCCGTCGGGCAATACCGCGCTGACCGCGGCCAACCTGCTCTATGAGCTGATCTGCGTCCTGCCGGGGGTGACGTCGCGCTAGGCGCGGGCCGGTCGGGTTGCCCGCCCGCCGCACCGGGTTAGGATCGCAGGGGAACGGACATGGTATCGAAGATGACCCTTTTCTGGATCGTTGTGGCGCTGATCGCGCTTGGGGCGGGCTATGTCCGCCTTGCGCCCTCGGACCCCGCGCGCTGGCATGTGGCGCCGGCGGGGGACGACGACAAGACCTTTGCGACCGGCGCGCTGCGCGTGGTCGAGACCGGGCCGGACGGGTTGGCGCGGCTGGACGCGGAGGCGCGCAATACGCCGCGCACCAGGGTTCTGGCCGGATCGGTGGAGGAGGGCACGATCACCTATGTCACGCGCAGCCGGGTGTTCGGCTTTCCGGACTACACGACCGCCCGGCAGGACGGCGGCACGCTGCGCGTTCTGGCCCGTTCGCGGTTCGGGAAATCAGATCTTGGGGTGAACCGGAAGCGGGTCGAGGCGTGGCTGCGGCGGGTCCAGGCGGGAGGATAGGCAGCCTTCGGAAATCTCGCGCCACATCGGCACGTTCAGCGACATCTGGCATTGCGCCATGAACATGCGCCCGTCCACCTGCAGGCAGACGGTTTCGCCCAGCTCGATACGGCTGCCCTTGGCGTCGGTGCAGTAGCAGTCCTGTACCTTGCCGCCCGGTCCGATGACATCCGCCCAGGCGGGGCCGGCCAGCAGGGCCAGGATCACAATTATGCGTCTCATGACCCGAGTTTAGCACGGCTTGGGGCCTTGACCAATGTCTCAGGATAATAGACACCGCCGCAATGGTCCCCGAAGAACGTCTGGAACAGATCACGCAGAGATTTCAGTACCTGGAAGCCGCCATGGCCGATGGCGCCTCCGGCGGGGAGATTGCGGCGCTGGCGCGGGAATATTCCGAGCTGAAGCCGGTGGTCGAGCAGATCGCCGCGTGGCGGCAGCTGAAGGCCGATCTGGCCGAGGCCGAGGCGATGCTGTCGGACCCGGACATGAAGGAACTGGCCGAGGAAGAGATCCCGGTTCTGCGGGCGCGCATCCCCGAGGCCGAACACGGCCTGCAGCTGGCGCTGCTGCCCAGGGACAAGGCGGATTCGCGCCCGGCGATCCTGGAAATCAGGCCCGGCACCGGGGGCGACGAGGCGGCGCTGTTCGCGGGCGACCTGCTGCGGATGTATCAGCGCTATGCCGAGGCGCGGGGCTGGCGGTTCGAGATCATCGAGGAACAGCAGACCGAACTGGGCGGCATCAAGGAAGTGGTGGCCCATATCAAGGGCGAGAACGTCTTTGCCCGGCTGAAATACGAATCCGGCGTGCACCGGGTGCAGCGCGTGCCCGAGACCGAGAGCGGCGGGCGCATCCATACCTCGGCGGCGACGGTAGCGGTGCTGCCCGAGGCCGAGGACGTCGATATCCAGATCGACCCGAACGACCTCCGCATCGACACGATGCGCAGTTCCGGCGCGGGCGGGCAGCATGTCAACACCACCGACTCGGCGGTGCGGATCACGCATGTTCCGACGGGGATCGTGGTGACGAGTTCCGAGAAATCGCAGCACCGCAACCGCGAGATCGCGATGCAGGTGCTCAAGACGCGGCTCTATGATCTGGAGCGCCAGCGGATCGACAGCGAACGCTCGGCCAGCCGGGCCAGTCAGGTCGGCTCGGGCGACCGTTCGGAACGAATCCGTACCTACAATTTCCCGCAGGGCCGGATGACCGATCACCGGATCAACCTGACGCTCTACAAGCTGGACCAGGTGATGCAGGGCGACCTGGACGAGGTGATCGACGCGCTGACCGCGGACGAGCAGGCGCGGCTTTTGGCCGAGATGGCGCAATGACCGGGACGCAGACGGCGGCACAGGCCATGGTGGCGGCGACGGCGCGGCTGCGGGCGGCGGGGGTGGCCGATCCGGCGCGGGACGCGCGGCTGCTGCTGGCCCATGCCGCGAGGATCGAGGCGAGCCGGGTCACGCTGATCGCGCCGGACGAATTGTCGCCGGAGATCGCCGAACGGTACGAGCAACTGGTGTCCTTGCGGGCCATCCGCATCCCGGTGTCACACCTGCTGGGGGAACGCGAATTCTATGGCCGTCGGTTCCGGGTGAGCCGCGACGTGCTGGACCCGCGGCCGGAAACCGAAACGCTGATCGAAGCGGCGCTGAGCGAGCCGTTCGATCATGTTCTGGATCTGGGCACCGGGTCGGGCTGCATCCTGGTCACGCTGCTGGCGGAACGGCCGAGTGCGACGGGTGTCGGCGTCGATCTGAGCGAGGCGGCCTGCCTGCAGGCCAGCGCCAATGCGGTGATGCATCGGGTGCAGGAGCGGGCCGAGATCCTGCGCTCGGACTGGTATGAGGGGGTCGGCGCGGCGTTCGACCTGATCGTGTCGAATCCGCCCTATATCGCGCTGGACGAAATGGACCGGCTGGACGAGGAAGTGCGCGCGCACGAGCCGCGCCTGGCGCTGACCGACGAGGGCGACGGGCTGGGCGCGTATCGGCGCATCGCGGCCGGCGCTCCGGACTATCTGATGCCGGGCGGGCGCATCCTGGTGGAAATCGGCCCGTCGCAGGCGACGGACGTGTCCGCCTTGTTCGACGCGGCGGGGCTGGCGGAGATCCGCACGATCCCCGATCTGGATGGGCGAGATCGTGTGATCGCGGCCAGAATGCCCTGCTAGATGTGGAAATAGAGGCCGAAATACGCCGGTTCCTGTAAAAAAGCTGCGAATTTCCGCGATCCCCCCTTGTCTGTCCGCGCAGGACGTGTTTACTCAGGTATGTCGATGAGGTTGACGCTTTGTCAGCGCGCCTCCGACAGCAAGCCCAAAAAAGTCGACTTCTCGTCACAATAAGCGGCCAAGATACGGCGTAGAGAGCGGGTCGATCGACAGCGAAGTACAAGGCTGACGTTATACAAGATGAGATCTTCCAAATCCCGCTCGCGGGCGAAGAGTAACCGCAACCGCCCTTCCGGCGGCAATGTCGTCAATCGGGTGTTCGACAGTTCCGGCCCCGAAGGCAAGGTGCGCGGAACGCCGCAGCAGATCATCGACAAGTACAATCAGCTGGCGCGCGATGCCCAGCTGGGCAATGACCGCGTGGCGGCCGAGAACTTTCAGCAGCATGCCGAGCACTATCTGCGCCTGCTGAGCGAAGCGCAGCGCGAGATCGAGGCGCGCCGCGAGGAGCAGGAGCGGCAGAACCGCGAGCGCCAGGCCGAACGCGACCGCGAGCGCGCCGAGCGTCAGGAACGCGAGGCGGCGGCGCAGGCGGCGGACCTTGCCGAGGCGCCGCAACCGGACGTGCTGGACCTGAGCGAAACCGGCGGCGGGGACGATCCCGGTCTGGTCGAAACTCCGGAAAGCAAGGCCAGGGCCAAGTCCGATGGCCCGGATGGAGGGTCCGAGGCGCGGCCGAAGAAGACCGCGCGCCGCCCGCGCACCCGCAAGCCGACGGCGCCGGTTGAACCCGCGGCCGGCGAGCCGGCGGACCCGCCGAAGGGCGGGGACGGCCCTGCGGAAGCCGCCGAATAGGCCATCGCACGGACTTGCGCGACGCCGCCCCGGACGCGGGCGGCGTTTTTGCGTTTTCCAGGGCGCGGACGGGCGGGAATTGACGGAATCGGGCGGTGTTTCTAACCTGAGCGTGCTCAAGTCGGCAGGCAGTGAGCCTAATCGGTGTGTGCCATAACCCCTGGTCCCCAATTCTCAGGATGTCGTTATGGAAACCAAGACACGCCCCCCATCCCGCAAGACCCGCCGCCGCTCTGCCCCCGTGGCCGCGCCCGTTGCCCCGAACGCCTTTGCCGCGTCGCCGGTGTCATTGGCGCGCACCCGCTTCGGGTTCCTGAGCGACGCCGAGATCGAAACGATGCGCGCGCGCAGTCTCGACCTGCTGGCCGATTACGGCGTCGTCATCATCCATCCCCGCGCGCAGGAGGCGCTGATCGCCGCCGGCGCCAGGCCGGGCCGGGATGCCGACCGGCTGCGATTCCCGCGCGCCCTGGTCGAGGAGGCGCTGGCCGCCGCGCCGCGCGCCTTCACGCTGGCCGGCAAGCGGCGGGATCTGGACCTGGCGCTTCCGCGCGCCGATGGCGGATTCGTCATGCGCACGGGAACCGGCGCACACGGATATGTCGATCCGCGCGACGCGAGCTACCGCAATCTCGACCTGCAGGCGGTCCGCGACATGGCGGCCGTTGCCAGCGGGCTGGATCAGGTCGGGTTCGTGGCGCATCCCTTCGTGCATGGCGTGCCCGAGGTCACGGCGGACGTGCATGCCTTTGCCGAGATGGTGGCGCATACCGACAAGCATTGCTGGATGCAGCCCTATGGCAAGGAGAACGTGGAGTTCCTGCTGAGGATCGCGGCGATTGCGGCGGGGGGCGAGGATGCCCTGCGCCGGCATCCGATCACGTCGGTGATCACCTGCTCGTTCTCGCCGCTCGAATTCAAGTACATGGACACCGAGGTGATCCTGCAGGCCGGGGCGCTGGGGCTGCCGCTGCATGCCTGTTCGCTGCCTTCTGCGGGCGGCACCGCGCCGCTGACCTCGGCCGGGCTGGTCCTGATGGCGGCGGCCGAGATCCTGTCGATGCTGACGGTGGCGCATGTCCTGGCTCCGGGTACGCCGGTGATCGCGGTGCCGCTGATGTTCACGCTGGACATGCGCACCGGATCGGCGCTGCAGTCCTGTCCGGAATCGATTCAGGCGGCGTCGATGGCGGTGCAGCTGATGCGGTACGGGTTCGACCTGCCGACGCATACCTACGGGTCGGGGTCCGACACGCCGGATGCGGATCATCAGTCGATGGCCGAACGGGCGCTGATCGCGCAGACGGTCGCGCTGTCGGGGGCGGACATCCTGGGCGGAGTGGGGCAGCTGGAATGCGCCACGGTGTTCAGCCCGGTGCAGGCGGTGCTGGATGACGAGATCGGCGCCATGGTGCGGCGGTTCATGCAGCCGGTCGAGATCAGCGCGGAAAGCCTCAACTGGGACGAAATGCTCAAGGTGCGCGCAGGCGGGCATTTTCTGGACAGCACGCACACGCTGGCGCTGTGCCGGGATCAGCACCAGCCGGAGGTGTTCCTGCGGCAGGGGCGCGACGACTACGAGAAATCGGGCCGCCGCACCGCGTTCGAGGCGGCGCGGGACAAGGCGCTGGCGGCGGTTGCCGCCGCTCCGGAGGGCGGCGTGCTGAGCGCGGATCAGCGCCGCGAGATCGCCGAGGTGGTGGCCGCCGCCGACCGGTTCATCGTCGATGCGGTGCATCATGGCAGCGGGTCGGAGGTGATCTGAACCTATCCGGCGACTTCGCGGGCCAGCGCGCAGAACGCTTCGAGCGAGACCTGTTCGGCGCGGTCGGTGGGGGGGATGCCGGCGGCGCGCAGCCGGTCCTCGATATCCGGCGCGATCCCCTTGAGCGCGGCGCGCAGCATCTTGCGCCGCTGGTTGAAGGCGGCGGCGACCACCTTTGACAATGTCGCCGCGTCGGCCGGGAAGCGCGGTTCGGGCAGGGCCGTCAGGTGGACCACCGCGCTGGACACCTTGGGCGGCGGGGTGAAGGCGCCGGGGGGCAGCGACATGGCGATGCGCGCGTCGCAGCGCCACTGTGCAAGAATGGCCAGACGCCCGTAGGCCTTGCTGCCGGGTCGGGCCACGATCCGCTCGGCCACCTCGCGCTGGAACATCAGCGTCAGGCTCTGCCAGAAGGGCGGCCAGTCGGGCGGCGTCAGCCAGCGCACCAGCAGCTCGGTGCCGACATTGTAGGGCAGGTTGGCGGCGATGCGGATCGGCGGGGTCAGATGCGCGAGCGGGTCGATGTCAAGTGCGTCTGCGTTGATGATGTCGAGCCGGCCCGGACAGGCCTCCGCGATCTCCTGAAGCGCGGCGATGCAGCGGGTGTCCTTTTCCACCGCCACCACCCTGCGCGCGCCTTCGGCCAGCAAGCCGCGCGTCAGGCCGCCGGGGCCGGGGCCGATTTCCAGCACGTCGCAGCCCGTCAGGTCCCCGGCCTGGCGGGCGATCTTGGCGGTGAGGTTCAGATCCAGAAGGAAGTTCTGGCCCAGCGACTTGCGCGCGGAAAGCCGGTGTTTCGCGATGACCGCGCGCAGCGGGGGAAGGGTGTCGATCGCGTTCATGATCCGTCTACCGTGGCGCCAGTGGCAGGCGATGCGCCAGAGATTTCTTGCCTCCGGCGGGGATATTTTCAGCCAGATGAAGGATCAAGCCTGTTGTGCCATGCGCCGGGCGAGTTTCAGGGCCTCGATCAGGCTGGTCGGGTTGGCGATGCCTTGTCCCGCGATGTCGAAGGCGGTGCCGTGGTCGGGCGAGGTGCGGATGAAGGGCAGGCCCAGCGTCACGTTCACGCCGCGGTCGAAATCGAGCGTCTTGATCGGGATCAGCGCCTGATCGTGATACATCGCGATGACCGCGTCATAGCGCGCCCGCGCGGCGGCGTGAAACAGGGTGTCGGCCGGGTGCGGCCCGGTGAGCGTGACCCCGTCGAGTTGCAGGCCGGCCAGCAGCGGCGCGATCCAGTCCCGTTCTTCGCGCCCCATGGCGCCGCCTTCGCCGGCATGGGGGTTGAGGCCCGCCACCGCGATCCGGGGCCGGGCGATGCCGAACCGGTCGCGCAGACCCTGCGCCGTGATCTCGATGGTGTCGCGCAGCAGATCCGGCGTGAGCGCCCCGGGCACGTCCGCCAGCGGGATGTGGATGGTGGCGGGCACCACGCGCAGCTGGTCGCTGGCCAGCATCATGACCACCCGGCCACGGCCCGCCAGCGCGGCGAGGAATTCGGTATGGCCGGGATAGGCGAAGCCGGCGCCGTCGATCAGCGCCTTCTTGTGGATCGGCGCGGTGCAGAGGGCCGAAGCGGCGCCGGATTTCACCAGGTCGACCGCCGTTTCGATGGCCCGGATCACGCCCGCGGCATTGGCCGGATCGGGCGCGCCTGGGCGCGCGGCTTCGGCGAAGGGCAGGTCGATCACCGGCAGGGCGTCGGCGCTGGCGCGCGCGGCTTCGGCGGGGTGATCGATGCGGGCCACCGGGGTCGCGTCGGGCAGGTGGCGCGGGTCGCCGATCCAGACGAAGGGACAGTCGGCGCGCAGGCGGTCCCAGGCCCCGGCGGCGATTTCCGGGCCGATTCCGGAGGGCTCACCGCAACTCAGGGCGATGGGGGCCGCGGTCATTGCTCGACGATGACGGCATCCGCCCGAAGCTGCGCGAGCAGGCTGTCGGCGAATGCCTGAAGGCGCTGCTGGGTGAGGGCGTTGGCGACGTCCTCGCGCGAGGTTTCCTCGCCCAGATCCCGCGTGCGGCCGCACAGCATCAGGAAAACCAGGGTCTGCCCGTTGTTCCGCGTCAGCGCCGTGGACACCTCGCCGGGATCGAGCCGGGCCAGTTCCAGCGCGATGTCGCGGGGAATCTCGGAGGGGCTGGCCGACACGCGGTCCAACACCTCGGCAGGCTGGCCGAGCGCGGTGCCGTAGAGGTCGTCGCAGGTGTCCACGGTCCGTTTCAGTTCGGCGGCGGCCTGCAGGGTTTCGGGGCTGCGCCCGCCCGCCATGTAGTAGGCCGCATAGTCGATCTTGGCATAGCGCGGCGCGCCGGTCGTCACCTCGCGGATGCCGCGCATCTGGAACAGGGCCACCGCGTTGGGCAGGGTGACGGGCTCGGAAACCTCGCCGGTGTTGAGCGCCAGGATCACGGGTTGCAGCGCCGGCGGCAGGTTGCTGAGCGGCAGCCAGTCCAGCCGCCCGCCGTTCAGGCGCGTGTCGGCGGCGGAATACTGCGTGGCCGCGGCGGAAAACGCCTCGTAGCTGTCCAGTTGCGCGATCTCGCGCGCCAGGTCTTCGACCTGCCCGAGGGTCTGGGGCGTGACCGGAATGATGATCTCGGACAGCAGAACCTGCAGCCCGGCGCCGCCCGACTGGCCGAGGGCGCGGTCGATCTCGTCATCCGTGGGCCGCGCCCGCGAAATGAAGCGCGACGCGATGTAGTCGCGCCAGGCCATCTGGATCCGGACGAAATCGCGCACCGTTTCCGGCGCCACGCCGGCCTCGCCCAGCAGGCGCAGAAACTCGTCCGTGGGGATCTGCCCGCGGGCGGCGAATTCGTCGATTCCCACCTGCACGTCCTCGGGGGGGATGTCGATTCCGGCCTCGTCTATGGCCTGCTGTTTCAGGCGGTCGTCGATCAGCGCCGCGCGCACCTCTTTTTCGGATCCGCCGGGGATGCGCAGCGTCTCCATGAATTTCATGCGCTGGTCCAGCTCGTACCAGGTCACGACATCCTGATTGACCTTGATGGCCGGTGCGAACAGGCTTTGCGATGCGGTGGCGGCCGGCGTCAGGAACAGCGCCGCCGAGGCCAGGATCGGGAGCGCCGATTTCAGCCAGCGGAGGGGGCGCCCTGTCGGATTACTCGTCATCAACTGCATCTTCGTCTGTATTTCTTGTTTCCGCCATCCACCGAGTAGCCGGTCAGCGCAACGCTAAACCCGAAATCCGTCGAAGGCTCAATAGTCGATGTCGAGGTGAATCGACGGTCGATGGTCAAGTTAACGGTTACGCATTCGTTCTGATAGGCCAAACCGAAGCCGGCATTGATCGCGCGCGAGTCGTTGATGTCATACCGGAAACTTGCCCGGGTGGTCCAGTTCGGGTTCAGGGTGTAGCCGCCGTTGAGCCAGACCTCGGAGACCGCCTGGGTGCGGCCTTCCTGCGGATCGCGGCCCAGCCAGGTGTAGGTACCGGTGAGGCGGGCGCCCCTTGCGCGCCAGCTTCCGCGCACTTCGGTCTTGGAGAAGTTCAGATCGTTGTTCAGCAAGGTGCGGGCCGTCACCGTCAGGCCGGAGCCGGATTTGATCTGACCCGCCAGGAGCACGTTCGAGAAATCGCCGCTGAGACCCGAGGTCTTGGAAAAGCGCTGGTCGGCCGGATCGCGAAACACCTGACCGACGGTCGCGAAAGCCTGCCAGCCAAGGGGATGATACATCGACCAGTTCAGGCCGACGACGGCGGTGGTGGCATCCTCGCGCTGATCCGGCGCGGGAAAGCGCGACAGCGACAGCAGGTTGCCCTGATCGAACTCCACGAACTGGCTTTCGTCGTTCGGAACGTCGTTGTCCGAGACATTGGCCCAGCCGATCTGGGCGATCGGCTCGAGGAAGTGGGTGACGCCCGAGGCGGTGACCTGCTTGGTCGGATAGCGCAGAGTCAGCGCCGCGCGCGGGGTGATGCGCGCGACCTCGCCGGGAAAGGTGCTGTCGTCCCAGATCAGGAACTTGTCGGCGGCCGCGCCCATGCGCCAGTCGGCGCGCAGACCCGACGAGAAGATCCAGGTCCGGAGCCATTCCGCGTCCAGCGTCGCGCGCGCCACGTCGCGGCCCACCACGTCCTCGGTGCTGGTGCGCTCGTGGCCGTGCCCGATGAAAGACAGGCGAACTTCGCCGCCGAGGGTTTTGGGAAACAGGCGTTTTTCGTAGTTGAGATCGAAGATGCGCGACGGGATCGTGTCCTGGTCCTCGCTGTCGCGGAGGGTCTTGTAATGGATCAGGCTGGTGCGGAACGCGGTGTCGCGCTGGATGCGCTGCAGGGCGACTTCGCTGCGCAGGCGGTCCAGATCGGGCAGGCCGTAATCGACGAGATAGGCGTCGTCGGAAACGGCCTTGAGGTCGAAGGTGAGCTGGTAGTTGCTCCAGACCGAAAACGCGCCGTTGGCGAAGAGATAGCCGCGGCTTTCGCCCGGCAGCAGGTCGTCGTCGGTATGCGCGCCTTCGATGACGATCCGCCCGTTGCGGAAGGCCTGGCGGTAGCGGTAGCCGAGCGTGCGCGTGCGCGGCGAAATGTAGGGCGTCAGCGTCAGATCCCTGTGGTCGCCCAGCTTGAAGAAATAGGGAACCCTGACCCCGGTTTCGAGTTGCGAGGTGATCCTTATCGACGGCACCAGAAATCCGGTGGCGCGCTCCAGCGTCGGGTCGGGCAGGCGCAGGGCCGGAAAGTAGAACACCGGCACGTCAAGGATGCGGAATTGCGCGTTCTCGAAATAGAGCTGGCGCTCCAGCTGATCGTGCGTGACCTTCTGCGCCCGGATCTGCCAGAGCGGGGGTTTGCCGTTTTCGCAGACGTGGCAGGAGGTTGCGGAGGTTTTGTAAAGCTGCGTGTATCGCCCGTTGGCGCGCGTCATCTGCAACGAGGCGAGCTGAACCTGCTGGTCGAAGACCATCCGCGCGCCGGTCAGCAGCCCGTTGCGCATCCCGTCGTCCAGTTCGGCCATGTCGGCCAGAATCGTGACTGTGCCGCCCTGGTCGATGCGGATCGGCCCTTCGACGATCAGCTGGCCGGTGCTGCGGTCGAACGTGACCTTGCGGGCCTGCAGGCGGATGTCGTCCTGAAACGCCTCGACATTGCCTTCGGCGATGAGCTTGCCGTCGGAGGTGACAAAGACCTGATCGGCGACGAGGAGCGCGGGTTGATCCCCGGTCGCGTCGGGTGACGGTTCGGCGGTCTGGGCCAGTGCCGGCGGCACCAGCGCAGGCGTGCCCGCCATCAGGCCCAAGGCCCCTGCCAGCACGACCGGAAGCAGGCGCCGCATCAGCCGTCCTCCGCATGCAGCAACAGCCCCACCGCAAGGAGGATGGCCGCAACCGGGGGCGCCCAGGCCGCCAGCAGCACGGGAAGCTGGCCGTTCTGGCCGAGGATCTGCGCGAAATTGCGCACGAAATAGAGCGCGAACCCCAGAAGCACCGCCGTCAGCACGGCAACGCCGGTGCCGCCGAACCGGACGTGGCGCATGGTGAAGACCGCGCCGACCAGAACCATCGAGATCAGGAACAGGGGCCGGGCAAGCTGCACATGCAGCCAGACTTCGTATTGCTTGGTCGAGAATCCGGCCTGTTGCAGATCGCGGATCAGGTCGGGCAGGTCGTAGACCGAAATGGTGTCCTGCTGGGCCAGCGTGTCCAGGATGCGGTCGCGGGTCAGGGTGGTGGGAAATTCCAGTTGCGCGTGTTCTTCGGCGCTGGCCTCGGGGTTCACCTCGGCGGCCAGGGGCCAGGATTTGGCATTGTCCAGGATCCAGACCCGGTCGCCCAGCCGGGCGGTGTCGGCGACGATCTGGCGAACGGGAACGCCGTCGTTCGAATAGGTCAGGATGGTCACGTCCAGCAGGGCGAAGCCGCCGGTGTTGTCGGTGCCGGTGGCATGGATCACCGACTGCCCGGACTCGGTGCCCTGCCGCAGCCACAGGCCCTCGGCGCTGATCGACAGGGCCGAGGCGCCGTTGCCGCGGAAGCTTTCGGACAGGCGCCGGTATTCCTCGGCGGTGGCGGCGACGATCGGGTTCAGCATGACGACGGACAGCACGCCGATGACCAGCGAAACGAAGACCGGCGCGGCCAGCGCCCGGATGCCGGACCGCCCGATGGCGCGGGTCACGACCAACTCGGAGCTGCGGGCGAGCCCGACGAAGAGCAGGATGGTGGCCAGGATCATCAGCAGCGGCAGCATTTCGCTGATGGCGGCGGGCGTATTGAGCAGCGTCAGGCGCATGAGCTGGCCGAAACTCAACCCCACATCCTCGAACCGCCGCACCTGTTCGATCAGGTCGATCAGGATGATCAGCGTCAGAAAGACGGCGCCGATGAACAGGAAGCTTTGCAGAAAGCGGCGGGCGAAGTAGCGGTCGAGGATCACGGCATTCGCTCCGACGCGGTCGGACCGGACAGAATCGCGCGCCCGGCGCCCGAACGGCACATCAAGCGGAACAGCATATGGCTGCCGTGTCGTGTCACTGCCTTCCCCCCGGAAGCCTGCCAGTCGTTTTCCGGGGACCATAGTCGAATTGGAAAGCGGGGAAAACTGCTATCTGGTCAAGCGGGCCGCGGCGCGATAGCTGTTGGCGGACCGACAGTTGAGGAGCGAATGATGAGCAGTCCGATCCAGATCCGATTCCAGCCCACCGACCTCGACAGGATGGCCACGGCCGAAGGCCGCGTGGCAATCATCGTGTCGCCCGAAGGCAAGATGGACCCGGCGGCGCGGCGCGCGAACAAGCTGACCAAGGGCGCCGTGGCCCGGCTGATCGGCAGCGCGCGGTTCGAGAAGGCCAAGCCGGGTCAGGTGATCTCGATGGCCTGGCCGGCAGGGATGTCCGCCGAGGCGCTGGACGTGCTGGTTCTGGACCGCCGCGCGGACGCGGATCAGCTGCGCAAGGCGGGGGCGGCGCTGGCCAAGGCGGCCGAGGGCAAGAGCCTGCTGGTCATGGCCGGCAACCAGCCCCGGATCGAGGGTCTGGCGCTGGGCATAGCCCTGCGCAGCTATACCTTCGACGCCCACAAGACCGAGGATGCCGAGGATCGCGGCGACGTTCTGATCTGCCATTCCAGGGCCGAAGAGGCCGAGGCCGCCTATGCGCCGCTGCGATCGGTGGCCGAGGGCGTGCACATGACCCGCGATCTGACCAACGAACCGGCCAACGTGCTGACCACCACCGAATTCGCCGACCGGCTCAGGGAAATGGAGGCGCTGGGGCTCGAGGTCGAGGTGCTGGACGAGGACCGACTGGCCGAGCTGGGCATGCGCACGCTGCTGAGCGTGGGGCAGGGCTCGGACAGCCCGTCCAAGGTGGTGGTGATGCAGTGGCAGGGCGGCGACAAGGATGACGCGCCGCTGGCGCTTGTGGGCAAGGGCGTGGTGTTCGACACCGGCGGCATCTCGTTGAAACCGGCCTCGGGCATGGAAGAGATGACCATGGACATGGGCGGCGCCGGCGTGGTGGCGGGCACGATGCGGGCGCTGGCCCTGCGCAAGGCCCGGGCCAATGTGGTGGGGCTGGTCGGGCTGGTCGAGAACATGCCCTCGGGCCGCGCCTCGCGCCCCGGCGACGTGGTGAAGTCGATGAAGGGCGACACGGTCGAGATCATCAACACCGATGCCGAGGGCCGTTTGGTGCTGTGCGACGTGATGTGGTACGCGCAGGAGCGGTTCAACCCCGTGGGCCTGATCGATCTGGCCACCCTGACCGGGGCCATCATCATCGGTCTGGG
Organism: Ruegeria sp. BHSB196; assembly: GCF_059613135.1. NCBI lineage: Bacteria > Pseudomonadati > Pseudomonadota > Alphaproteobacteria > Rhodobacterales > Roseobacteraceae > Ruegeria > Ruegeria sp. BHSB196. The sequence goes on from NZ_JBXWRY010000001.1 coordinate 288,805, forward strand.
GCATGAGAATGCCGGGGTGTTCTCGAACAACGACACCTTCTGCGACGCCTTCCTGAAGGCCGCCAGGGCCGAGGACGAAGGCGCGTGGCGGATGCCGCTGGGCAAGGCCTATGACGAGATGCTGAAATCGCGCATCGCCGACATGAAGAACGTGGGCGGTCGTCCGGCAGGGTCGATCACCGCGGCGCAGTTCCTGCAGCGGTTCGTCAAGGAGGATACGCCCTGGATTCACCTGGACATCGCCGGCGTCGCCTCGGTGTCGAAGGAGACCGACTATGCGCCCAAGGGGGCGACGGGCTGGGGCGTGCGGGCGCTGAACCGGCTGATACAGGACAATTTCGAGACCTGAAGATGGGCGCGGCCTATTTCTATCACCTGACCCGCCACCCGATCGAGGAGACCCTGCCGGTTCTCCTCGACAAGGCGCGGCAGGCCGGGTGGCGGATCGCGGTGCGCGGCACCGACCGGGCGCGGCTGGACTGGCTGGACGAGAAGCTGTGGCTGGGGCCGGAAGAGGCGTTCCTGCCGCACGGGATTGCGGGCGGTCCGCATGATCGGATGCAGCCGATCCTTCTGACGACCGACGCGCAGGCCGCGAACGCGCCGGATTGCGTCATGGCCATCGACGGCGCTGCGGTCGAGCCGGCCGAGGTCGAGGCGCTGCAGCGGGTCTGCATCCTGTTCGACGGCACCGATCCGGGTGCGGTGCAGGGCGCGCGCGAACAATGGAAGGCGCTGACCGGGGCCGGATGCGCGGCGCAATACTGGTCCGAGGAGTCGGGCCGCTGGGAGAAGAAGGCCGAAGCCTGACCGGCGATCCGGCCCGAACCGCGTCAGCGCGCCAGGATCATCTTGCCGCCGGAAAAGCTCATGTTCGAGAACCGCTGAAGATACTCCATGCCCAGAAGCGAGATGTCCATGTCACCCTGATTGACCCAGGCAGTCACGCCGGTGTCGTCGAACGGTCCCAGGGCGATGCTGTCCAGCCGCACCGGCGCGGTGCGCACCTCGCCGTTGGCGGTCAGCGCGCGGCCGAAATAGTTCAGGCTGTCCATGTCCACGCCCACGCGTTCGGCATCGCGGTGGCTGAGCACGACCTGGCCCGCGCCGGTATCGACGAGAAACGTCACCGGTTTGCCGTTGACCAGAAGCTGCAGGTAATAGTGCCCGTCCGCGGCGCGCGGGACTTCGATGGCGTTGTCGGTCACGGTCATCTGCGGCGTGGGGCCGACCGTGCTGCGCACGTCTTCCCACAGCCCGACGGCGGCGATCACGCCGATGAAGATCAGCACCCAGGCCAGCGCCTGCTGCATGGTGCGGCTGAGATTTTCCCGGTTGTGGGTGACGAACCACATCAGGACGGCCGATCCCAGCAGGACCAGATAGACGATGCGGGCGATGTTGTCTCCGTCCATGTCGGCCCCCTTTCTTCCTGACCTGATGTGAATATGGGGGGTCAGGCCGCGAAACCAAAGGTCTTGAGCCCGTCGAGGATGAACTGGACCGAAAGCGCCGCCAGCAGCATCCCCAGGAGCCGGGTGACGACGTTCAGCCCGGTCTTGCCCAGCAGTCGGCCCAGAATCCCGGACGAGAGGTAGAGCAGGAAGACCACCAGAATGACCGTCAGCATGACGCCGATCACCACGGCGAGACCTTCGAGGCCCGGCTGCTGGCCCGCCAGCAGGATCATGGTGGCGATCGAGCCGGGCCCTGCGATCAGCGGAATGCCCAGGGGAAACACGGACGGATCGGCGTGATCTCCTTCTTCGGCGCGGTCCTCGCGCCGCTTGTTGCGGCGTTCGAACAGCATGTCGAGGGCGGTCAGGAACAGCAGTGCGCCGCCGGCGACCCGGAAGGCCGCCATCGAGATTCCGACGAAGCCCAGCACCGCCTCGCCGAAGGCGGCGAACATCGCCAGGATCACGGCGGAGGTCAGGCAGGCGCGGATGGCGATGCTGCGGCGCAGGCGGGCCGTCATGCCCTGGGTCAGCGCCATGAAGATGGGGGTCTGTCCCGGCGGATCGATGACGACGAAAAGGGTGGTGAAGGCCGTGACCAGAAATGCCGTGTCGATCATCAGACCGTGTCCTCCTGCAGGCGCGTCAGAACGGCGCGCGCTTGCTCGGCCTTGTCGGCCGGTACGAAAACGTGGTCGTGGTGATTGCCCGCAACCATGTTGGCCGGGATGCCGGCCTGCGCCAGCGCGGACGACACCGCCGCCGTCAATCCGACGCCGTCCAGCGCCGAATGCACCTGCAACGTGATGCAGCGCATCGGCAGGGCACCGTCCGGCGCATCCGTGATCGGAACGATCAGCGACTGGCCCTCGGCTTCCCGGATACTCGCCAGCGTCCCCTTGGGCCAGTCCCGCCCGTCCGGCCAGGTGACGAAGGCAAATACCCCGTCCTGCAGGTGCGGGTTCATGCCCGCGATCATTGCAAGGGTGTCGCGCACGGGACTGCTCATGCCGTCGCCTCTGCCTGTTCGAGTTTCTCGGCGGCTTCGACCCACAGGGCCTCGGCACGCTGCATGGCCTCGACCACCTCGGCGAACTTGCGGTTCCAGGTTTCGAGGTCGGCGCGTCTGCGGTCCTCGTAGAGTGTGGGATCGGCCAGCTTGGCCGAGAGCTTTTCGTGCATGTCCGTCAGCTTCTCCAGCCGCTCCTCGCATTTGCGCAGCTCGGCGCGCAGCGCGAGGATCGGGTCGCGCGCGGGGCGTCTGGGACGTTGCGCCGGCTTTGCCTTGGGTTCCGGCTTGTCCCGCGCCAGCAGCAGGTCGCGATAGCTCTCCAGATCGCCGTCGAAGGATTTCACCGTCCCGTCCGAGACCAGCCACAGCCGGTCGGCCACGAGGCCGAGCAGGTGCATGTCGTGGCTGACGAGGATGACCGCGCCGGAATAGTCGGTCAGCGCCTCGACAAGCGCCTCGCGGCTTTCGATGTCGAGGTGGTTGGTGGGTTCGTCGAGGATCAGCATATGCGGCGCGTCGATCGTGGCGATCAGCAGCGACAGGCGCGCTTTCTGCCCGCCCGACAGCCGGCCGACCTGGGTTTCCGCCTGGTCGGCGCCCAGCCCGAACCCGGCCAGGCGCGCGCGCCATTTCGCCGGGGCCTCGCCGGGGCGCAGGCGGCGCAGGTGATCCAGCGGGGTTTCGTCCACCCGCAGCTCGTCCACCTGATGCTGGGCGAAGTAGCCGACGCGCAGCTTGGAACTGCGGGTCATCTTGCCGGCCATCAGCGGCAGCCGGTCCGAGAGCAGTTTCGCCAGCGTCGATTTTCCCTGCCCGTTCTTGCCCAGGAGCGCGATGCGGTCGTCCTGGTCGATGCGCAGGTTCAGCCGCCGCAGCACGGCCGTGTCGCCATAGCCGGTGACGCCGCCTTCGAGGTGGATGATCGGCGGCGCCATCTCTTCCGGCTCGGGGAAGGTGAAGGCGCGCAGAGCGGCCTCCTGCGGGGTGGTGATGGGCTGCATCCGGGCCAGCGCCTTGAGGCGCGCCTGCGCCTGTTTGGCCTTGTCGGCCTTGTAGCGGAACCGGTCCACGTAGGATTGCAGATGCGCGCGGCGGGCCTCCTGTTTCTTGGCCATCGCGGCGGCCAGCGCCAGTTTCTCGGCGCGCTGGCGGGCGAACTGGTCATAGGGGCCCTGATAGAGCGTCAACCTGCGGTCTTCGAGATGCAGGATCGCGCCCACGGCGCGGTTCAGCAGGTCGCGGTCGTGGCTGATGATGATGACCGTGTGCGGATACCTGGCAAGGTAGCTTTCCAGCCACAGCGCGCCTTCGAGGTCGAGATAGTTGGTCGGCTCGTCCAGGAGCAGCAGGTCGGGCTGCGAGAACAGCACCGCCGCCAGCGCCACCCGCATCCGCCAGCCGCCCGAGAAGGCGGCGCAGGGCATCTGCTGTTCGTGGTCGTCAAAGCCCAGCCCCTTGAGGATCGCCGCGGCGCGCGCCTCGGCCGACCAGGCGTCGATGTCCGCAAGCCGGGTCTGGATCTCGGCGATGCGGGCCGGGTCCGTGGCGGTCTCGGCCTCGGCCAGCAGGGTCGCGCGCTCGGTATCGGCGGCCAGCACCGTGTCGATCAGCGAGTCCTGCGTGGCCGGCGCCTCTTGCGCGACGCCGCCGATGCGGGCGTGGCGGGGCAGGGCGATGTCGCCGGATTCCAGCGCCAGCTCCCCCCGGATCAGCCGGAACAGGGTGGTCTTGCCGGTCCCGTTGCGGCCCACCAGCCCGACCTTGTGGCCGGTCGGAATGGTGGCGCTGGCCGCGTCGAACAGCGGGCGGCCCTCGACCGCATAGGAGATGTTCTCGATCCGTAACATGCGGCCGCTCTTAACAGAGCGCGCATGACGCCGCCAGCGGCTTGGCATGTTCAACGCGAGGGCGATGTGCTAGCGCTGCTCGGGTCGGCATTTCTTTGCGGTTTTTCGATGCGCGCGGCTCAATCGCCCCCTTCCCTGGTCACGTTGGTGTTCGCCACTGCCCTGTCGGTGCTGTCGCTGAACATGTTCCTGCCGTCGCTGGCGCGGATGGGGGTGGATTTCCAGGTCGACTATGCCCTGGTGAATGTCTCGGTGGCCGGCTACCTGGCGGTGTCCGCGGTGCTGCAGATGATCATGGGACCGCTGTCGGACCGGTTCGGACGCAGGCCCGTCCTCTTGATCTGCATGGCAGTCTTCGCCTGCGCCTCGGTGGGATGCGTCCTGGCCGGGTCGATCTGGGTCTTTCTTGGCTTCCGCCTGTTGCAGGCGGCCGTGGTCGCGGGGCCGGTTCTGTCCAGCGCGTCGATCCGGGACATGTACGCGCCCAACGAGGCGGCCAGCAGGCTGGGTTATGTGACAATGGCCATGGCGCTGGCGCCGATGCTGGGCGGCGCGCTGGACATGCTGTTCGGCTGGCGCGCGGGATTTGTCCTGTATTCCGTTCTGGGGGCCGGGATACTGGCGCTCGTATGGGTGGACATGGGCGAAACCAATTCCAACCCGTCCTCGACCTTTGGCGCGCAGTTGCGCGAGTACCCGCATCTGTTCCGCGCGCGCCGGTTCTGGGGCTATGCCCTGTGCGCGGCCTTCTCGATCGGCGGGTTCTACAGCTTCATCACCGGCGCGCCCTTGGTGGCGGCGGCGTGGTTCGATCTGAGCCCGGCCCTGCTGGGTCTGGGGATCGGGATCATCACCGGCGGCTTCATGGTGGGGAACTTCATCACCGGACGGATCGCGGCCAGGACTCGCCTGACCACGATGATCCTGATCGGGCGGGTTGTCGCCTCTGCGGGGCCTTTATGCGGTCTGCTGCTGTTCCTGGCCGACTTGGGATCGGTCTGGGTCTTTTTCGGCTCGGCCGTTTTCGTCGGCTTCGGCAATGGCCTGACGAATGCCAATGCCTCGGCCGGGCTCATGTCCGTCCGTCCCCGGCTTGCCGGCAGCGCCGCCGGCCTGTCCGGCGCGATGACCGTGGCCCTGGGGGCAGTCCTGACCTCGCTCACGGGCGTCATGGTGACGGCGCAGAACGCGCCGTTCGCGGTGCTCGGAATGATGTTTGTTTGCAGCTTTCTCGGCTTGCTGTCGGTGCTTTATGTGCGCCGGGTGGACCTGCGCGATCCCTTGCCCGGGATCTGAGGCGGCTGGCGGAAAGCGGTCAGTTCATCTGCTTGGCGAAGACTTCGAACGGATAGGAGGCGAACCCGATCAACGGATTGTCGCCCTCTTCGCTGAAGGCGAATACATGGAATTCGTCATGGTGCATCGTGGCCCGGCAAAAGGCGCCTTCCTGCGGCAGCTCCTTGGGGCAGGTCTCAAGATCGGCATGGGCGACGGCGGTTTCGAACACGTCGTAGTTCAGCGGCATGGCCGTAATGTCGGCCAGGGCGGGGGCGGCGACCGCGCTCAGGGTCAGGGCGAGTTTCAGTTTCATGGCATTTTCCTCTTTCGTTGCGGTGATTCTGTTCACGCATCAAATAACTGACAATAATAGTCAGAATAGTAAAGCCCAGGCGCGGCGGCTTGCCCGGACGGCGGCCGCATTCCCCCTTTATCCCGCCCCAAGCCCATGTTATCGGGGCGGCAAACCACAGCGGGCCGGGCGATTGCCCGGTTTTTCATCACAGGAGTTCGCCGATGGCACTGGAACGCACCTTTTCGATCATCAAGCCCGACGCAACCCGTCGCAACCTGACCGGCAAGATCAACGCCAAGCTGGAAGAAGCGGGCCTGCGCATCATCGCGCAGAAGCGCATCCACATGACCAAGGAACAGGCCGGCAAGTTCTACGAAGTGCACAAGGAGCGCCCGTTCTACGACGAACTGTGCGAGTTCATGTCGTCGGCCCCGGTCGTGGTGCAGGTTCTGGAAGGCGAGAACGCCATCGCCAAGAACCGCGAAGTGATGGGCGCGACCAACCCCGCCGACGCGGCCCCCGGCACCATCCGCGCGGAATTCGCGGAATCGGTCGGCGAAAACTCGGTCCACGGGTCGGACGCGCCGGAAACCGCCGCGGTCGAGATCGCCTATTTCTTCTCGGGCATCGAACTGGTCGGCTGAGCCGCCCGTTTGACGAAAGACCTGGGCCGCGCCTGAGATATGGCGCGGCCTTAGTCGTTGTCGGGCCTGAGATCCGTGGGGGCGACGCGCACCCCGATGGCGTCCAGCTCGGCCAGGATCCGCGAGTCAGGTGCGGCGGCCACACGCGCCTTGATGCGGTCGAACCGTTGGCGCAGCGCCTGTTTCTCGTCGCCCTTGCAGTCGTTCCAGGGTCGGCCCTGCAGCCCCATGACAAGCACGTAGTAGCCGATGAAATGCGGGCGCGTTCCCGCCCTGATCACGCGCGCATAGGCCTCGTCCGGTCCCAGATCGCGCAATTCCTGCGCCGAACGGATGCCGGCGCGGGCGCAGGCCCGCTCGAAGGCGGGGCCGAGGTTGCGGATCGAGGAGACGGGGTCGGCCATGGACCGTTTCTAGCGCCGCCGGCGGGCGGTGTCACCCGGCCGCGCGGCTTGCCCGTGCCCACGGGCTGGGATACCCAAGACACCGGGAGCGCGCGATCGTGACACCGGCAGGGAGGCCACATGAACGCATTGGACATCGCGGCGGCGGCACGGCGGCTGGATCTGACCGATCCGCCCGAGGGCTTCGTTGAAAACCCGTTCCCCTATTATGACGCGCTTCTGCAACATGCGCCGGTGCTGCCGCAGCCGGACGGCTCGGTTCTGTTGAGCCGTCACGCGGATCTGGACCGGATCTATCGCGACACGACGCTCTATTCCTCGGACAAGAAGGCGATGTTCGGGCCGAAATTCGGTGTCGGCTCTCCGCTGTTCGAACATCACACCACCTCGCTGGTGTTTTCCGATCCGCCCCTGCACACGCGGGTGCGCAAGATCATGACCTCGGCGCTGACGCCGCGCGCCATCGCCCGGATGGAGCCGGGGCTGATCGCGACCGTCGATCATCTGCTGGATGCGATGGAGGGCAGGGACCGGGTGGATCTGATCGAGGATTTCGCCTCGACCATCCCGATCCAGATCATCGGCAACCTGCTGGATGTTCCGATGGAGGAACGCGCGCCGCTGCGCGATTGGTCGCTGGCCATTCTCGGCGCGCTGGAGCCGGCGCTGACGGAGGATCAGCTGGCGCGCGGGCACCGGGCGGTCGAAGAGTTCAAGGCGTATTTGGAGGATCTGGTGGCGCGGCGGCGCGCCCGTCCCGGCGATCCGGAAACCGATGTCCTGACGCGGCTGATCTGGGGCGAGGGCGCGGACGAGAAGCTGAGTGAAATCGAGCTCTTGCAGAACTGCATCTTCATCCTGAACGCCGGGCATGAGACCACCACGAACCTCATCGGCAACGGCCTGGCCCTGCTGAACGATCACCCGAACCAGAAACAGCGGCTGCTGGACGATCCCGAACTGATCGCGCCGGCGGTCGAGGAAATCCTGCGATACCGCTCGCCCAACCAGCTGGGCAACCGGGAGACCACCGCCGAGATCAAGCTGGACGGGATGCGGGTGCCCAAGGGCACCAACCTGCACCTGTGCATCGGCGCGGCGAATCGCGACCCGGCGGTGTTCGATGATCCCGCCCGGTTCGACATCACGCGCAAGCCGAACCGGCATCTGGCCTTTGCGGGCGGGCCGCATGTCTGCGTCGGCCTGACCCTGGCGCGGATGGAGGGGCGCGTCGCCATCGGGCGGCTGCTGTCCCGCTACCCGCGCTATCGCCTGCTGGACGGGCGCGTGCGGGGCGGTCGGATGCGGTTCCGGGGCTATGCGGCGCTGCCGGCGGTGCTGGGCTGAGACCGGAGCTCAGTCGTCGCCCTTGTAATAGCCGATCACGTCGTTCTCGGTGGTGCAGCCCAACCCGTTGAGCAGGCGGTTGGAATAGTTGAAATAGGCGCAGACCTGATTGACCTCGAGGATTTCCTCGTCGGTCGCGCCGGCGATCTTGAGCGCCTCGAAATCCGAGATCACCATCTTGCCGACATCCGTCGTCAGCTTGGCGGCATAGCGCAGCAGCGCCAGTTCCTTGCCGTCGAAGACATCCTCGGGCCGGTGCGCCTTGAGGGCCAGAAAGATCCGGTCGCTGCGGTCCTGATCGCGCAGCAGATTGCGCACGTTCATGAAGTGGTGGGTCAGCGAATAGGTGCAGTCGTTCAGGATCGAAGTGTAGGAGGCGACCACTTCGAGAAACCAGAAGGGCAGCGTGTTGTCGTCGGAATGAAGGACGGAACGGTAGAGCGTGACATGGCCGTTCATGGTCTCCGGCCGCAGGGAGTGCACGCGCATGACGGTGTCCACCGTGCCGTGCGGCGTGCGCGCCTTGTCGAGCAGGTCTTTCAGGCGGCCGCTGGCCTCGTCATCTCCGATCATCCGAATCCAGGCGCTCATGCGGGTCTCCGTGCTGTTTTCCCAGAAGGTAGGGGAATTGAGTGCCGATACGCCATGAAAAATTTCTACTGGTAGTAAATTTCTCTGGCGCCAGGCGCGATCCCGGCGTTAGGGTCGGGCGGCAACCACGAAACGCGGGGGCGCGGAATGGAACCAGACCTTCAGGCCGGTGCGGACAACCTCTTGCGGACTTGCGCGGGCTTGTCTGCAGGGGATCGCGTGCTGGTTCTGCACGAGGCGCCCGACGAGGACTACTACGACGCGGGCCTTGTCGATGCGGTGGTCGCGCGGGCGCGGGCGTTGGGCATCGCGGTTGAAACCGAGGAGGTTCCGGTCTGTCCCGACGGGGCCCATCCGGATGCGGCACTGATCGACCGGATGAAACGGGTGGACCGGACGTTGTTCCTGGCGCGGTACGGCGACCAGATCCGGTTCAATTCCGGCATGGCCGGGATCAGTCCGATCATGTGCTATGCGCTGGATGGAGGGCTGCTCGCCTCGGGGTTCGGGCGCGGAAACCATCGCGGTTTCGTGGCGCTCAAGGATGTGGTGAACGCCATGCTGGAAGAGGCAGGGGAAATCCACATCTCCTGCCCGCTGGGAACGGATTTCAAAGGGCCGGGCGCGCGCTTTCCGGACACCGCATCGGATGTGTCCGTCACCCGGTTTCCGATGCTGGTCTTTGCGCCGGTTCCGGCCGGCAGCTTTTCGGGTACGGTGGTGCAGCACGGGTTTTTGGTGGGCACCGGATCGCGGTTCTATGCTCCCTATGCCTGTCCGCTGGAGTCGCCCGTGCGATTTGCCATCGAAGGCGGACGGATCGCCGGTCTGGACGGCGCCGAAGCGGATGTCCGGGCGGCGCGGCGGCACTACGACTGGGTCGGAGCGCAATTTGGCATCGATCCCTGGTTCGTGCATTCCTGGCATGCCGGGATTCACCCAGGCTGTGCCTATGACCGTCCGGTGGCGGCCAATTTCGAACGCTGGAGCGGGGCGGCCTTCGGAAATCCGCGCCTGCTGCATTTTCACACCTGCGGGGCCTATGCGCCGGGTGAGATTTCACTGAACGTGCTGGATCCCACAATCCGCATCGACGGCGTGGCGGTCTGGGACCGTGGTGTGCTCGACCCCGGGCGGATACCGGGAGCCGGAGACATCTTGCGGGAACATCCGGAGATCGCCGATCTGTTCGCAAACCCGTCCCGTCAGGTCGGCCAGTGCCCGGAGGAGACCCTGTCGGGCCACTGGACCTGAAACCTCAGCCGCCCTCGGAAAACCTGTCGTAAGCCTTGAGCGCCTTGGCGGAATAAGCCAGCGACGGACCGCCGCCCATATAGGTCGCCATGGCGAGCGCCTCGCACAATTCGGCGCGGGTCAGGCCCAGGCGCACCAGCGAGCGGGTGTGAAACCCAATGCAGCTGTCGCAGCGCGTGGCAATCGCGATGCCGAGCGCCATGATTTCCTTGGTCTTTTCGTCCAGCGCGCCGCTTTTTTTGGCCGCCGCGCCCATGGTGCCGAAGCCCTTGATGGTGTCCGGCACCTCCTTGGCGTAGGTGGCGATGTCGGCCTCGATTTCGGCCATGAATGCGGTCCAGTCCATAATTGTCTCCTCAGCCGCGTTCGTCCGATCCCATCCGCCGTTCCAACCAGCGCACCCCGGCGCTGATGATCAGGACCAGAACGAGGTATTCGAGGATCAGAAGGGTGTAGATTTCCAGCGGGCGGTATTCGGTGACCACCAGTTCATTGGCCCGGCGCGTCAGTTCCTGCATGCCGATGACGCTGGCAAAGGCGCTCATCTTGACGATGTAGATGAACTGGTTCGCCAGGGGCGGCAGGATGCGCCGGATCGCCTGCGGCAGAACCACGTAGCGCATGGTCTGGGCATAGTTCAGCCCGATGGTCTGGGCGGCCTCGCTCTGTCCCTTCGGGATCGACTGGATACCGGCCCGGTAGATTTCGGCGGTAAAGGCGCTGTCGGAGATGGCCAATGTGATGATCGCGCCCCAGAACGGGTCGATCGGGATGTTCAGCCCCATGGACTGGAACACGATGGGCAGGCCGTAGAACACCCAGAACAGCATCGGCAGCAGGGGGATGGAGCGGATGAACTCCACATAGACCCGGTTGACCAGCCGGACGCCCCAACGCTTGGACAGACCGGGCAGCGCGACGAGCAGGCCCAGCACGATCGAGATCGCGGCGGCGATCAGCGAGATCAGGATCGTGTCGCCCATGCCCGAGATCAGGAACCTGACATTGGTCCAGCCCGACTCGGTGCGCGGGTCGATCACGTACCAGCCCCAGGTCGAAGAGCTGGAACAGGCCGAGAGCAACAGGATCGGTGCAAGAAGTATGAATATTTTCCGCATGTTGTGCGCTGCTCTCAATGTTGCAGGATCTGGCTGAGGAACTGCCGGCACCGCTCGGATCGCGGATTGGCGAAGAAGGTGTCGGGCGGGCCTTGTTCGACGATCTCGCCGGCGTCCATGAACACCATGTTGTCGGCCACCTTTCGGGCAAATCCCATTTCGTGGGTCACGACCACCATGGTCATGCCCTCCTGCGCCAGTTCCACCATCACGTCGAGCACTTCGGAGATCATCTCGGGATCGAGCGCCGAGGTGGGTTCATCGAACAGCAGCACCTTGGGCCCCATGCAGAGCGAGCGGGCGATGGCCACGCGCTGCTGCTGCCCGCCGGACAGCTGGCCGGGGCGTTTCAGGGCCTGATCGGGAATGTGCACGCGTTCCAGATAATGCCGGGCGCGCTCCTCGGCCTCCTTGCGGGATAGCCCGCGCGCCTTGATCGGGCCGAGGGTCAGGTTTTCGAGCACGGTGAGATGCGGAAACAGGTTGAACTGCTGGAACACCATCCCGACTTCGGACCGGATCGTGGCGACGGATTTGGGATCGTTGGTCAGTTCGATCCCATCGACCCGGATCGTTCCCTTCTGGTGCTCCTCCAGACGGTTGATGCAGCGCACGACGGTGCTTTTTCCAGATCCGGACGGCCCGCAGATCACCACCTTCTGCCCGCTTTCCACCGTCAGACTGATGTCCTTGAGCACGTGGAACGTGCCATACCATTTGTTGACGCCCTGAAGCTCGATCGCAGTTTCCGGCATGGCATCCTCCCTGGGACATTTTCCTGAGGGGAAATTTTTTTCTTGAGACTAAGAGTTATCTTTGCCTTAAATCAAGCGACAATCGGTCTATCATGACCGGAACGACAAGCCACCAACGGGAGATCGAGATGAAACATTTGCTCAAGGCAGCCGCCGTCGCGGTGATGGGGTTGGTCCTGTCCGGCGCGGCGCAGGCGCAATCGGCGCTCAACGACATTCTGGACAATGGCGTGCTCAAGGTCGGCACCACCGGCGACTGGAATCCGATGACGCAGCGCGATCCGGCCACCAACAGCTACAAGGGGTTCGACATCGATGTGATGACCGAGCTTGCCAACGATCTGGGTGTTGAGCTGGAATTCGTGCCGACCGACTGGAAAACGCTGGTGAACGGGGTGGTTGCGGGCAAGTATCACATCACTGGATCGGCTTCGATCTCGCCGCCGCGCATGAAGGTGGCCGGGTTCTCGGAAAGCTACATCGCGGTCGAACTGTATCCCTATACCACCGAGGACAAGGCGGATCGGTTCGACGGCTACGATTCGATCAACAAGCCGGATGTGGTCGTGGCGACCACGCTGGGCACGACATTTGAAAAGCGCGTCCGAGAATGGTTTCCGAATGCCGAGATCAAAGTCGTTGAGGCCCCCGCGCGCGGATTTCAGGAAGTGCTGGCGGGGCGCGCCGATGTTTTCATCACCTCGAACATCGAAGGCTCGACGCTGGAGGAGAAGTTTCCCGTCGTGCGCGTGAAAGGGGCAGAGGCGCGGTCGCCCTCGCCGATCGCGATGCTGCTGCCGCAGCAGGATCAGATCTGGATCAACTACGTGAACAACTGGGTCAAGGTGAAACAGGCGCAGGGCTTCTTTGACGCCACCAAGGCGAAATGGGGTCTCTGACCGCATCCGGGGCCAGGCACGGGACGGGGTCGCGCCACGCCGCGCGGCCCCGTTCCTTTTCATGGATCGCTGGGTTCGGCCTTGGCCACCACGGTCACGAACCGGACCTTGTCGGTCAGCAGTTCCTCGGGGCGGTGGGCGCTGTTGCTGTCGAAGGACAGGCTGTCGCCGGGGCGCATGTGATAGGACCGGTCGCCGCAGCGAAAGATCATTTCCCCTTCGAGCAGATGCATGAACTCGATCCCGCGATGCAGATAGACGGGTCGCGCGGCCAGTGGCCTTTCCAGCGTGATGTCGTAGCATTCGAAGCTGACATGGTTCGACTCGGCACGCCCGATCATCTTGTAGGTATGGCCGAAATCGCTGCCGAGCCGCTGCACGGTGATGCCTTCGCCGGCGCGGACGAAGGACACGTCGGATCGTTCGATGGTTCCGGTGAAGAAATTGATCAGCGGTACGTCGATGGCGGCGGCCAGGGCTTCGAGCGTCGTCAGCGAGGCCGAGACCTGCCCGCGCTCGATCTTGGAAATCATCGCGGTCGAGACCCGTGCCCGCGCCGACAGCTCGGCCAGGGTGAGATTGGCGAGCGTGCGATGGTATTTGACCGCCGCGCCGACCTTTTGATCGAGCGATGATCCGGCGGGCGGCGTTGGGGCTGAATCTTCCATGCGCCGAGCCTAGTATGAGCGGATCGAAACCGAAAGAGCAGAGGAGCGGCACGGTGCAACTGGCACACATGACCTGGCGCGAGGTCGAGGCGCGGTTCGGGCAGGGTGCCTGTGTGCTGCTGCCCGTCGGCTCGACCGAGCAGCACGGCCCGATGGGCCGGATCGGCACCGACACGATCTGCGCCGAGGCGGTGGCGCTGCGGGCCGCGGCGCTGTGCGATGCGATTGTCGCGCCGGCGCTGGCCTATACGCCCGCCCCGTTCAACACGGCGTTTCCGGGCACGGTTTCGGTGTCTGTGCCGGTGTTCGAGGCGTTGGCGGGCGAAGTCGTCGGCGGGTTGCTGGCGCAGGGCTTCAGGGGCGTCTTCGCCGTCAACGGCCACGGGGCGAACCTGGCGCCGCTGCGGCGGGTTGCCGACCGGCTGGCGCCGGGCGCGCTGGCGCTGATGAGCTGGTGGGAGGCGCCGGAGGCCGACGCGCTGCGCAGATCGCTTTATGGCGATTGGGAGGGGATGCACGCCACCCCATCGGAAATCGCCATCACCCAGGCGCTGTTGGGGGCGTTGCCGGCGGGCGAGGCCGCGGAGCCACCGCGGAAGCTGTCGCCGGAGTTCATCGCGGCCCATGCCGGCGACAGGCATGGCCCACCGGACGAGCATCGCGCCCTGTTTCCCGATGGCCGGGTCGGATCGCATTCTGCGTTGGCCAGCCCGGAGGATGGCGCGCGCCTGCTGGACCTGGCCGCGCAGGGCGTGGCGGACAGGTTTCGGGCGTTTTCCGCGGATCGGTCCTCCTAGGCGACTGCGGCCTTTCCCAGCGTCAGTGTCGCCGCCAGGCCCGGCCTCCGGTTGTCGGCGTGGAACGCCCCGCCATGCATCCGCGCGATGGCGGCGACCAGAGCCAGGCCCAGCCCTGAATTGCCCTCGCTGCGCGCCGGATCCAGCGTCACGAAGGGCTGCGCCAGGCGGGACAGGTCGGCTTCGTCCACGCCCGGTCCCTGATCGGCGACGCTGAGGAATGGCCGGCCGCTTCGCATCCCCACGGACACGGAAATCGCGGAGTCCCGGGGCGCGTAGCGCAGGGCGTTCTCGATCAGGTTCGACAGGGCCTGCGACAACAACGCCCGGTGGCCGTGCGTGACCGTCGCACCGCCTTCGACGGTCATGGCGATCCCCTGGTCGGTCGCGAGCGGTTCGTACAGTTCCACGACATCCCGCGCCAGCTGGGCCAGATCGACGGATTCGAACTGATCCCGGCCGAGACCGGCCTCGGCCCGGGAAATCTCGGTGAGCTGGGCGAAGACCCGCAGCAGATGGTCCACTTCGGCCAGGGCGCGGGTTGCATCCTGTTCCCGCTCGGGGTCCGGACGGGAAAAGTCGGACAGCGCCTCGACGCGCTGGCGCAGGCGCGACAGCGGCGAGCGCAGATCGTGGGCGATGGAGTTTGAGGTGGTGCGCAGGTTGCTGACCAGTTCCTCGATCCGGTCCAGCATCTCGTTCAGCGTCTTGGCCATCTGGTCGAATTCGTCGCCGGTTCCGCGCAGGGGTATGCGCTGCGTCAGGTCGCCCGAAACGATGTCGTCGGCGGTTCGGGCGATGTCCTTGAGACGCGAGAACACCAGCCGCGTCAGCAGCCAGCCGGTCAGCAGGCTGAGCGCCAGCGCCGCGGTCAGCGCCAGGACGACCGATCGCAGCAGCACCCGGTCGAACTGTCGCCGGGCCGAGGCATCGCGCCCCACCAGCAGCCGGTCGCCGCCCGGCAGGCGGATCGAGGCGGCCGAGATCGGAACGGTTTCGCCCGAGACCGCCCGGATCACGTCGAGATCGACCCAGCCGCTGCCGGGCTCGACTCCGGCCGGCCACCGCCGCATGTTGCCCGCCAGAACCTTGCCGCTGGCATCGGTCAACAGATAGAGCGCATCGCGCTCGGCGGCGTTGACCAGCCGGCGGTTGATGGCGGTGATCAGCCCGATCATGCCCAGGCGTTCGAACTCGTCCGACAGCCCCGCCAGTTCGGCCGAGACGACCGAGCGGGTTTCGTTGGCGATGGTCCGGTTCGCGGTCACGTAGACCAGCGCCAGCACCGCGGCGGTCAGCAACGTGCTGAGAAACATGCTGGCCAGCACCAGCCGCGTGCGCGAGTTTCTGAGCAGCCGCTGGGATCTAGCCATCGGATACCATGTATCCGGCCCCGCGCACGGTTTCGATCAGGGGCGGCGCACCGCCCTCGTCGAGCTGACGGCGCAGTTTCGAGATGTGCACGTCGACCACGTTGGTGTTGGGGTCGAAGTGATAGTCCCAGACGCCTTCCAGCAGCATCGTGCGCGACACGACCCGGTTCTTGCGGCGCAGGAAGAATTCGAGGATCTGGAACTCGCGCGGGGTCAGGGTGATGTCGCGCCCCGCGCGCGTGACACGCCGGGTGAGCAGGTCCATTTCCAGATCGCGGCAGGTGAGGGTGGCGGACTCCTCCGTGTCCTGGGGGCGGCGCAGAAGCGCCTCGATCCGGGCATGCAGTTCCTGGAACGAAAACGGCTTGACCAGATAATCGTCGGCCCCGGCGCGCAGGCCCTTGACCCGTTCGTCCACCGCGCTCATGGCCGTGAGCATCAGAACCGGTGTTTTGAGCCCGGCGGCCCGGATCGACTTGATCAGGGACAGGCCGTCCAGACCGGGCAGCATCCGGTCCAGCACGATGGCGTCGAACCCGCCGTCGGTGGCGTGATAAAGCCCCTCGCGCCCGTCGGGCGCGACCTCGACGGTGAACCCTTCCTCGGAAAGCCCCTTGGAGATGAACTCGCGGGTCTCGGGGTCGTCCTCGACTATCAGTATGCGGCGGCTCATGCTGGGAAATCCTTTTTCCTTGATATACATCCGAGGAGTTGGAAATGCACGTGCCGGACGCGGTTTCCCGCGCCCGGCCGCCCGGCAGTTGGGGGACAATCCGGAACCGCCGGGTTTTGCGCGCGTTGGAACTCCCCATTAGCCACGCGCGCGTGGGCGCCGATCAGGCGATCCTGACCGTGACGAAGATCTGGCTGCCGCCGCGATTGATCAGCAGCAGGGCCGGATCGGTCTTTTCTTTCTCCAGCGCCGATTCCAGCGCCTTGGGGCTGTCGGTTTCCATGCCGCCGAGCTTGACGATCACATCGCCACGCTGCAGTCCGGCCTTGGCGGCGGGGCTGTCCGGTTCGAGCGACACGACCACCACGCCGGACACGTCCTCGCCGACGCCCATTTCGGCACGGGCCGTTTCGGTCAGCGGCGCCACAGATACGCCGAGCGAGGTGGGCGAGATGTCGTCATCCGCCTGTGCCGCGTCGGCCGAGGCCATCTGATGCGCGCCGATGCGGACGGTCAGATCCTGCTCCTTGCCGTCGCGCAACACCCTGATCTTGCTGTCCGCATCGACCTCGGCCGCGCCGACCAGCAAGGGCAGATCGCTGCTGGAGGTCACGTCCTCGTCGTTGAAGGACAGGATCACGTCGCCGGGTTCCAGCGCACCGTCCGCAGGGCTGTCCGCGACCACGTCGGACACCAGGGCACCGGTCGCGGCCTCCAGGCCCATCGCCGCGGCGATGTCGGGGCTGACGTTCTGGATCGAGACACCCAGCCAGCCACGCTCGACCTGACCATCGTCCATGAGGTCGGCGGCGATGTCCTCGACGATGTTCGAGGTCACGGCAAAGCCGAGGCCGACGGATCCGCCGGTGGGCGAATAGATGACCGAGTTCACGCCGACGACTTCGCCCTGCATGTTGAAGAGCGGGCCGCCGGAGTTGCCCTTGTTGATCGCCGCATCGGTCTGGATGAACTCGGCATACGGGCCTTGCGAGATGTTGCGGCCCTTGGCCGAAACGATCCCGGTGGTCACGGTCGAACTCAGACCGAAGGGGTTGCCGATGGCGACCACGTCCTCGCCGACGCGGATGCTGTCGCTGTCACCGAGGGTGACGGCGGGCAGGGCGCCTTCGGTTTCGATCTTGAGCAGGGCTATGTCGGTCAGCGGGTCGGTGCCGATGACCTCGGCTTCGTATGTGCGGTCGTCGCTCAGCCGGACCGTGACCGTGCTGGCGCCGTCGACGACGTGGTGGTTGGTGATGATGTAGCCGTCCTCGTCCAGAACGAAGCCTGAACCCAGACCCTGGCGCGGCCCTTTCGGACCCGACTCGGGCATTCCGAACTGTTCGGGCGCACCGAAGCGTTTGAAGAACTCGCCAAAGGGATGGCCCTCGAAGTCAAAATCCTGTCCGCCCGTGGGCGCCGGTCTTGCCTGCTGCTCGGCCAGGATGGTGACGACCGAAGGGGATACCTCTTCGATCAGGTCGGCCAGAGCCTCGTCGGCCAGGGCGGGCAGGGCGGTCGTGGTCAAGAGCGCCGCGCTCAGCGCGCTCGCGCCGGCCCATTTGGGCGCGAATGGGAAAAGGTTCGTGGAATTTCGAATGCTCATGGAGGTCTCCTGTAATCCGACCCGGTTCTGTCCCGGGCTTGATCACAAGGAATGGCAGTGCAACCTGAGGTGTTCCTGATCCGGACATTAAGAAATTTTCACATTCCGGTGCGATATGTGATAGGACTGTGTCAGGATCGGTGCGTATTGAAGGCCGTTCTTTGGGTGCCTGGATGGGAAACGCTCCGAATCGGTCCGGCACTTCCTTTCACGAAATGTGGCAAAAATGAGGCATTGTTCACGATCAGCGGAATAATGCCGCTGAAAAACCGGGATTGGTTGCCGGAAACTGTGTCCCAAATGGCAACACTCGGATTTGAATGTTATCCATTTCAAGTTGCAGCACCACAGGGCGGTTGAACAGGGTGCCGCGCGGATAGGCCTGTGGATAACCGGGAGAATGCGATAATTTCTATTTGAATATAGGATGGAACCGGCGAGCAAGCCGGAGAATCGCATTCTACCTTTGGGCGAGCAAGTCGGAATTTCGTCTAAAATCAAGCGACTTCCGGAAACTCAAAAAGGAGTGACGGGGAAAATTTTAGATTGTTTGAAATGGTCTGAATCTGTAAGCATGAACTTGCCTAGATGAGGGGAACTGTCGACGTCGAAGGCGTCCGAGAGTTTTTTGTTCTGATACTGGGAATGCTGTCCGCCCTGTTAACGAGGGGGTCTTGTGTTTGGTTGGCGGCGGCCTGGCCGGGAATATTCCGGAGCATTCTCAGGCAAAGGAAAACGAGTGGATATCATTTCTTAGGCAAGTGGCCCGGTTCTCTGCGACCGGGCCATCTTTCTTTCCGGGCCGTTCAGTGGGATCATTTCCGTCGCGTCTTGCGCCATGCAACCCAGGCTTCCGGCGTGTCCAGATCGCGGCGCGCGTTCTGGCCGGGCAGGGGCACGAGCCGCAGCCGGGACTCATTGCCCTGCACCACGGCCTGCGCTCCGGCATCTCCGGTCAGGGCGCAAAGCACGGGAAACAGCGCGCGGTCGAACACCACGGGATGACCGGGCGCTCCGTCTTCGGTCGCGCCCCGCCAGATCCGCATGTCCGGACTGTCGCGCACCGCGGTCAGCACCTTGCGCAGGTCGTCGGCGGTCAGGTCCGGCAGGTCCGCCAGCAGGATCATCACCGCCGGCGCATCATCGGGCAGGGCGGCCATGGCGGCGCGCAGGCTGGCATTCATCCCTTCGCGCGCATCGGGCACCGGGACGGTTTCAACCTCCAACCCCCGCAGGGCGTCGTATCGCGGATGCGGCGGGGGCGGCAGGGCGACGATGACCGGTCCGGCGTCGGCGGCGATCGCGGCGCTGCGGCGCAACAGCGGCTGGCCATCGACGGTTTCCAGCAGCTTGTCGATGCCGCCCAT